>JALWKC010000045.1 GCA_026996795.1 Lysobacterales bacterium | reverse complement strand
CGATCAAAGGCTTCGGCGGCGTATTTTTCGGCCGTGGAGCCGATATCGCCGCGTTTGGCGTCCAGAATCACAGGAATCGCCGGGTGTTTGGTGTGGATGTATTCGATAATGGCCTGCAATTCATCTTCTGCCGAAAGCGCGGCAAAATGCGCGAATTGCGGCTTGAAGGCGCAGACCTGATCGGCCGTGGCCTCAACAATGGCTCGCAAAAACTCACCCAGGCTGACGCCATAGCGGGCAATTTTTTCCGGCTGTGGGTCCAGGCCCACACACAACAGGCTGGCATTTGACCGCTGCGCGGTGGCCAGTTTCTCCAGAAAACCGGTTGGGGATGTCACCATAGCCTCCGTATCGTTTTGCTTCAGCCTGTTGTCAGGACTGCGGGGCTGAGGCGGTTTTTTCCCGCTGCAGCAGTTGCTGGTACAAGCCGCCGAGTATGGCATCCACCAGCAGGGCCGGCGGTGCTTTGTTGTTGGCATCAAGCATGGTGAGCGTGGTTTTTCCGGGGGTGCTCTGGCAGCGCAGGCGGTATTCGCCGGAACGGTCCATGACGCGACCCTCGCGGGTAAAAACGCGCTTGAAAAAACCCAGTTCTTCGGCCGCTTTGGCTTTGGGATCGGAAAAACGCAGCACCGCATCACAGTCGCCACTTTCACTGGCCAGCTGCCAACCGTCGGGCAGTTCCATGCCATGCAGGGCTTCGCGCACGGCGGAAGCCGGACCAAAATAGGTCAGTACCGGCAGATCGCTCTGATCTTCGATCAGGACTTTGCCGCTTTCGCTCTGGCGAACCTGAAAGGCCATGCCGGGGGCTTTGATTTCCTGAATCAGTGGGCCTTTGCCGCGGGCCGGTGGCACCGCCAGAGCCGCCGAAGGGTTGGGTTGGTCCAGGCCTTCGGGGACTTTCACCGGGGGCAGTTCGCGGGCGTCCTGATACACGTGTTTTTCCTTGAACAGGCGGCAGCCGGTACTGGTGGCAACGACCAGCACCAGCCCGATCAGCATGGCTTTTCTCATGAGTGGTATTCCTTTTGAATGGATTCGATTTCTACTGGCCAGTTTAACGCATCCGCCGGTGGCGGTGGCCAAATCAGTGGCAAACGTATGCCTTTTTCAATCAACCCGGCCTGATGCAGGCACCACTTGACGGGCATGGGATTGGGAACGTAGGACAGCAGGTGATACAGCGACTCCAGCGCCTGATTGGCTTTTTCCGCCCCGGCCCAGTCGCCCGCCAGTGCCCGTGAAGTTATCTCGGCAACGGCTTTGGGGCGCGCATTGGAAGCCACCGAAATCACGCCGCTGGCGCCGTTTTTCATGGCTTCCAGAAAGGTGCTGTCATCGCCGGAAAGGATGGCAAAATCGGTGCTGTGCTGTTTCAGCCAGGCAATACGCTGATGATCGGCCAGGGCTTCCTTGAGGCCGATGATGTTGCGGTGAGTGGCCAGTCTGGCGCTGGTTTCCCCCTCCATATCCGTGACCGTGCGGCCCGGCACGTTGTAGAGAATCACCGGCAGTGGCGAATCGTCGGCAATCAACTGGAAGTGAGCCAGCAGGCCTTCCTGCGTGGTGCGCAGGTAATAGGGAACCACCACCAGCGCCGCCTGAGCGCCGAGACTGGCCGCCAGCTTATTGCGCTGGATAACAATTTCCGGTGAAACGCTGCCTGTCTGGGCAATCACCGCCGTGTCGCTGCCCTGACAGGCTTGTACCGCCTGCGACAGCAGCCAGGCAAATTCCGTGTCGGTGAGCACGGCCGATTCGCCCGTGGTGCCAGCCACCACCACGCCATCGATGCCACTGCGAATCTGCTGGCGCAGCAGGCGTTGCCATGCTGCCTGATCCAGGCGACCATCAGGCTGCATGGGTGTTACCAGGGCGGTATAGGCGCCTTTCAAATCGGCAGCAGATAAGGTTTTGGGCATGGCACACCAGAAAATCAGATCAGGGTATCTAGGGAACCTCTGATCGAATCGTAACACGGCATCTTGTGGTGTAAAATCGTCCATTTCTGTGTTGCAAACCTTCGCAATAGCCTTGCTATTACGTGCGGTTTGCGCCTTGAACTGAACAATTTTTCACAACAATCTGCTCGCGCCAGATTCAATCAGAGCTTCCCTGGGGAGGCTCTCAGAGCTTCCCACCCCGGCATTAGCAGGTTATTCACCCGGCAACACCACAGCGTAACGCGAACGGGATAGGCATTTTACCACCATCCGTTCCACGGAGACGGCAAAGCTCATCTTTGATAACCGTTTTAATCGTGACGAAACTTCTTGATTTGCAGGCCTTTCATGGTTTTGTAATGTTTATCGTTACCGGTCAATAATGGAATACCATGAGCAATGGCTGTGGAACCAATAATCGCATCGGCTATTTGCATGGAATGGCTCAAAAAATGCGCTTCAACGGCGAACATCGCCTTTGCAGAGATTTCCTCTGTTATATATAAAATCTTGCAATTCCAGGCCTGAAGAGCCTGGCGAAGCGTGTTCAGCTCTTTTTTATTTCTCATCCCCTGAACAAGCTCCATATAAGTCACCACACAAATTGTAAAGCTTTCAAGGTTTTCTATGGTTTTATGGGCCTTTTCATTGCCACGCAAATACCAGATCAGGACATCTGTGTCGACCAGAACCACTAGAAGCGCCCTTTTCTCAAATTTCTTACGTACTCATTCACGTCAGCAGATGACTCATGATCCTTCCATAGGCCGAATAAAGGGGATTTTGGTGCCTTTCTTTTTTCATTCTCGTAAGGAACCAGCTTGGCACACGGCTTCCCCCGAAAGGTAATAATGACCTCTTCGCCTCTTTTGACCGTTTCTATCAGTTCTTTCGAATGGAATCTCAGATCCTTGGCTGTCGCTTTCATTTGGCGTTGCCTTTTCGGAGGTAAGTTGACACTTTACAGTGTAAACTATATCGGAATAAGCGTCAAATTCCGATTGTTTCAACGAACATCCAAGGAAAGACCACAGCAAAGAATAAATGACAGGTCTGAAGTAATAGTTGTCCCTGCCGGATGATAGTTTTTAGTGATAAGGAGTCACGGGAGAAACAAAGCCGCAAATAAAAAAGCCCCACGGGAATGTGGGGCTTTTGCTGATAGGGGAAAGCCTGAGGGCTTTCAGGCTTATCAGTTCTGGTCGAGGAAGCTCTTGAGCTGTTCGGAGCGGCTGGGGTGACGCAGTTTGCGCAAGGCTTTGGCTTCGATCTGCCGAATCCGCTCGCGCGTGACGTCAAACTGTTTGCCCACCTCTTCCAACGTGTGGTCGGTGTTCATGTCGATGCCGAATCGCATGCGCAGCACCTTGGCTTCGCGTGGCGTGAGGCCGTTGAGCAGGCTTTTGACGGTGGAGGACAGGCCGTCCACGGTGGCGGCTTCCAGCGGCGACATGATGTTGCCGTCCTCGATGAAGTCCCCCAGATGCGAATCTTCGTCGTCGCCGATGGGCGTTTCCATGGAAATGGGTTCCTTGGCGATCTTGATGACCTTGCGCACCTTTTCCACCGGCATTTCCATAATTTCCGCCAGTTCTTCGGGCGTGGCATCGCGGCCTTTTTCCTGCAGCAGCTGACGCGAAACCCGGTTCAGTTTGTTGATGGTTTCGATCATGTGCACCGGGATGCGGATGGTGCGCGCCTGGTCGGCGATGGAACGCGTGATGGCCTGGCGAATCCACCAGGTGGCGTAAGTGGAGAACTTGTAACCGCGGCGGTATTCAAACTTGTCCACCGCTTTCATCAGACCCACGTTGCCTTCCTGAATCAGATCAAGAAACTGCAGGCCGCGGTTGGTGTACTTCTTGGCAATGGAAATCACCAGGCGCAGGTTGGCCTCAATCATTTCCTTTTTGGCGCGACGCGTCTTGGCTTCGTTGACGGTGACGTTGCGGTTGATTTCCTTGATTTTGCTGATGGGCAACATGTAACGCTGCTCCAGTTTTTTCAGCTCCTTTTGCAGGTCGATGATTTCATCACGATACACCGCCAGCAAGGTGGCATGAGAATCGTCCTGCTCGATGAATTTCTCGATCCAGTCAATATCGGCCTCGGCGCCCACAAAGGACTTGATGAACTGCTGGCGTGGCACGCCGCAGTGCTCCACCACAATGTTCATGATGCGGCGCTCAATGTGGCGGATGTTTTCCTGTGCCACTTTCAGCTGCATGATGAATTTCTGGTGCAAATTGGGATGAAACTTGAACTCGATAAGTTCATCGCGCATTTGCTCCAGCAGTTTCTGGCCGGTCTTGTGGCCAATGCCCTGGGTTTCCACGTTCTTGAGGAATTTTTTCCAGAGCTTTTCAATTTTCTTCATGCGCTTGACCACGTCCTTGGGATCAAACTTTTCCTCTGGCACTTCTTCTTCGTCGTCGTCTTTTTTGTCGCCAGGTTTTTTCACCTTGGGGATGATGACTTCCGCGTACGGGTTGTAAATGTCCAGCACGAAATCATCCAGCTTGATCTCTTCGTTCTGCCAGGCGTCGAATTCTTCCAGCACCGCTTCAATGGTTTTGGGGAATACGCACACCGAAGCGTACACCTGCTGTGTGCCGGACTCAATGCGCTTGGCGATGGCAATTTCTACGTCTCGGCTCAACAGGTTGACCGAGCCCATTTCGCGCATGTACATGCGCACCGGGTCGGTGGTGCGACCAATGTTGGGATCCACCGCCGACAGCACCGCAGCGGCTTCTTCAGCGGCGGTTTCGTCGTCATTTTTGGCGGTTCCGTCGTTCAGAATCAGCGTGTCGGCATCCGGCGCCTCGTCATAGACGGTGATGCCCATGTCGTTGATCATGTTGATCACTTCTTCAACGGCATCGGTTTCCACCACGCTGTCGGGCAGATGGTCATTGATTTCCGCATAGGTCAAGTAGCCTTGCTCCTTGCCTTTGAAAATCAGGTCTTTCATGAGAGATCGTTCTTTTTCCATCGGGTCTGGCACCTGTTGTGTCTTAAGGTTGGTGGTTCACTCTTAGACAGTCAAATAATTGTTAAGGTTGCACTCTTTGCACGCGTGAGGCCAATAATTGCAACAATTCCTGTTGTTCTTCGGCGTTCAGGCCAGTTTGTGCCTGTTTCCTGCGTAAACCTTCGATTCTATTACGGTTTACGGCCTGTTGCAAATACACGGCCATATCCCGCAACTCGTTGCTGGCCTGCTCGGGCGTCAGCATCAAATCGCACGCCGCCAGGCGGTTCAGGTGCGGGTACTCGCCGCGCCCGCGCCAGTTTTCCAGTAGCGCCGCGGTGTTAATCTGTGGGTTGGCACATACGGTTTCAAGCAGCTCCTGCAGAATCGCCGCGCCCTTGTGGCCGCAACCGGTCACACTGGCCGGCCATGGCGCATCCAGTGCCGCCGGCGGGTTCTGAAGCACCAGCGCAATGGCCTTTTTGACCGGGCTCCAGTCCCCGCTGACCAGAGCCGCTGCGACGCGGTCATCCACTAACTTGGCTTCCTCGCGCCTGAATGACGAATGGCGTCCGGGCGTCGCGGCCTCCCAGTCAATTTCGGTGTGGGTCAGTTGCTCGATGTGCTGGGACACCAGGGTGCGGAACTGGCCCTTGGGCAACTGACGTATGTAGGGCCTGGCCCGTTCGATGAAGCGCGCGCGGTCGTCCAATTTGTCCAGATCAAGGTCTTTCTGCAGGCCGTTGAGCAACACATCGGACAGGTTGCTGGCTTTATCCAGCAACTGCCGGAAAGCCGCTTCGTCATGGCCTCTGACAAAGCTGTCCGGGTCTTCGCCTTGGGGCAGAAAGACAAACTTGAGCGACTTGTCGTCCCGGTAGTAAGTCAGGGCCGATTCCAGCGCTTTCCAGGCCGCGGCGCGACCGGCCTTGTCGCCATCAAAACAGAACACCACGTTGTCAAAGTAGCGCGTCAATACGGTGACGTGTTCGGGCGTGGTGGCCGTGCCCAGAGTCGCCACGGCATTGGGAAATCCATGCTGGTGCAGCACCACCACGTCCATGTAGCCTTCCACCACCAGCACTGTTTTGCTGTCGCTGTGTTTACGGGCCAGGTGCAGGCCATACAGTTCGCGCCCCTTGTGAAACAAAGGCGTTTCGGGCGAATTGAGGTATTTGGGCATTTGATCATCGCCCAAAGCACGACCGCCAAAGGCAATCACCCGGCCGCGCCGGTCGTGAATCGGAAACAGGATGCGGCGGCGGAATTTGTCGTACACCTTGCCACTGTCATTCTGGGTGATGAGCCCCGCTTGCATCAACAAGGGCTGTTCGGCGGGCGAAAACGACCGCAAAACATAATCCCAGGCATCCGGTGCCGAACCGATCTGGAATGTCTGGATGGTCTGCGCATTCAGCCCACGCTGTTGCAGGTAAGCCTGGGCCTCGGCGTTACTGGCAAGGTCATTTTGAAACAGCCGCCGCGCCTTGTCCGTGATGGCATAAAGGTTTGCGTGGTTGTCGGCCGGCCCGCGCCCGCCCTGGCGTGGCACGTCCACACCCGCCAGCTGTGCCAGCGATTCCACCGCATCAAGGAAGTCCAGTCCTTCATATTCCATCAAAAAGCCAATAGCGGTTCCGTGTTTGCCACAGCCAAAGCAATGGTAAAACTGCTTGGTGGGACTGACCGTGAACGAGGGCGTGTTCTCGGCATGGAAGGGGCACAGGGCCTGGTAATCGCGACCAGCTTTTTTCAGGTTCACGCGCGGCGAAATCACGTCGATAATATCGACGCGTTCCAGCAACTCGTTAATGAATTCATTGGGAATGCGCGAGGCCAAGGGGGCGTCTCCAGCTGGGCCGATGACCTATTCTACAAAAAAAGCCTGGGCGCGAAAGGTGGACAAGAAAAAACAGGCTCAAGACCCTGTCTCAAGCCTGTTTGTCCGGAGTGTGTTCTACTGAGCCTTAGCCCAGCAAGGCGCGGATTTTGCCACTGGCCACCGACATGTCGGCACGACCGGATATCTTGGGCCGCAGAGCGTTCATGACCTTGCCCATGTCTGCCATGCTGCTGGCGCCGGTTTCATGCACCGTGGCCTGAATCACCGCGTCCAGTTCGGCTTCGCTCAACGGTTCAGGCAGGTAGCCTTCCAGCACCGAAATTTCGTAGCGTTCCTGTTCGGCCAGCTCGTTGCGCCCGGCCTGCTGATACTGTTCAGCCGAATCCTTGCGCTGTTTGATCATTTTGGTGATGATAGTGGTGATGTCTTCATCACTCAAGGTCACGCGATTATCCACTTCCTTTTGCTTGATGGCCGCGCTGAGCAGCCGCAAGGCACCCAGGCGCTGCTTGTCGCGGGCCTTCATGGCGTCCTTGATGTCCTGGACAATCTGCTCTTTCAGTGACATGCCGTGATCCTCAAACTGCCTCTGCCAACAGCAAACCAGGGGAGGTGCTGTCACCAGAAAGTTCTCTGCGTGGGATAAAATCTTAGTAAGGTTTGCTGCGAAT
>JALWKC010000044.1 GCA_026996795.1 Lysobacterales bacterium | reverse complement strand
TTAGCTGGGTGATGCCTGCGAGCAACTGCCCGAAATGAATAAAAAACCGGTCGTCAGGGTAATTGCCTTCATGACCCTTTTTCATTTTGTGGGCGACTCTGGCACTGAAGTGAAGCAGTTTTTTATCAAATACCCCTTGGCCAAAAAAGTTGTCCAAGGCAGTTTTGAGGGAAGCGGTCATCTTCGGAGTTACCCGGGAAATACCGGCGGTGGTAATTTTATCCACCAGTTGGTCGCGATTTTCTTTCCAATCGACTTCCAATTGTTGCAGACACTCGGTCAAGGCCCGGGTGTCCGGCCACTCCGGCTGATTGATATCAACAAAGCTGGACTTGTTCAGTTTGGTGCCGACCAGATTCAGCAATACCTTGTCGCTGCGATCGTATGGCCCGCCCGGTATCAGGCGAATTTCGGTGCCGTGCACAAACTTCAGCAGGTGCTTATCCAGCGTTCTTTCCTGCTGCCGCCAGTAGTCGGCCAGAAAAGCACGCAATGGCTGGCGGCTGTCGGTTTCCAGCTCTTCCAGCACCGGGGAACCGCACAGGTGGTTGAAATCCTGCAATACCCGCTGGCAAAAGCCGTTGATGGTGAAAATGGCGGCCTGGTCGAAACTGACCAGACACCACTTGAGCCAGTCCAGGTGTTTTTCGCTGGCAAACTGCTTCAGGATGCCATCCAGTGTGGCATCGATTTCCTCAGATTGGTCAGTGGCCTGATTGTGGCGTGGGGTATCATTTGGCTGCAAGCGGGCGTGCAAGGCATCGTGCGCACGGCGCAACAGACCCTGCAGGCGCAGTTTCAGCTCATCGGTGGCGGCATTGGTGAAAGTCAGCAACAGAACCTGGGACGGCAACAGGGATTTTTCCAGCAACACGCGCAAATACAGGTGCACCAGCGTGAAGGTTTTGCCCGTGCCGGCATTGGCTTCAATCAACACCGGGCCGTGCAGCGGCACGTCCAGAATCCGCGCTTCAGGCACTGCCTGGGAGTGGTGGTCAGTGGGTTTTTCCATCACTGCTGCCCTCCCGGTGGTGTGCATGTGCCCTCAAAGTCAGGTGACGATGCTTCCGGCGTTCGTAACTGGTCAGGATCGGGCCGGCTGGCGAATTGCATGTGCCAGGCCATGGGGTCGAGCACTCGTTCTCGCCAGCTTGCCAGTCCCGCCTTTTCCTGGCTGAGAAAATGTTCCAGAAATAGCGCCAGGTGGCGATTGTAGGCTTTGTCCGCCTCTTGCTTGAGGTGCTTGAAATATGTCTTGTCATCAGCCACATTGAGGGTATCCCCTGCTTTACCCGACTTCAGACCAAACAAACCCAACGGCTGGACAAAGCACGGGCTTTGGCAACCGGATTCAAACAGATCAAGCAGGTCTTTTTGAATTTGGCCTGGATTTTCCAGTGGCAGAAACGTGAGACACTGACCCGGCGCCATGAGCCAGGATGCCCGGTTTGGCGCGTAAAACACATGCGCCGGCCAGTGAAGCAACACGTCCTTGGGTTTGAGCCGTTGCTTGTCGTCGCCCATGACCACACTCATCAATTGGCCGCTAGGGGTGACGCTGACCTCGCCGGTGATTTCACGCACGGCGCCAGACCAGTC
>JALWKC010000043.1 GCA_026996795.1 Lysobacterales bacterium | reverse complement strand
TCGGCGAATACCATTGAGGCCAGAACCATTCAGGTTCGTGAACAGGCCGGATGTAAGACTGCAATCGATCCTTCTTCGCTGATTATTCACTTGCAAAACCGGGCGGTGTCCATGTAAGAGGCTCCCTGGCGAATGGCGGATGGATTGTAAACCGGCAAAGAGTCAAAAACGCCACTTGATGACGTGCGTCAAGCCTGTGTCTGAAAAACCAGAGCATCATCCCCTGATGGGTCTGCATAGCGTGGGTGAGTACCAGTCACTCCGGTGACTTGTTGCACTGGCACCGGCTGCTGGCTTGATTTATCATGGCCGGATTGCCAAAAACGAGTGATGCGTCTTGAAACTGACCGAGGCTTCCCTTGCCAACCGCGTGGCCGTGGCCGTGGCCGTGATACTTGTGGCTATTTTTGGCCTGATCAGCTTGAGCAAGCTGCCGGTGCAACTGGCGCCCAATGTGGAGCGGCCGGTCATTAGCGTCAGCACTGCCTGGCGCGGGGCGGCGCCTGCGGAAGTGGAATCGGAAATTCTGGAGCCGCAGGAAAAGGTGTTTCGCGGCTTACCCGGTGTCACCCGCATGGAAGGCACTGCCAGTCGTGGCCAGGGCAGCATCAGCCTGGAATTTGCCGGCGATATGGACATGCAGCGGGCGCTGCTGGAAGTCATCAATCGCCTGAATCAGGTGCCGCGTTACCCGGTGGACGCCACCGAGCCCACCGTGCGCGTGGGCGGCGGCCGTTTTGGCGGCACGGTGATTGCCTGGTTTGCGCTGCGAACGCAAGCGGGCAATCCGCGGCCCATCGCGGCCTATCAGGACTTCATCAACGAGGTGATCCTGCCACGCATTGAACAGATTCCCGGTGTCTCTTCGGCCAATGCCTTTGGTGGTCGGCCGCACGAAATTCGCATCCAGTTTGACCCCCGGCGAGCCGCCGCGCTGGGCATTGATCTGTCCCAACTGCGCTTTGATGCGGATTTCCGCAACACCTCGGCGGGCAACAAGGACGTGGGCAAACGCAAGTACACCCTGCGTTACAGCGGCAAGTACGGCATTCAGGAGCTGGGTAACAAGGTGCTCACCTGGCGTGACGGCAAGCCGGTCTACCTGCGGGATATCGCGACGGTCAGCAAGGTCATGCAAGACCCCAGCGGTGTCATCAACCAGAATGGCGGGCCTTCCATTGCCATGAACGTGATTCCCGAGGCCGGGGTCAATGTGCTGGATGTCATGCAGCGCTTGAAAAAAACCATTGCCGAGCTGGCTCAGGGTGTGCTCAAGGATGAAGGCTTGCGCATCACCCAGGTCTATGACGATTCAGTGTACACCCGCGCTTCCATCCGCATGGTGCGCAACAACCTGATACTTGGCATGCTGCTGGCCATCGGGGTGCTGTGGTTTTTCCTGCGTCGCACCGTGCCGGCCCTGATCGTGGCCTTGGCCATTCCCATTTCCCTGTTGGCGGCCTTTATCATCATGCAGGCCCTGGGGCGAACCCTGAACATTATCTCCCTGGCCGGACTGGCCTTCGCCACCGGCATGGTGCTGGATGCGGCCATAGTGGTGCTGGAAAACATTGTGCGCCATCGTGAAAAAGGCGAACCCCCGCACCAGGCGGCGCGCATTGGCACGAAACAGGTGTGGGCGGCCCTGCTGGCCTCCACCGCCACCACCATAGCCATCTTTTTGCCGGTGGTTTTTCTCAAGGACGAAGCCGGTCAGCTGTTCACGGACCTGGCCATTACCATTTCGGCCTCGGTGGCAGTGTCACTGCTGGTGGCTGTTAGCGTGTTACCGGCGGCCAGCGTGCGCTGGATGAAGGACGAAAGCCTGGAAGACCAGCACCAGGGCTTCTGGCGGCGGGTTACGGATCGCATTGACCGGCTCACGGCCACGCGCCGTCAGCAACTGGCCTGGGTACTGGGCCTGATTGTGCTGCCGGTGCTGCTGGCGTGGTGGATTCGGCCCCCGGCGGATTACCTGCCGGCGGGAAAACGCAACATGAGCTTCGGGTTTCTGATGCCCGCGCCGGGGCTGTCAATCAAGGCCGCCCAGGAAGAGCTGGCCGATGTGATTGCACAACGCATTCAACCCTATCTGGACGGCAGCAAACAGCCAAAGGTGCGCAACTACTTTCTTGGGGTATTCAATGGCGGCGCCTTTTTTGGCGTCAGGGCCGAAAAGGCCAGCGAGGTAGACACTTTGCTGCGCATCGTCAATTCGGACATTCTGGCCAATTTGCCGGATACCTTTGGTTTTGCCCGCCGAGCGCCGGTGTTTCGTGGCGTGGGCGGGGCGCGCCAGATCAGCGTCGATTTGCACGGTGGCGACATCAACAGCCTGCTGGCGGCGGCGCGCCTGGGCTTTGGCCGCATCCAACGGCTGATCCCCGGTGCGCAGGTGCGGCCTTCACCGGGACTCGAGCTGGGCGAGCCGGAACTGCGCCTGTCACCGGATGATCGGGCGCTGGCCGAGGTGGGCTGGACCCGGCAGCAACTGGCCGGTATCGTCCGGGCGTTGGGCAGTGGCCTGTTTGTGGGCGATTATTTTGATGGCAACCGAAAGATGAATGTGATCTTGCGCCATGACAAGTGGCGTTACCCCGAAGAGATGCTGGACACGCCCCTGTACACGCCCAGCGGTCAGGTGGTGTCTCTTGGCACGCTGGTCAATTGGCAGCGCACCGCCGGGCCTTCACAGATTCGGCGCGTGGACCGCCAACGCACCGTCAGCCTGAATGTCACACCGCCGGATGATTTTCCGTTGGAAAAGGCCATCGCGGTGTTGCGTCAACAATTGGACCCGGCGCTGAAAAAAATGCTGCCAGCCGACGGCCACATCAGTTATCGTGGCACGGCCAAGGCATTGGACACGGCCCTGTCCAGCCTCAGCGGATCGTTTTTGCTGGCGGTGATTATCCTTTACCTGTTGATCAGTGCCATGTTCCAGTCATTTCGTGATGCCGCACTGGTCATCACCACCTTGCCCATGGCCACCATTGGCGGTTTGCTGGGGCTGAAACTGCTGGACCTCACCGCTGGCCAGTCCATGGATTTGCTCACCATGATCGGCTTTGTGATTCTGCTTGGTCTGGTGGTCAATAACGCCATCCTGCTGGTTTACCGCACCCGTCAGGCACAGGCCGAAGGGCAAAGCCGGGCCGAGGCGGTCAGCACCGCCGTGCGTTTGCGCTTACGCCCCATTCTCATGAGCACGCTCACTTCGGTGTTTGGCATGCTGCCCCTGTTGTTGATTCCCGGTTCTGGCACTGAACTGTATCGCGGCCTGGCGGCGGTGATTGTGGGTGGCATGTTGGTCAGTACCGTTTTTACCCTGCTGTTGCTGCCCAGTCTGCTCAAACTCTTTGGCCGCGAAAAAACACCACAAACGAGACAATCATCATGAACACGTTGTCCTTATTACCCGTTCCCATCGGCGCTTCCTGCCGCCTGACTGCGGTCAAGGCCGTGGTTTTTGCCATGGCCATCTTGCCGTGTCTGTCGGCCCAAGCACAGACCCAGGCGGGCCAGTCTCCGCCGGCCGTGGTCAAAGTGGCGACGGTGAAACAGGGCCGTGTGGCCCCCACCGCAGCCATGCCCGGCGAGATATCGGCCCGTTACCACCTGGCTGTCAAGGCCGAAGCCAGTGGCACGGTGGCGAGGCTTGTTGAGTTAGGGGCGGCTGTCAAGGCCGGTGAAATGGTGGCTGAACTGGTTGATCCGGTCTATGCCCTGCGCCTGCGCGAACTGCAGCAGGACGTGGCCAGTGCCGCTGCGCGGGTGCGCTTTCTGCAAGCCGAATCGAGACGGCTGGCCAGTCTGCAAAAGCAGAAACTGGCCAGCCCCAGAGAGGTGGAACAGAATCGCAGTGACCTGGCGCAGGCACAGAGCCAGCAGCAAGGGGCAGCGGCGCGACTGCGGCAATTACAACAAACGGTGAAACGGCTGCAACTGCAGGCGCCTTTTGCCGCTTACGTGACCGAGCACGTGGCGCAGCCGGGGGAATACGTGCGGGCTGGCGATCCGGTGTTGCGGCTGATTTCTCGCCAACGGCGAGTCAGGGTCTCGGTGCCGGTCACGGCACGGGCCTTCGTAAAAGAAGGCCAACACTGGAAGGTTTTACTTACAGATGACGGCATTCCCGAACAAGCTCAGTCTGTGGAGGCGCCAGTTACCACCATTGTGCCCAGTGCCAGCAACCCTTCGCACCAGATTCAGGTGCTGCTGGACTGGCCGATGGAGGAAACCGTGCCAGGCCTGGACGGTCAGCCCGTGACGGTGTTCTACCCGTCCGGCCACCCAACAGACGTCACGCTGGTGCCGCGTGATGCGCTGGTGCTTCGGCAGGGCGCCGCTTATGTTTACCGGCTGCGGGAAGGACACGCCGAAAAACTGGCGGTTAAGCCCGGTTTCGGACAGGGAGACTGGATTGCTGTGACATTGACGGATGCCGGTGCGGTGCCATTGCAACCGGGCGATCAGGTGGTGGTGCGCGGCAATGAACGCCTGCGGTCAGGTCAGTCGGTGCGGGTTATCCAAACCTTGGCGCCAGCGGCCGAAAAAACAGAATAAGCGCCGCCGATGCGCATCGAACACGCATGGAACCTGCGGGGGTGAGTAAAAAAAGAACCCGGACCAGGTCCGGGCTTCAGAGGAAGGTCATTTTGGTGTCAGGGAGAGGAAGACAAGCCTGTTTGACACGTTATGACTCTTTAGGGCGCATTTATTTCGTGTAAAAACAATAACATAGGGATATTTCTTAATGCAAGACATTATTTTGGTTTTTGCCCGTTTTTTACCAAAAACCGGTGGCCGACGCCGGTTTCTGGCCCGGAAGGGGCGGTTTGCCGGGCTGCTACTGGCGATTTTTTCGCTCGTATGCGTGCAAGCCCTGGCCGCTCCTGTGGCCACGCAAAAGGGTGCGGGCTCCTTTCGAGCAGCAAAAATTGCCATCGTTATTGATGATCTGGGCAATCAGCCGGCGCTGGATGAAGCGTTTATTCACCTGCCCGGGCCGGTTGCGCTGGCTTTCTTGCCCAACGCACCGGCCACTCGCGCTCTGGCACAGGCGGCACATCAGGCAGGCAAGCCGGTTTTGTTGCATCTGCCAATGACAGGCAGTGATGCGCTTCATGCCGAACACTCCCGACTGGATGCAGGCATGAACCGACAGGCGTTGCTGGCTTTTGTGCGAAAGGCCATTCAGCAGGTGCCTTTTCTTGAAGGGATCAATAACCATCAGGGCAGTGACCTGACCCGCCGTGCGCAACCCATGCAATGGCTGATGCAGGAATTGGCCGCCTATCCGGGACTATATTTTCTCGATTCGCGCACCAGTGCCGAGAGTGTGGCCGAGACCATGGCCCGTCGTTATGGCGTCCCCAGCGCGCGCCGACACGTTTTTCTGGATAACCAGGAAACCGTTGAGGCGATCAGGCACCAGCTGCAACGCCTGGCACACATTGCCCACAGGGAAGGGGCGGCCATTGCCATTGGTCATCCCAATCGGGCCACATTGGAGGCGTTACAAGAGCTGCCATCGTGGTTGGCAGAACAGCGACTGCAACTGGTTTCTCCGGCGCAGCTGGTGCATCGGTGATAGGATACCGCGTCAATAATCACTAATCAAACAGAGGGGGAATGATGAAACAAAACACAGTATTCAGGCTGTGGTTTTTGGCCTTTGCGATTGTTTTACTGCTTGGGCTGATTGCCTGCGGTGAAAAAACGCCCAATTACGCCGCCGGCGATAGCGTGCCGGCTCACGAGAGCTTTACCCTGGACTCACGGATCATGGGCGAGAAACGCCCCGTCAATGTGTGCCTGCCGCCTGATTACGTCAGCCCGTCAGGCCTTTCCGGTGTTGTACATGCCCGATGGCGGCCTGCGTGAGGACTTTCCCCATCTGGCCACCGCGATCGATGAACTGATCCGAGACAATGCCATGCAGCCGGTGGTTTTGGTGGGGGTTGCCAACACCCAGCGGCGTCGCGACATGACACCGCCCACCGAAGTCAAAAGTGACAGGGAAATTGCTCCACAAGTGGGTCAGTCTGCCCGCTTCCGGGCTTTTTTTCGGGATGAACTCATGCCTGAAATCCAGCGCCGTTACCGGGTGAATGCCGAACGCGGTCTGATTGGTGAATCCCTGGCCGGCCTGTTTGTGGTGGAAAGCCTGCTGCGTGAACCGGGCCTGTTTGACAAACACATTGCCCTCAGCCCCAGCCTGTGGTGGAACCGGGAAAAACTGGTCACTCAAGCGGTGGACAGCTTGTCCAGTTTACCGCCCAAGCCCATCGCCCTGTATCTGGCCGCAGCCAACGAAGAAAACATTGCCCCACAAGCCGCGCGGCTGGCACAGGTGCTGAAAGAGGCTGCGCCGGCGAATCTGCACTGGCAATATCACCCTCGAGGGGATTTGCGTCACAACACCATTTACCGGGCGCTGAAAAGCGATGCCCTCAAGGCGCTGTACCCGCCGGAAAGGTGATGCCATAATAGAACGAACACTAAAGACACACGTTGTGTGGGCTGGAAAATATTCTTTGTTAATACCTTTGACCCAGGAGCTCTCATGTCAGTATTACAAACCAACAATCCGTCCGAAGCGACCGCGCAGGCCATGCAGATGAAAAGCCGGTTGGCGCAAATGGCCCGGCAACAGGCAGACCAGGACACCCTTGAAAAAAACGACCTCGATCGCCCGGTATGGAAATTTCTGTTGTTTTTTGTGGCCCTTTTTCTGGCCCCTTTGCTGGCCATGATGGGTGATTCCGTGAGCGGTGGTCTGCTGCTGTTGGGTATGATACTGGTGTTTGGCTTGCTGGCACTCAACAAACGCGTGACGGCCTTGGCGCGCTTGCTGGACGGCCGCGAAGAGGAAAAGTAGGATTCTGATCACCTTGTGCTTTTGGAAAGGTTGGCATGGTCATTGGGTGCACCAGCCTGTTGCTGCTCGCAGGCGCCGAAAATCATTCACGCAGGCAGTAATGACCAACGGCACTGGCCCGGCGCTGAAAAGTCACGTATCCTTGGGAAGCACTGATTGAATCTGGGCGAAGCAGACTTTGCCTGAAATGTTCGAGAACAAGGCGAAGTTCGTAGCCAATAGCAGGCTATTGGCCAGGACTTCAACGTAGTTATCGGAAATTTCGGGGATGAAATGCGAGTTCACGATTTGGTCAACGCTTCCCTTACCAGCTATCTAGTTTCCGGCTGTCTTTTAAGGTCACTTGCCCATGAAGAAAATGATTGACGAGTTTATTCAGCGCGAATCCGCCAGTGGCATTTTGCTCATTGGCGCCACTGTTCTGGCGTTGTTTTTTTCCAACACCTTCCTGGCCCCGGCCTATCAGGATTTTTTGCACATTCCGGTGGAAATCCGGGTGGGCGCATTGCACCTGGACAAATCGCTTTATCATTGGGTCAATGATGGCTTGATGGCGATCTTTTTTCTCTTGATTGGCCTGGAAG
>JALWKC010000042.1 GCA_026996795.1 Lysobacterales bacterium | reverse complement strand
GTAAGCCACCACCACCATCAAATCGGGCTTGAGTTCAGCCAGCCGTTGCTGCCAGTGGGCATCGCGCAGGGTTTCAGGTTGCCAGACAGGGATGCCGGCATCCAGAGCCGCCTGCTTGACCGGGCTTTGGCGCAAGGTGCGTCCGCGCCCGGCGGGTTTGTCCGGCTGGGTCAACACGGCCTGCACGGTGTGCGGGCCATCAATCAGGCGGCGTAATGGCGGCACGGAAAAATCCGGGGTCCCGGCAAAGACGATATTGAGGGGCTGAGCCGTGGTCATGGTCTGTCGTCCTGGTTTGTTGTGTGGGTGGCGCCGGAAAGCGGTTTGTGGTGCTGGCGGTCAAGAGCGTGAGTCGTCAAAGGGCAAGGGGCACTGCACCGGTTCGATGACGCCCTGGTCGTGAAAGATGCGTTTGTATTCGGCCCGGGACACCGACACGTAGCGTTCGTTGCCGCCGATTTCCACCTGTTTACCGGATTTGATGGCGCGACCCTGTTCGTCAATGCGAATCACCATGGTGGCTTTCTTGCCGGTGTGACAGATGGTTTTCAATTCCTTCAGTTCATCGGCCCAGGCCAGCAGGTACTGGCTGCCTTCGAACAGCTCGCCGCGGAAATCCGTGCGCAGCCCATAGGCCAGCACAGGGATGCCCAGGCGATCGGTGATTTCTGTCAATTGGTAAACCTGGGCCTTGGTGAGAAACTGCGCCTCGTCCACCAGCACGCAATCAATGGCCTGTTGCCGGTGCATTTCGCCCACCCGGTGATAAAGGTCGTCTTCGGGGCTGAAAACTTCCGCACTGGCTTCCAGGCCGATGCGTGAGGCCACCTTGCCGCGGCCATAGCGGTCATCCAGGGCCGGTGCCAGGATCACCGTGTGCATGCCGCGCTCACGGTAATTGTAACTGGATTGCAGCAAGTGCGTGGTTTTGCCCGCGTTCATGGCGGAATAGTAAAAATACAGTTTGGCCATCGGGTTGGCTGTCAGGCTGGGGTGGAAAACCAGGAACAATCAGGCCAGTGGTTGAGGCCTGGCCAAATGGTGCCCCTGAAACAGGTTGACACCCAGCTGGCTCAAGGTTTCCAGTGTCTGCGCGTCTTCCACGTGCTCGGCAATGGTGGTCTTGTTAATGGTCTGGGCAATGTACACCACCGACTTGACGATGGCTTCATTGATTTTATCATCATTCAGGCCTTTGACAAATTGGCCGTCAATCTTGATGTAGTCAAATGGCAGGTCTTTCAGGTAGGCAAAGCTGGTCAGGCCCTTGCCAAAATCATCCAGGGCAAAATGGCAGCCGTTTTCTTGGAACAGCAACATGAATTTACGCGCGCTTTGCAGGTCCTGGATAATTTCGTTTTCGGTGACTTCGAAGCAGATCCGCTTATAGGGTACCTGCCAGGTGGCAAATTGCTGCAACACAAAATCGAGAAAGGCCGGTTTGGTGATGGATTGGCCGGACAGGTTGATGCTGTAAACCCGGTCAGACCCGTTGTCCTGCTGTCGCAACCAGGAAAACAGCGACTCAACCACCCAGCGGTCCAGTGACTCGGCCAGGCCAAACCGCTCAATGGCGGGCATAAAGGCTTTGGGTTCAGTGATCTCACTGTTTTCTCCCACATGCCGAACCAGGACTTCCCGGTAACACTCCTGCCCCTTGTTGTGATTGAAAACCGGCTGTTGCCACAACTGTAGCCTGTCATTGGCGAGGGCACTTTGCATGCGTTCAAACCACGCCAGTTCCTGATGCGATTGGTGAATGCGGTCTTTTTCATCGTGATAGATGACCAGGCAGTCGCGACCGCCAGTCTTGGCCAGGTAGCAGGCTTCGTCGGCCTTGATAAAAATGCTCTTGGTGGTATCGCGCTGGTTGGCGCTGATGAGACCAATACTGATGCCCAGGCGATATTCCTTGTCTTGTTGGATCAGCCGGTAGGCTTTCACTGCCTGACGGATTTTTTCGGCGATCTCAATGGCCTGCTTTTGGGTTTTGCCAAACAGGATCATGCCGAACTCATCGCCGCCCAATCGGCACAGGTCGCCGTCTTCCTGGGTCACTTGCAGCAGGATTTGGCTTAATTCACGCAAGGCGCGGTCGCCGGTGACGTGCCCGCAGGCGTCATTGATGGCTTTGAAATAGTCCACGTCCATATACAGGAAAGCGACCTGATTTTTTTGCGTGCCACGAAGCAGGCGCGTGAGCTTGTTTTCGCACCAGCGGCGGTTGTAGAGGCCGGTCAAGGGGTCGCTATAGGCCTGCTTCATGATGCGCTTTAACAAAGTGCTTTGCCGCGTGATGTCCTTGTAATACCAGCAACGGCCTTCAATTTTGCCACTCAGTATTTGCGGGGCGGTAAAGCGCTCGATGACTCGCCCGTCTTTCAGGTGAATGACGTCCTGACTTTTTTCGGAGAAGTCGTGGTAAAAACGTTCGATATCGGGTTTGTGAGTTTTGTCCATGTCTACCAGTGAGCGAATATGGCGGCGGATTTGCTGCAGGTCGCGATTCAGACGAAGGGCCTCGGGGATGTGCCACATGTCCCAGAAGTTCTGGTTGACGGCCACGATTTTTTCTCGGGTATTGACCAGCACAATAGCATCCGGGGCCGCTTCCAAAACGGATTCATGCAGGGAAATCAGCTTTTTGTTGGCTTTTTCGGTCAGCACCTGTCGCGTGATATCAATACTGAATCCGCGCATGCCGGCGAAATGCCCCTGGTTGTCGTAAAAGGGCACGCCATCAGACAGCAAATAAACCGAAGCGCCATTCTTGCCTTTTGTTTTCAGGGAAAAGCCGCGAAAAGGGCCAGGTTCCTCGTTGATGAGTTGTAACCACATATCCAGGTCATCACCTTGCACAAAATCGGCCAGGGTTTTGCCTATCACTTCTTCGGGTTTCCAGCCGTATTTCTCTTCCAGCACCGGGTTGAGCCAGGTGTAGCGAAACTGCGAATCGGTTTCCCAAAACAGGATGCTGCTGTCCTGAGCCAGCGAGCCCAGGCATCGAGATCCGGTGTTGGCGGATTCTTCCAGCATCCGCTGCAATTCCCGATACACGGCCAGGGCCGAGGCCGGGTCAGCTTTCAGCTGTTGCAGCCACTGGGTGATGTGTTCGGATGGTTTGCCGGTCAATGCAGCCTCTTTCCCCGTGTTGCGGTTTACCCGGAAGATAAACCGGCCGTTCATATCGGCCGCTGATCGTTTGGGCGATTGCGCCGATCGTTTTCTGCCCGAAGTGTAAGTAGCTTGGGCCATTCCCCAAGCTAAATATAGCACACAATGCCGGCTGTGGTTTTACGAAAAAGGCGTTAAAAAGATTCCTGGCTAAATGTATCCATATTTTCCGGTTTTGGTTTTTTGCTTATTTTCGGGCCTTGGGGGGAATCAGGTCGGTGATGCTGCCATCAAAAATTTCCGCAGCCATGGCCACGGATTCACTCAGGGTCGGGTGCGGATGAATAGTCAGGGCGATATCACTGGCATCGGAACCCATTTCGATGGCATGCGCGACTTCCGCAATCAGCTCACCGGCATTGATGCCGGTGATGCCACCGCCGATGACGCGACGGCTTTGCGGGTCAAACAACAGTTTGGTCAGGCCCTCGGTGCGATCCAGGCCCAGCGCGCGGCCACTGGCAGCCCACGGAAAAACGGCTTTTTCGTAGGCGATGCCGCGTTGTTTGGCCTCGGTTTCGGTCAGGCCAACCCAGGACACTTCCGGGTCAGTGTAGGCCACCGACGGTATCACCAGCGCGTCAAACGCCACCTTGTGTCCGGCAGCCACTTCGGCGGCCACCTTGGCTTCGTGCGTGGCCTTGTGCGCCAGCATGGGCTGGCCGACCACATCGCCAATGGCAAAAATGTGCGGTACGTTGGTGCGCATCTGTTTGTCCACAGCAATAAAGCCGCGTTCATCCACCGCCACACCGGCTTTTTCCGCCGCAATCAGGGCGCCGTTGGGCTGGCGCCCCACGGCCACCAGTATTTTGTCGTAAATGGCGTTTTGGCCATCGTCAAAAGTCACCTTCAAACCATTTTTCTGCGCCTTGACGTCTGTAACATGCTGGCCCAGGCGAATGGCCTGCAGTTGTTTTTTCAAGCGCTGGTGCAATGGCCTGACCAGGTCCTTGTCGGCACCGGGAATCAGTTGCTGTTGCATTTCCACCACCGAGACCGAGGAACCCAGCGCTGAATAAACGGTGGCCATTTCCAGGCCGATAATGCCCCCACCGATGATCAGCAGTTTTTCGGGAATATCACGCAGTTCCAGCGCATCGGTGGAATCCATCACGCGCGGGTCTTGCCAGGGCATGCCTGGCAGTTTGAACACCCGTGAACCCACGGCAATAATGGCCTGATTAAAGGTGATGGCCTTTGGCGAGTCGTCGCTGGTGTCACTGGGCGTAATTTCCACGGCATGATCCGAAGCAAAGCGGGCCTGGCCGTGGATGATGGACACGCCACGTTGTTTTGCCATGGCCGCCAGGCCACCGGTGAGTTTGTTCACAACGCTGTTCTTCCAGTCTAACAAGCCTTCGCGGTCAACCTCAGGGGGCGAAAATGTGATGCCGTGAGCGCTCATGTGTTCGGCTTCGCGAATCACGGCCGCGGCATGCAGCAGGGCTTTGGAAGGAATGCAGCCCACGTTCAGGCACACGCCACCCAGGGTCAGGTGGCGCTCCACCAGCGTGACCTTGAGCCCCAGGTCCGCGGCACGAAATGCCGCCGTGTAACCCCCCGGGCCGCCACCAATGACCAGCAGTTCGGTGTCGTAGGACGCGCCACCAGTTTGGGTTTCGGCACAAGCCGAGGGCGGGTTTTCTGTGGCCGAAGCCCCTTCGACCGATGTTTTGCTGGTTGTAGCCTCGGTGTGCTCGGCTTCTTCAGTGGCTTCGGTGGCTTCAACCAGCACGGTGGCAATGAGGCTGCCGGGGCTGACGTTTTGGCCTTCACTGACCAGCACCTCTGCGATTTTTCCGGCATACGGGCTGGGAATTTCCATGGTGGCCTTGTCGCTTTCCAGGGTAATCAGTGGCTGTTCTTTTTCCACCGTGTCGCTTGGGGCGATGAGCACCTCGATGACTGGCACGTTGTCAAAATCACCCAGATCGGGCACAAGAACATCTTTTAGCTGGCTCATAATAGTATCTTCTTCATGTCGGCCAATACGTCGGCCAGGTAAACGCTGAAACGGGCGGCTTCAGCGCCATCAATGACGCGATGATCATAAGAGAGTGACAGCGGCAGCATCAGGCGTGGAACAAATTCTTCTCCATTCCACAGCGGTTGCATGCGGTGTTTGGATACCCCCAGTATGGCCACCTCCGGCGCATTGATAATGGGCGTAAAGGCTGTGCCGCCGATGCCGCCGAGGCTGGAAATGGAAAAAGTGCCGCCTTGCAGCTCGCTGGTTTTGAGTTTTTTCTCCCGCGCCCGCTGGCTGATGTCAGCCAGTTCGCGGGCAATATCGAAAATGCCTTTCTGGTCGGCGTTGCGAATCACCGGCACCACCAGTCCGTCGGGCGTGTCCACGGCCACACCGATGTGGTAGTAGTTTTTCAGGATCAGGTTTTCCCCCGCCGCATCCAGCGAGGCATTAAAGGTCGGAAATTGTTTCAGTGCCCGGGTGACTGCCTTGACCAGAAAGGCCAGCGGCGTCAGGTTGAAGCCCTGTGCCTTGGCTTCGTGTTTGTGTGTTTGCCGGAAACGCTCCAGTTCGGTGATGTCGGCCTCTTCAAACTGGGTCACGTGCGGAATGCGCACCCAGTTGCGCCACAGGTTTTTGCCCGACAGTTTCTGAATCCGCGACAGGGGCCGGATTTCAACCGGGCCAAACTGGCTGAAGTCCACTTCCGGTATTTTTGGCAGGCCATCGCCGCTGGCAGTGACTGCGCTGGCGCCGGTTTGCAGAATGCCTTTGACGAACCGTTGCACGTCTTCGCGCGTGATGCGGCCTTTGGGCCCGGAACCGGGCACCTGGGCAATGTCCACCCCCAGTTCGCGCGCAAACTTGCGGATCGCGGGCGAGGCATGAGCCAATTTGCCGGGCTTGCGCACGCTGGCATCAAAAGGCACCGGCGGCGCCTTGCGTGGCGGTGCCGACGGTGTTGATGGTGTCGCTGGTGTCGAATAGGGGCGTGTGGCCGGTGGCGGATTGTCAGAGGGAATTTCAGCGGTATCGGTAGCCGTTTGAGTAGATGTTTCACTGCTGGCAGCCGAGGTATCCGGGCCGGATCCGGTTGTGGCGGGTTTTTCATCGACTGCATCGATTTCACCCATTTCCAGTTCTACCACCGCATCGCCTTCTGATACGCTGTCGCCTTCACGGATAAGCACGGACTTGACCGTGCCGGCGACTGGGGCCGGAATTTCCATGGTGGCCTTGTCGCTTTCCAGCGTAATCAGCGGGTCTTCCTGGTTGACGCTGTCACCGGGTTTCACCAGCACTTCGATCACGTCAACGGCATCGAAATCGCCAATGTCCGGCACCTGCACGGTGAGGGTTTTGTTCTTGTCGCTCATGGGTTTGGCTCCTCGGCTTAGACCAGTCTCGGGTTGGGCTTGGCCGGATCAATGGCGTATTTCTTTTGCGCCTTGGTGATGGCTGAGGTGGGCAGCTCACCGGCTTTGACCAGTTCCACCACTGCAGTATAGGCAATGAAATTTCGGTCAACTTCGAAGAAATGCCGCAGTTTTTCGCGCGTGTCACTGCGGCCGAAACCGTCCGTACCCAGGGTGGTGTATGCGTCCCCCACAAAGGGTCGGATCTGTTCGGCGTAATCCATCACGTAATCGGTGGCCGCGACAATGGGTCCGCGGGCATCGCCGAGGCATTTTTCCACGTACGAGACGCGCGGTTTTTTGTCCGGGTTCAGCCGGTTCCAGCGACGCACGTCCTGGGCCTCACGCTTGAGCTCGGTGAAGCTGGGCACGCTCCAGATGTCGCTGTCGATCGTGAAATCCTTTTTCAGTAGCTCGGCCGCGGCGATGGCTTCGCGCAGGATGGCGCCAGAACCCAGCAACTGGGCGCGGGTCTTGCCCCGACCAGTGCTTTGCAGCTTGTACATGCCCTTGATGATGTCCCCTTCGATGCCCTTGGGCATTTCCGGGTGGGTGTAGTTTTCATTCAGCAGGGTCAGGTAATAGTACACGTCCTCGCCTTCGGCATACATGCGCCGCAGGCCGTCCTGCAGTATCACGGCCACTTCGTAGCCAAAGGTCGGGTCGTAGCTGATGCAATTGGGAATGGTGCTGGCATACAGGTGACTCTGGCCATCCTGGTGCTGCAGGCCTTCGCCATTGAGGGTGGTGCGACCGGAGGTGCCACCAAGCAGGAAGCCGCGACAGCGCATGTCGCCCGCTGCCCAGGCCAGATCGGCAATGCGCTGGAAGCCAAACATGGAGTAATAGATGAAAAACGGCACCATGGGCACGCCGTAGTTGGCGTAGGACGAGGCGGCGGCCATCCAGGACGAAAACGCCCCGGCCTCGGTAATGCCTTCCTGCAACACCTGGCCCTTGTCGTCTTCCTTGTAATACATGAGTTGATCGGCGTCCACGGGAATGTACTTCTGGCCTTCGTGGGCGTAAATGCCCAGCTGGCGGAACAACCCTTCCATGCCAAAAGTGCGGGCTTCGTCGGCCACTATGGGCACAATGTGATCCTTGATGTTCTTGTCCCGCAACATCAGCGCCAGGGCACGCACAAAGATCATGGTGGTGGACACCTCGCGCTCGCCGGTGCCCTTGAGCAGGGTTTCAAAGGCGTCCAGCTTCGGGGTTTTCAAGGGCGTATAGGCCACGCGTCGCTGTGGCAGATAGCCGCCCAGTTCGGCCCGGCGCTCCTTCAGGTACCGAATTTCCGGCGAATCTTCGGGCGGTTTGTAATAAGGCACCTCCTCCAGTTGCTCATCGGGAATCGGCACATGGAAGCGGTCGCGGAAATGCCGGATGGCCTCGACGGGCATTTTCTTTTGCTGATGGCTGATGTTAAGCCCTTCGCCGGACTCGCCCATGCCATAGCCCTTGATGGTTTTGGCGATAATCACCGTCGGCTGGCCTTTGTGCGCCATGGCTTCGGCATAGGCGGCGTAGACTTTGTGCGGGTCGTGGCCGCCGCGGTTCAAGCGCCAGATGTCTTCATCGGTCATGTGCGCCACCATTTCTTTCAGCTCCGGGTACTTGCCGAAGAAGTGTTCGCGCACATAGGCGCCGTCACGCGCCTTGTAGGTCTGGTAATCGCCGTCCACGGCCTCTTCCATGCGTTTGCGCAGCAGGCCCTTGGTGTCGCGCGCCAGCAGCGGGTCCCAGTAAGAACCCCAGATGACCTTGATGACGTTCCAGCCAGCGCCACGGAAAACGCCTTCCAGCTCCTGAATAATTTTGCCGTTGCCGCGCACCGGGCCATCCAGCCGTTGCAGGTTGGCGTTGATCACAAACACCAGGTTGTCGAGCTTTTCGCGCCCGGCCAGCGAAATGGCGCCCAAGGATTCCGGTTCGTCGGTTTCGCCATCGCCCAGAAAACACCAGACCTTGCGGTCAGTTTCCGGCAGCAGTTCGCGGTGCTGCATGTACTTCATGAAACGCGCCTGGTAAATGGCCTGAATGGGACCCAGGCCCATGGATACGGTGGGGAATTGCCAGTAATCGGGCATCAGCCACGGGTGCGGGTAGCTGGACAGCCCCTTGCCGTCCACTTCGCGCCGGAAGTTGTCCAGCCGTTCTTCATCAAAACGGCCCTCCAGGTAGGAACGGGCGTAAAAGCCAGGCGCTGAATGGCCCTGTACATAAAGCAGATCGCTGCCATTGGGGTGATCCGGGCCGCGGAAAAAATGGTTGAAACCCACGTCATAGAGCGTGGCGGCAGAAGCAAAGCTGGCGATGTGGCCGCCCAGGTTGCCGGGACGGCGATTGGCACGCACCACCATGGCCATGGCGTTCCAGCGGATAATGGCGCGGATTTTCCATTCCAGATCCGCATTGCCCGGTGAGCGTTTTTCCTTGTGCACGGGGATGGTGTTGACATAAGCCGTGGTGGCCTGATACGGCAGGTGGCCACCGGAACGGCGGTTCAGGTCAATCAGCTGTTCAATCAGAAAGTGCGCGCGTTCCGGCCCTTCCTGGGCAATCACGGCTTCCAGGGCTTCCAGCCATTCGCGGGTTTCTTCCGGATCGGTATCCGGCCGGTTTTTGATGTCTGTCATGGGTTTGTCCGGTTGTTTTCAGTTGGCTTGTTGTTTTTCTCGTGCTGTTGGGCGTCCACCACCGCCAGTGCGGTCATGTTAACAACACGCCGTACCGATGAGTTGGGGCTGAGCACGTGCGCCGGCATGGCACAGCCCAGTAACATGGGGCCAATGCTGACCCCGTCGGTGACACAGCGCACCATGTTCAAGGTGGTGTTAGCCGCGTCCAGGTTGGGAAACACAAACAGGTTGGCCTTGCCCCTCAAGCGTGAGTTGGGAAACACCTTTTCGCGTAGCGCGGGCATCAGCGCCAGGTCGGCTTCCATTTCGCCTTCGGCTTCCAGCTCTGGCGCCTGCTGCTGTAGCCACTGGAAAAGCCGCCGCATTTTTTCGGCGCTGTCGCCTTCGCGGCTGCCAAAGGTGGAATAGGAAATAAGGGCTGCCTTCGGTTTTTTGCCAAACAGTCGCACCTTGTCGGCCGCCATGCGGGTGATCTGGGCCAGTTGCTCGGCGGTGGGGTTTTCGTTGACGTAGGTGTCGGTGAGAAAAAAGTTGCCGTGATCGGTGGCCACGGCGCTGATGGCCCCGGGCGTGTCCACGCCTTCGGCCAGCCCCAGTACGTCGATGACGTTGCGCAGCACTTTGGGGTAGCGGCCAATCAGCCCGGCCAGCATGGCGTCGGCTTCGCCCCGACGCACCATCAGCGCGGCGATGACGGTGGGCCGGGTGCGCACGATGGCCTTGGCGATTTCCGGTGTGACGCCCTTGCGCTGCATGAGCTGGTGGTAAAGGGTCCAGTATTCCCTGAAGCGCGGATCGTTGTGCGGGTTGACCAGCTCAAAATCCCGGCCCGGCTGCAATTTCAGGCCGATTTTTTCCAGTCGCATGCTGACCACCTCGGGTCGACCAATAAGAATGGGCTTTGCCAGTCCGTCATTGAGCACAGTTTGCACCGCGCGCAATACCCGCTCGTCTTCGCCTTCGGCAAACACCACCCGTTTGGGGTTGGACCGGGCGGCATCAAACACTGGCCGCATCAACAGGCCGGATTGATAGACAAACTCGCTCAGGCGTGCGCGGTATTCATTGATGTCCTCCAGGGGGCGGGTGGCCACGCCGGATTCCATCGCCGCGGCCGCCACCGCCGGGGCCACGTACAGCAGGATGCGGGGATCGAACGGTTGTGGAATCAGGTAGTCGGGACCAAACGACGGCGCGCTGCCGCCATAGGCCTGCGCGCTGACATCGCTGCTGGCCTCGCGCGCCAGTTGTGCCAGGGCAAACACGCTGGCCTTTTTCATGGCCTCGTTAATGGTGGTGGCACCCACGTCCAGTGCCCCTCGGAAAATATAGGGAAAACACAGGACGTTGTTGACCTGATTGGGAAAGTCGCTGCGGCCGGTGGCGATAATGGCATCGGGACGCACCCTTTTGGCTTCATCTGGCATGATTTCCGGCGTCGGGTTGGCCAGCGCCAGAATGATCGGCTGGTCGGCCATTTTTTCAATCATGTGCGGCTTGAGGATGCCGCCCACGGAAACCCCCAGAAAAATATCCGCGCCGTTTAAGGCTTCTTCCAGGGATTTCACCGGGGCATCGGTGGCATAGCGGCATTTGGGGTCAGTCGGCTGCAAGTCGCTGCGATTCTTGCGCACCACGCCGTGACTGTCGGTGAGGATGACGTTTTCCGGTTTCAGGCCCAGGTCCACCAGCAGGTTGACGCAGGCCATGCCGGCGGCGCCGGCACCGGAAGTGACCAGTTTCACTTGTTCAATGGGTTTGCCAGTGATTTTCAGCGCATTGATCACTGCTGCAGCGGTAATTATGGCGGTGCCGTGCTGATCGTCGTGAAAGACCGGGATATCCAGCCGGGCGCTCAGGGCTTTTTCCACCGTAAAGCACTCGGGCGACTTGATGTCTTCCAGGTTGATGCCGCCGAAGGTGGGCGCCAGGCTGGCAATGATTTGCACCAGCTTGTCGGGGTCTTTTTCGTTGATTTCGATATCGAAAACATCGATGCCGGCGAATTTTTTGAACAGTACGCCCTTGCCTTCCATGACCGGCTTGGCCGCCAGCGGGCCAATGTCACCCAGACCCAGCACGGCGGTGCCATTGGTGATGACGGCCACCAGATTGCTGCGAATGGTGAGGTCAGCGGCCGTGGCGGGGTTTTCGGCAATGGCCTCGGAAGCCGCCGCGACGCCGGGCGAATAGGCCAGAGACAGGTCTTTCTGGGTGGTCAGCGCCTTGGTTGGCGCCACCGTGATTTTGCCCGGGCGCGGTTTTTTGTGGTATTCCAGCGCGGCCTGGCGAATGTCGTCTTTCAGACTCATGGTAATGGCTTGTCCCCTGTGATAACGCCCGCTTAATGCGTAGCGGGCATCTGGTTTTATTAACCTGGCATCACCTATAGTGATGCCAGGTTAATAGTGTTGCCCGTCACGTCCGTGTTGGGGCCGATCCGGTGGCGGTTGTCCAGGCCGCCACCGGTGGGATGGGTTTCAGGCGTCGCTTTCGGCCTTGAGGCTGTACTCGCCCTTGGTGGCCAGAGAATTCATGCGCGCCCGGTGCAGCAGTTCCTGCTGGGTATTGGTGACGTTGCCTTTGGGATTGGCGGCCCACACCTTGAGGGCGGATTCCTGCAGCGCACGGCCATAGGAAAAGCTCAAAGGCCACGGCAGCGGGCCCATCTGGTTCATGGCATTGAGGTGTTCGGTGGCTTCAATTTCACTCTGGCCACCGGACAGGAACACGATGCCTGCCAGGGTCGCCGGGACGGTGTTGCTCAGGCATGCCAGGGTGGCCTCGGCCACGTCTTCGACACTCACGTCCTGGCCGCTGTCCTTGCCCGGTACCACCATGGAAGTCTTGAGAATGGTGCCTTCCAGAATGATGTTGTGCTCGTACAGGTGGTTAAACAGGGTTTTCAGGGTCAGTTCGGTGATTTCGTAAGCCGTTTCGATGTCATGGTCGCCGTCCATCAGCACTTCCGGCTCCACCATGGGCACCAGTCCGGCTTCCTGGCATAGCGCCGCGTAGCGCGCCAGCGCGTGGCAGTTGGCATCGATGCAGGTCTGCGAAGGAATGTTTTCGCCAATGGTGATTACCGCGCGCCACTTGGCAAAGCGGGCGCCCAGGTCATAGTATTCCTGCAGGCGATCGCGCAGTCCATCCAGCCCTTCGGTGACTTTTTCGTCCTCGAAGCCGGCCAGCGGGTGCGCGCCCTTGTCCACCTTGATGCCGGGGATGATGCCCTGCTCTTTCATCAACTCGACCAGCGGCTTGCCCTCAGGCGTTTTCTGGCGCAAGGTCTCGTCAAACAGGATGGCGCCGGAAATGTAGTCGCCCAGATTGGGTGCTGACAGCAGGGTCTGGCGGTAATCTCGGCGGTTTTCCTCGGTGGATTCAATGCCCACGGAATCAAAACGTTTCTTGATGGTGCCGGTGCTTTCGTCAATGGCCAGAATGCCTTTGCCCGGGGCGACCATGGCGGCGGCGGTGTGTAACATTTGGTCCAGTTTGTCCATGTCTCACCTGTATGATTGGTTAATCGTCGCTCTAAGACTCTGCGGACTGACCGGTTCTGGGCCTGCCCGGAAAATTTATGCAGTCAGGCGCCCGTTTCAGCGGCGCGTTGTTCCAGTATGGCCACCGCGGGCAGGGTTTTGCCTTCCAGAAACTCCAGAAAGGCCCCACCGCCGGTGGAAATGTAAGAGATGCCATTCTCGACGCCGTATTTGTCAATGGCAGCCAGGGTGTCGCCACCACCAGCAATGGAAAAGGCATCGCTTTTGGCAATGGCTTTGGCCAGGGTTTCGGTGCCATGACCAAAGGCATCGAATTCAAACACGCCCAGTGGCCCGTTCCAGACGATGGTGCCGGACTGCTGGGCCATGTGGGCAAATTGCGCGGCTGTTTTGGGGCCCACATCAAGGATCATGTCCTCTTCGGTCACTTTGGCAACGGCTTTCACCGTGGCCGTGGCTTGTGGAGAAAATTCGGTGGCCGTGACCACGTCCACCGGCACCGGTATGGTGGCGCCCTTGGCTTCGGCGGCGGCCATGAGGCGCCTGGCCTCGTCCACCAGATCCGGCTCATAAAGGGATTTACCCACCGGGTAACCGGCCGCGGCAATAAAGGTGTTGGCAATGCCGCCACCGACAATCAGTTGATCCACGATTTGCGACAGGCTTTCCAGTACCGTCAGCTTGGTGCTGACCTTGGAGCCGCCAACGATGGCGAGAAAGGGCCGATCCGGGTTTTTCAGCGCCCTGCCCAGGGCTTCCAACTCGCGCACCAGCAGTGGTCCGGCACAGGCGATCGGCGCGTACCTGGCCACGCCCACGGTGGAAGCATGGGCCCGATGAGCGGTGCCGAAAGCGTCCATGACAAACACGTCACACAGCGCGGCCATTTTCTTTGACAGGGTCTCGTCGCAGGCTTTTTCGCCCACATTGAAACGCACGTTTTCCAGCAGCACCAGTTGTCCCGGGGCCACGGTAAAGCCGCCATCAACCCAGTCTCGAATCAGCGGCACTTCCTGACCCAGGGCCTGGCTCAGGTAGTCGGCTACTGGCGCCAGGGAAAGCGCCGGATCGAACTGCCCTTCCGTGGGCCGACCCAAGTGGGAGGCGACCATCACCGCGGCGCCATCGGCCAGGGCTTTTTTCAGCGTCGGCAGGGCCGCCTGAATGCGTTTGTCGCTGGTGATGCGGCCATCCTGCACCGGCACGTTCAGGTCTTCGCGTATCAGCACCCGTTGCCGGTCAAGGTTGAGGTCAGTCATGCGTATCATGGCGGCTCCGGTATCAGGGTTGTTGGATCAAGCCTTCATCATCGCAACGGCGGTGTCCAGCATGCGGTTGGAGAAGCCCCACTCGTTGTCGTACCAGCTCAGCACCTTGACCAGCCGGCCGTCAATGACCTTGGTGAGGCCGGCATCGAAGGTGGACGAGGCCGGGCTGTGGTTGAAATCGCAGGAGACCAGTGGCTGGTCGTTATAGTCCAGCACCGGGCTGGCTTCGGCGGCGGCTTTCATGATGGCGTTGACCTCTTCCACCGTGGTGTCGCGAGCGGCGGTAAAGGTCAGGTCAACCACTGACACGTTGATGGTCGGCACGCGCATGGCGAAGCCGTCCAGCTTGCCATTGAGTTCCGGCAGCACCAGGCCCACGGCCACGGCCGCGCCGGTTTTGGTGGGAATCTGGTTCATGGTGGCTGAACGCGCACGACGCGGGTCTTTGTGATCGGTGTCGATCAGTACCTGGTCGTTGGTGTAGGCGTGAATGGTGGTCATGAGACCGGATTCGATGCCCAGGGCGTCGTTCAACGGTTTGGCGATGGGCGACAGGCAGTTGGTGGTGCACGAGGCGTTGGAAACAAAGGTATGTTCAGGTTTCAGCACGTGGTCGTTCACACCATAAACCACGGTGGCATCAGCCTCACCAGCGGCAGGGGCCGACAGCAGCACCTTTTTGGTGCCGGCTTGCAGGTGTTTGCCGGCGGCTTCGCGGCTGCGGAAAATGCCGGTGCATTCCATCACCACATCCACGCCCAGGTCGCCCCAGGGCAGGTCTTCCGGGTTGCGTTCGGAAAAGGCCTTGATTTCATCGCCGTTGACAACCAGGCTGTTGCCGCGCACTTCTACGGTACCGGGGAAAATGCCGTGGGTGGTGTCGTGCTTGGTCAGCAGGGCGTTGTTGTCGATGTTGCCCAGGTCGTTGATGGCCACAATCTTGATGTCGTCGGTGCGACCGGATTCATACAGGGCGCGGAGTACATTTCTGCCAATGCGGCCGTAGCCGTTGATTGCAACTTTGATGGTCATGCTGGTTCCTCAAGCTAAGCGTAAAAAACACCGGAGACAATGCCAACTGCTTGCGCGTGAAAACTGGCGCTCCGCCACAAACCGCCAATTTTCCCTTATTCTGCCCACCGGGGCAAGGAAAGCCGCCATTGCCGGCCAAGAAAAAGCACCAAGCCAGGGCAAACGCACCCTGTTCGGGGTATAGGAGATTGTAGGGCGGCTGCAGAAAAACAAAAATCCCCGCCAAAGCGGGGACTTAAAAGAAGAAGCCAGTGACGGTCGCTTAGCGTTCGCAGTGCAACTGGCCGGATTTGAGGGCCTGAATATAACGTTGCAGTTCGCGCTTGACCACGGGTGCCAGAAAATACAGCCCAATGATGTTGGGCACGGACATGGCAAAAATCATGGCATCAGAGAACTGCAGCACCGACCCCAGTTTGATGGCCGCGCCGATCACAATAAACAGCAGGAAAATCACTTTGTAGGTGTTTTCCTGGGTTTTGCCGGCCCCGAACAGGTAGACCCACGCCTGCATGCCGTAATACGACCAGGAAATCATGGTGGAAAAGGCAAACAGGATAGCGGCCACAGCCAGCACGTAAGGGAACCAGCTGATGCCGGAGGTGGCAAATGCCGCTGAGGTCAGGGCGATGCCCTGCATGTCACCCGAGCCGCTGTTGACGCCGGTAATGATGATCACCAGCGCGGTGATGGTGCACACCACCACGGTATCAATAAACGGTTCCCACAGGGCCACCAGGCCTTCGGTAGCCGGGTAGTTGGTTTTCACCGCGGAGTGGGCAATGGCCGCGGAGCCAATGCCGGCCTCGTTGGAAAAGGCCGCGCGCCGGAAGCCCATGATCAGCACACCCAAAAAGCCGCCAAAGACTGCTGAGGGTGAAAACGCTTCTTTTACGATAGAAGCCAAGGCTTCGGGTAAAACAGAAACATTGCTGAAAACAATAAACACGCCGGTGGCCATGTAGATAATGGCCATCAAGGGAACAAGCTTGGCCGTGACCTTGCCGATGCTCTTGATGCCGCCGATAATAACCAGACCGACAAAAATGGCAATGACCACGCCAAACAGCCAGCCCTGGCCGGCAAACGGGCTTTGCTCTCCACCGGTGATGCTCAGGAATTGTTCATAGGCCTGGTTAACCTGATACATGTTGCCGCCACCGAAAGAGCCGCCGATGCACATGATGGCAAACAGCACCGCCAGCACCTTGCCCAGTCCGGCATAGCCTTTTTCTCTCAGGCCCTTTGACAAGTATCGCATGGGGCCGCCCAGCACCTCGCCATTGGGCAGAATATCGCGGTATTTGACCCCCAGGGTGCATTCCACAAACTTGGTGGACATGCCCAGCAAGCCGGCCACTATCATCCAGAAGGTGGCGCCCGGCCCGCCCGCGCTGACCGCCACCGCCACGCCAGCGATATTGCCCAGCCCAACAGTGCCAGACAAAGCGGTGGTGAGCGCCTGAAAGTGGGTGATTTCGCCTGGGGCATTGGGGTCATCGCATTTGCCCAAAGTGATTTTAAGCCCCAGCCCCAGGCAGCGCAGGTTCACAAACTTGAAATAGAGGGTGAAAAAAATCGCCGCCAAAATCAGCCACAGGACAATAAACGGCATGTCGCCCAAAAACGGAATCGGGTAAAAGAAAAAGTTCTCGATGGCCTGGGCGATGGGCCCCAGCACGCGGTCAATTTTCTGATCAAAACTCAAGGCATCCTGGGCCAGCAAGGCCCCGGAATAAATCAACCCGGTCAAGGTCATGGCCAGTGTGGCAATTTTTTTCATGGTGTTCCCCTCGTCAGTCGCAATTAGCGGTCAGTCGGAATAAGCGTTTCGTTGTTATGGCTGCTGTTTCCCTTCAGAGTTGGTGTTAAGTCCAAGCCCGGGTTTTAACACAGGCGGCTTCATTGGTGCAAACCCACCTTGTGCTGGTCTGGGTTGTTTTCAGACCTGTTTTGGCAGATAACTCCATCCGGTTACGACCGGACATTGTGCTGGTGCTACTAGCGACGCACATTGGTGTTGATATTATGAACGGTCAGTCGGTCGCCAATTTTCAAGCCCAGCTCACTGGCGGTGCCGGCGTTCAGTTCCAGCACGTAACGCGCGGGCCGGCCACTGGGGTAACTGGGGCAGTCGCGCTGGTGGCACGGGGGCACATTGCGTTGCTGGGCCACCAGCTCAAAATCACGGTTAAAATAAAGGATATCCAGCGGGATGCGGGTGTTTTTCATCCAGAAAGCACGCGGGGCCTGATCGGGAAAAACAAACAGCATGCCACGGTTGGCTGGCAAATTTTGGCGGAACATCAGGCCTTTTTGACGCTCAGCGGCATTGTCAGCCACTTCCACGGCAAATTGCCGGCCACCAATTTCCACCGCCGGGCCTTGCGGACGGCAAGCCAGCAGCAACAGGGACAGGCAAAGGGCCGCAGGGAGGCAAAAGCGCATGAAGGGGCACCTGAAGGGCATTAACAAACTGGAATTTATAGCATAAGGCGGCTAAACTCGAAACCATAAATCATAAAACACCGTAAAGGGGTCTTTCATGGATATTGCAGAACTACTGGCGTTTTCGGTCAAAAACAAGGCATCGGACTTGCACCTGTCGGCGGGCTTGCCGCCCATGATCCGCGTGGACGGTGACATTCGCCGCATCAATCTGCCGCCACTGGATCACAAGGAACTGCACGACATGATCTATGACATCATGAGTGACAACCAGCGGAAGGAGTACGAAGAACACCTGGAAGTGGACTTCTCCTTTGAAATCCCCGGCCTGGCGCGCTTTCGTGTCAATTCCTTCAACCAGAACCGCGGTTGTGCGGCGGTGTTCCGCACCATTCCCTCGGAAATCCTGTCTCTGGAGGACCTGGGTGCACCACCCATCTTCAAGGAGATTATCGATGTGCCGCGTGGCCTGATTCTGGTCACCGGGCCCACCGGCTCCGGTAAGTCCACCACCCTGGCGGCCATGGTGGATCACCTCAATAAACACGAACAGGGTCACATTTTGACCATTGAAGATCCCATAGAATTTGTGCACACCAGCAACAAATGCCTGGTCAACCAGCGCGAAGTGCATCGGGACACGCACAGCTTTAACAACGCCTTGCGCTCGGCGCTGCGTGAAGACCCGGACATTATTCTGGTGGGTGAATTGCGGGACCTGGAAACCATCCGTCTGGCCTTGACCGCGGCTGAAACCGGTCACCTGGTGTTTGGCACCTTGCACACCAGCTCGGCGGCCAAGACCATCGACCGGATTATCGACGTGTTCCCCGCCGGTGAAAAGCCCATGGTGCGGTCCATGTTGTCCGAATCACTGCGGGCGGTGATTGCCCAGACCCTGCTCAAGCGCGTGGGCGGTGGACGGATTGCCGCGCACGAGATCATGATCGGCATACCGGCCATTCGTAACCTGATCCGCGAAGACAAGGTGGCGCAAATGTATTCATCCATCCAGACCGGTCAGGCCTATGGCATGCAAACCCTTGATCAGTGTTTGCAAGACCTGGTGAGAAAAGGACTGGTCACCCGCGAACAGGCCCGCAGCCGCGCCCAGAACAAGGCCGACTTTTCGTGAATGGCACCAGCAGGAAATTACAGGGGTAACATGACATGGACTTTAATTCTTTTTTGAAACTGATGGCGCACAAGAAAGCGTCGGACCTGTTCATCACCACCAACCTGCCGCCCAGCATCAAGATTCACGGACGCGTGGTACCGATTACGCAAACCCCGCTGTCGGCCAGCCAGGCGCGAGACCTGGTCATGGGCATCATGACGCCTTCGCAAAAAGAACAGTTTGAGCGCACCCATGAGTGCAACTTCGCCATTGGCGTGTCATCCATTGGCCGTTTCCGTGTCAGCGCCTTTTACCAGCGCAGCACCGTGGGCATGGTGATCCGTCGGGTAGAAACCAAAATTCCGACTTTCGAAAGCCTTAATTTGCCGCCGGTGTTGAAAGACCTGTCACTGACCAAGCGCGGCATCATTATTTTCGTGGGTGGCACCGGCACCGGCAAATCCACCTCGCTGGCGGCCCTGATCGGCTACCGGAATGTCAACTCCACCGGCCACATCATCACCATTGAAGACCCGATAGAATACGTGCACGAGCACCAGGGCTGTGTCATCACCCAGCGAGAAGTGGGCATCGACACCGAGTCCTACGAGGTGGCCCTGCGCAACACCCTGCGACAGGCCCCGGACGTGATCATGATTGGCGAGGTGCGCACGCGCGAAACCATGGAACACGCCATCACCTTTGCCGAAACCGGCCACCTGTGTCTGTGCACGCTGCACGCCAACAACGCCAACCAGGCGCTGGATCGCATTCTGCACTTCTTCCCCGAAGACCGGCGCGACCAGCTGCTGATGGATCTGTCGCTGAACATGAAAGCCATGGTGGCCCAACAACTGATTCCCAGGCCCGATGGCAAGGGCCGGCGCGTGGCGGTGGAGATTCTGATTAACACCCCGCTGGCGCAACAAATGATACGCAAGGGCGAAATTCACAAGCTCAAGGACCTGATCAAGAAATCCACCAACCTGGGCATGCAGTCCTTTGACCAGGCGCTGTTTGAACTGTATCAGGCCGGAGAGATCACCTACGAAGACGCTCTGCGCCACGCCGATTCGGCCAACGAGGTGCGTTTGGCCATCAAGCTCAGCCAGGGCGGAGACGCCAACACCCTGTCTGCCGGTATGGACGGTATTGAATTGATCGACGATTCACAATAAAATAAAAAAATCCCCCCATACGTAAAACTGCACAGGTGCATGACTAGCCTTGTGGCAGGCAAAATTTGTTGTAATACTTTTCGTTTCCCCGGGTTTTATAATAATCCGGTTACAAAACAATTAACCAGTGGGGTAAAAAACTATGCCAAGAACCAAAAGCAAAATCAGTGAAGAACCCAGAGACGCCAGTTTGCGCGTGTCCAAGCGCATACGGGATGACCTGAAAGCCGCTGCGGCCGTCATGGGTCGACCTTTGTATGACGTCACCAACGATGCCATCAATGAATACCTGAAAAGCATTGATCTCAACAAGGCATTGAAAGAAAGGCTCAAGCGCTAGGGGAGCCCGGATTGAATCTGGGCGAAGCAGAATAGCCCTGAAATGTCTACGGACATTTCAGGTATGAGAAGCGAGTTCACGATTTGATCAGAGCCCCCTTAGACCAGACCAATGGTTTAAGGCCTCTGCCTGGTACTGAAAAAGCCCCGTTTTGCGGGGCTTTTTTGTGTCCATGTTTGTATCCATGGCTTCCAGTGTGTTGTTACTGTGCCTGTTGCCAGGACAGTTGCAACCAGCCGGAGCGTCCCGGTGTGTTGTAGCCGGAAGCCACTTCGTAATCGCGATCGGCCAGGTTGTGGATTTTGAGTCCGGCCCTCCAGTGCCGGTTAATGCGGTAGTGAAAACGCAGGTCCAAGGTAGCAAAACCAGGCAGCTGGGTACCAAAATCGGCCCGCTTACTGGCGCCAAAAAGCGTGACGCCAGCGGAAAAATTCCCCCAGCTGCGATCCGCCAGCAAGCTGGCCTTGCGATCTGGCCGGCGCAACAGAGGCGCATCAGCACGCTTGTCCAGTGTGTCCTGAATGGTGGCATTGGCACGAATGTCCCAGTGGCCCGGACGCCACTGGGCATCAAGCTCAAGGCCCAGCATGTCCGCCTCGGCCACATTGCGGGGCAGGTAGGGCGAAAATGGATCACTCGGCTGGGCCGGAACAAACTGGATCAGGTCCGTGATTTTCTGCTTGAAGATACTGGCGCGCCACTGCGCTTGATCGCCGATACGATGTTGCAGGTTGATTTCCCCCGCCAGGCTCTTTTCCGGAAACAGGGGAAAGCCCTGGTTGCCGTTACCGCCTAATTGATAGTAAAACTCTTCGTTCAGTGAAGGGGCGCGAAAGGCCTTGCCGAGGCTGGCGCCCAGGTGCCAGTTTGGCGTGGCCTGCAGGCTCCAGCCCAGGTTGCCGGTGGTTTGGCCGTCGTACTGGCTGAAATCATCGTAACGAACCGCCGCTTCCAGTCGCTGGCTGCCCCACTGACCGCGCCAGTTGAGGAAAGCGGCCTTGTCGGTGAGGTTGCGGCGGTGGGGGGCGGTCAGGCCGATTTGGCTGAGGTCCTGGTACCAGGACAGCCCCAGGCTGAGGCCATGGCGCGGAGAAAAGTCCCGGTGCACCAACCAGTCAGCGCTCAGGCGCTCGGAGCGGAAGCGGGACTGGAACACTTTAGTGTATAGGTCTTGCTGATTGGCGCCAAAGAGCAGCTCATGACGCCAGTTGTTGCCATTAACTTGAATCGATGCTCCCAAAGTGCGGTGGCTGCTGTCGCTATTGCCCTGATCAAAGTCGGTGTCACCGCGGGTTTCCAGGTAGCTCAGGCGCGAAACGCCCCAGTCGGTCTGCCAGCGTGCCTTGAGGCTGGCGTTGAGGTTGGCGTAGCCGTCGTCGTCCGGGTGGTAAAACCAGCTAGTGGCGTTGGTGGCCGAAAAGCCTTCGCTGCCCAGGCCCCCGATCTGGGCGGAGACGTGACCGCGACCATCGCCAAAGTCCTGGCCATGGCCCAGGCTGGCTTCGACCTGCCGGTAACTGCCGGCGCTCACGCTGGCGTAGGCGCCCTGGTTTTCACGGGTAAATATCTGGATCACCCCGCCTATGGCGTCGGAACCATACAGACTGGCCCGTGGCCCGCGCAGAATTTCAATGCGTTCGATTTGATCCACCGGCAAATGCTCCCAGGCGAAAGCGCCGGTGTTGCCCGAGGCGACACGCACGCCGTCAACCAGCACCAGCACGTGGTTGGAGTTGGCGCCGCGTACAAACACGCTGGTGGCCGAGCCGACCGGGCCGCTGCGCACCACATCAATGCCTGGCACCAGCGCCAGCACGTCGGTGATGTCCACCGCCAGCAGGCGCTCAATGTCTGCACGGGTGATGACCGTTAGCGAGGGGATCACGGTTTCGGGCGTTTCAGGCAAACGGTTGGCCGTCACCACCAGGGTTTCCTGCTCGGCCACGTCGGTAAGGGTATTGTCAGCGCTCGCCGGCAGGCACAACACGGAAAGCGTTACGCCTGTCAACAGGCGCACGCGGGATTTCAGGTTTTTCATCAGGTCCTCTTCAGATCGCCCACCGCGATCACATGGGTTGGGAAAGTGACAGGCCGGGTATCCGGACTCAAGAGTGCCAACAGGCCACCGCACGCCTTCCCGGAAAAAAATTAAAAAACAGTGAAAAACCAGTGGCTGGATCACTCCGGTGCGGTGTGTGCTCTTTTACCGTTGCGGGGGCAGTGCCGGGATTTCACCGGCTTCCCACAACCTGTCGCGTCGTGTTACCGAATTCCCCGCTGGCGGCAATCAGATCAGAGCCAGCGGGGAACTTCCGGATTCAATATCTTTGCATCAAGATAGAGAGATATTATAGGGTGGCCAGGAATTTCTGGCAAGGTTTTGATACACCTTCAGGGTGTTTTCGGCGCACACAGACCAGCGCAAACCAGCAGCTTTCTGGCGATTGACAGCGGCACAACGGGCTCGCCACGGAGAGGGTTCCAGCAAGGCCTGCAGTGCCGCGCTCATGGCTTCCAGATCGTGCGGGTCAAAGCGGATGGCGTCGTCACTGGCCACCTCGTCCAGGGCCGAACCGGTGGCCACCGCCGTGGGCAGACCCACGGCCATGGCTTCGGCCAGTGGCAGGCCAAAGCCTTCGTACAGCGAGGGCAGAATAAAGCCGGCGGCCGACGCATACAGGTCTGGCAGGTGTTCGGCGGCCACATAACCCGGCGCCACCACTTGGCCAAAATGCGCCGGGCGTTTGGCAATAAATGCCAGGCGTTGACTCAGGTTGCGGTTTTTCCAGCCCGCCGCGCCTACCAGCAACAAGGTGTTTTCCGCGCGCCAGGAAGCCGGCAGGGCAAACCAGGCATCCAGCAGGCTCATGAGGTTTTTGCGCGGTTCAGGGGTGGCCACGCAGAGCACGTAACGCCCAGGTTGCAAACCCAACTGGCCAAGGATGGGTGGAGCCTTCTCTGTCAAGACGTCGCTCTTGGCCCGCTGTTCACCGATGCGGTGAAAAGCCTCGTTGACGCCATGTGCGATAACGTGGATTTTGTCTTCCGCCACGCCCAGCAGCGCCACCACCTCGCTTTTCACAAAACGCGAAGGCACAATGATGGCATCCGCTCTGGCGGCCGCTTTGGGAACGCGTTGCTGCAGTAGTTTCAGGCGCTCAGCCGGCAAGGTTTGGGGAAAACGCGCATACGCCAGGTCGTGAATGGTAATGACTTTGGGGCCGGGGTGCGGCAGGTCAAGAAAGTTGGGGCTGTGCAGCACGGCATGCGGCCAGCTGGCAGCCAGCTGGCGAAAACGGTGGTCGCGCCACGTCAGGTAGGCCCGCACGGCCAGCCCCGGGAAAGGCAGCCAGCGCCGGCCACGTTGCAAGGTGGTATTGACCCGCAACGGGTCTTCGTCCTCGTCCAGCCAGCGCATGGCGGAATACACACGCAGGTTCACCGCCTGGGGCTTTTCCTGCAAGGCTTTCAGCAGCTGATGGGCGTACAGGCCAATGCCGGTCAACGGCGGCACGATGGCATCGGCATTGAAAAGCACCGTCACCGGCGCGGCCGGCTGTGGTGGCTCAACCATCTTGCAGGGTTTCCAGCAGGTAGTTGAGGTCACGGATGGGCGAGGAACACTCCAGCCCGCGGCACAGGACAGCCGCCGTGTCTTTGCGCCAGTCCAGCCGCTCAGGGGCAGCCCTTGTCACTGGCTGCGGCATCACGAACAGGGTCAGCGCCTCGGGCAGGGCCTGCAGCACCGGCATCAGGCGCTGTTGCCAGTGCCGGGCCTGTGAGCCGGCCACCAGCAACCACGCGGACGGCCTCTGCAAGCGGCTACGTTGCGCCTGCCAGGCGGGGCTGTCGACGGGTTTTTGCTCCAGCACGCGCTCCAGCGCATCCAGCAGCGGTTGATCCTGCCACAACCAGGCCCAGTCCATGATGCCGCTGGCCAGTTCGGGCGTGGCCAGCGCCCAGGGCTGCGGATTGGCCAAAAACGCCCGACGCCAGTTGTGCCAGTCAGTCAGGCGTGCGTCATCAAGCAGCCACTGACGTGGAGTGGCTGTGGTCGGGGTCAGAAACGCCCGGCTGGCGGCGGGAACAGCCGGGAAAAAGCGTGAAAGCCGCTGAATCAGCGCAGAAAAGACGGGAATGGGTCGCAAAGGGTGCTCACTGCAGGAAACCAGGCTGATATAATACCCGCCTTTTTCCGATTGAGTAATAGTTATGGGCTTAAAACACGTACCTGTGGGCGCCGATGTGCCCAACGACATTAACGTCGTCATTGAAATTCCGGTTAACGGCGAAGCCGTCAAATACGAAGTGGACAAGGATTCCGGCCTGATTTTTGTTGACCGGGTGCTGAACACGGCCATGCGCTACCCGTGTAACTACGGTTTTGTGCCCCACACGTTGTGCGGTGATGGTGACCCCGTGGACGTGCTGGTGATTATGCCCACGCCACTGCTGCCAGGCTCGGTGGTGCGTTGTCGCCCCATTGGCATGTTGAAAATGACTGATGAAAGCGGAGGAGACGCCAAAATTGTGGCCGTGCCGGTGAGCAAGGTCAGCGGGTTATACCGTGACGTCGAATCGGTGCGTGATCTGCCCGAGGAAACACTGGACCAGATTGCTCACTTTTTCGAGCACTACAAAGACCTGGAAAAAGGTAAATGGGTCAAGATTGAAGGCTGGCGCGGAGCCGAGGAAGCTAAGCAGGAAATCCTGGATTCGGTCAAAAACTTCGAGGCAAAAACCGACAAGCCGCTGTTTTAAGGAACCTCTGATCGAATCGTGACACGGCATCTTGTGGCGTAAAATTGTCCATTTCTGTGTTGCAAACCTTCGCAATAGCCTTGCTATTACGTGCGGTTTGCGCCTTGAACTGAACAATTTTTCACAACAATCTGCTCGCGCCAGATTCAATCAGCGCTTCCTTAAGACACGACTGCAACTGAAAGAGCTTCGCAAAAATACCCGCCCGATGGCGGGCTTTTTACTGCCTGTTGCCTCAAGTACGTGTGAGGCGTCGCTCGAAGTTTAATCCATGGGGTAGGCCAGCATACGAAAGCGTTTCAGCTTTTCCACCACCTGCGTATTGCCGTTTTTCCGGGCCGCTTCAATGGCCTGGTCCACCTGCTCTGCCGAGCGATAGAACATGCTCATTTTATACAGGTCTTTTTGCGCTTCTTGCCGTTCTTCCGGGGTCATGGTCGCCAGGATGGCCGCTCGCGCCTGTTCCTCTTCGCTGGGAGTGTAAGCCGGTTTTTGCCAGTTGGCCTGGTTGGTTTTTCTTTGCTTTTTATGCGCGGTTTGTGTGTGCTGCTGCGGGCGTGTCGCCACCGCTGCTGACTGGCTGCTAGGCTTGTTCTCACGGGTTTTGGTAGTGCCGGTGGCTTGTGGTCCGCCCTGAGCGGTCACGGGCAGTGGTTCACCGGCTTCGTTCGCGCGTTGGTTCATAAAGTAGAAATTGGCCAGTATCAGCACGACAAAAAGGCCCAGCAGAAAAAATACGATTTTCTTATTCATGGTCTTGTTCAGTTCCGTTTGTGGTTTGGTCACCGGGTTAAATCTGTGATTATCCCCTGCCGATTAGAAGGGTGAAACCGCGCCGGGTTCCCGGCTGTGGGCATTTTCTCAAAGCGGATTAATACCGGTTTTTTTCAGTGCTTTCTTCAGCGGCGCACGTGTTTGGCCACCAACTCGTGCTGATCACTTTCCAGCCCCACGTCTTCGTACAAGGTTTTTACGTCCTTGGGACTGAGTTCCATGGACTGACCCTTACGCAGCTTTTTGGGCAGGAAAACCGGCCCGTAACGGACGCGCTTGAGGCGGTTGACCTGCACGCCCTGGGACTCCCACAGGCGCCGCACCTCCCGGTTGCGGCCTTCCATCAGCACCACATGAAACCACTGGTTGCTTTCCCCTTCGCCGGCTTTCTGGATATCGCTGAAACGCGCCGGTCCGTCTTCCAGCTCCACACCACGCTTGAGATTTTCTATCATTTCATCGGTCACCTCGCCAAACACGCGGCAGGCGTATTCGCGGTCAACGCCGGCGGAAGGGTGCATGAGGTGGTTGGCCAGTTTGCCATCGGTGGTGAACAGCAGCAGGCCGCTGGTGTTGATGTCCAGTCGGCCAATGTTGATCCAACGGTCGTTTTTAAGCTTGGGCAGGTGGCTAAACACGGTTTTGCGGCCTTCGGGATCGTGGCGGGTGCAGATTTCCCCTTCGGGCTTGTTGTACATCAATACCTTGGGCAGGATGGGCCGGCGCTTCACCTCGAAAACGCGTTTTTTATAGTTGATCTTGTCCCCTTCCTTGACGGCCTGGCCAAGGCTGGCTTTTTTGCCGTTCACCAGCACCTGGCCGGCTTTGATGCCCTTTTCTATTTGACGGCGAGAGCCCTGACCGGAACGTGCCAGCACTTTTTGCAGGCGTTCG
>JALWKC010000041.1 GCA_026996795.1 Lysobacterales bacterium | reverse complement strand
GTCCAGCGGCACCGGCGCTCGCTCCAAGACCAAAACCGTCAACGTCGAAATAAAGAAAAAGAAAAAGCTGGTGACCGAGCCGGTTGAAATTGATGATGAGATCGAACGCGATCGCCAGGAAGCCATCCGCATTCTGGAAGAAACCAAACGCAAGCGCGAAGAAGAAGAACGCAGGCGTCGCGAAGCCGAAGAAGCCCGCAAGCGGGCCGAAGAGGAAGCACGGCTGAAAGCCGAGGAAGAAGCGTGCAGGAAACAGGCTGGAAGCCAGGACAAACAAGCCCGCCGCGAAGCCGAACTGGCCGAGGAACGCGCGCGCCTGGAAGAAGAGCGTCGCAAGGAAGAAGAAGCCCAGCAGAAAATGCTGGAAGAACAGAAACGCATGGCCAAGGCCAAGGAAGCCAAGGCCGCCGCGAAAAAAAACAAGGGCAAAAAAGCCGGGCCGAAAACCCGTTTCGGGCGCAAACAACTGCACGTGGATGCCTCCCGTCGCCGCGAAGCCGCGCACGATTTGCGCGCCGACAAGCACGCTTTTGCCAAACCCACCGCTCCGGTTGTCAAAACCGTGGCGGTGCCGCCCGAAGGCATCAGCGTGGGTGATTTGGCCAAGGCCATGGCCGTCAAGTCGGCCGAAGTCATCAAAACCCTGATGCAAATGGGCATGATGGTGACCATCAACCAGATTCTGGATCAGGAAACCGCCATTCTGGTGACTGAAGAAATGGGCCACAAGGCGGTGGAGGCCAAAGAGGAAACCATCGAAGACCAGCTCAAGGAAGAAGTGCTGAATACCGAAGAAGACGGCGAGCCGCGTGCGCCGGTGGTCACCATCATGGGCCACGTGGATCACGGCAAGACGTCCTTGTTGGACTACATCCGTCATTCCAAGATTGCCGCAGGCGAAGCCGGTGGCATTACCCAGCACATCGGCGCCTATCACGTGGAAACCGAGAATGGCAAAATCACCTTTCTGGACACACCGGGTCACGCCGCCTTTACGGCCATGCGCGCCCGTGGTGCCCAGGTCACTGACATCGCCATTATTGTGGTGGCCGCCAACGACGGCGTTATGCCGCAGACGGTTGAGGCGATACAACACGCCAAGGCTGCCGGTGTACCAATCATTATTGCGGTCAACAAAATTGACCTGGAAGAGGCCGATCCTGACCGCGTCAAGCAGGAACTGAGCAAATACGAAGTCATTCCCGAAGACTGGGGTGGCGACACCATCTTTGTGCCGGTTTCGGCCAAAACCGGGCAGGGCGTGGATGACCTGCTGGAAGCCGTTTCCCTGCAGGCGGAAATGATGGAACTGAAAGCCGTCAAGGACGCCCCGGCGGTGGGCGTGGTGGTGGAATCCAGCCTCGACAAGGGCCGCGGCCCGGTGGCTACCTTGCTCATCAAAAGCGGCACCTTGCACAAGGGCGACATGGTCCTGTGTGGCGAGCAGTTTGGTCGCGCGCGCCGCCTGCTGAACGAGCTGGGTGAAGAAGTCAAGGAAGCCGGCCCATCCATTCCGGTACAAATGCTGGGTCTGTCCGGCGTGCCGCAGGCCGGCGATGAATTCCTGGTGGTGAAAAACGAAAGCAAGGCGCGTGAAGCCGCTGCCGAACGGCGCGAAAAGGCG
>JALWKC010000040.1 GCA_026996795.1 Lysobacterales bacterium | reverse complement strand
CACGGCGGCGATCACCACCGAACCACAGAGCAAAGCGTCCCGGCCCGACCCCATTGCCGACGAAATTGCTTTTGATGATTTTGCCAAGGTGGACTTGCGCGTGGCAAAAATTATTCAGGCAGAACACGTGGAAGGCGCCGACAAATTATTGCGCCTGACACTGGACCTGGGTGGAGAAACCCGCAACGTGTTTGCCGGCATCAAGTCCGCCTATCGACCCGAAGAACTGGAAGGCCGCCTGACCGTGATGGTGGCCAACCTGGCCCCACGCAAAATGCGTTTCGGGGTTTCCGAAGGCATGGTGCTGGCCGCCGGGCCGGGTGGTGAGGACATTTTCCTGCTGCAACCGGACACAGGCGCCACCCCGGGCATGCGCGTCAAGTAAAATCGGCCCGCTTTGGGGCCAGCACTGGGCCTTGGGGAAGCGCTGATTGAATCTGGACGAAGCAGGTTATGCCGGAAATGTTCGAGAACAAGGCGAAGTTCGCGGCCAATAGCAGGCTCTTGGCAAGGACTTCAACGCAGTTCTCGGACCTTTCAGGTGTGAGAAGCGAGTTCATGATTCGATCAGAGCTTCCCTAGCCAGCCTGGGGCTGGCCCGGCAAACCCGGCAGAATCACTTCAAACACAACCCCCGCAGGCGGTGTGGCGGTATTGCGGGCCTGTACCCGGCCGCCGTGGTGTTCGGCAATCAGCCGTAACAGGTACAGGCCCAAACCCAGGTGATGCGAGGCTGACTCAGCACCTGATGTACCCTGCTGGCGCTGGCTGGTAAGGCTGTCAAACAGCTGTGCGGGCTTCAGGCCGTCAGGCAGGCGCGAACCGCTGTTAAACACCGCCAACACCACCTCCGGCCCATCCGGCCCCTGACGTTTTTCTGCCCGCACTTCAATAAAGCCACCGGCGGGCGTGAAATCGCCGGCATTGTCCAGCAGCTTGTCCAGCCCTTGGGCCAGCAAATCCAGTGATGCGTTCACCAGCAATGGTTCATTAGCCACCGCAAGCCGTAAACCCGGCATCGAAACTCGCCGTGCCGCCACATACTGACGCAGAAAAGGCACCAGATCCACCATTTCCAGCGGCGTGTTTTCCAGCGCTTCATGCAGCCGACTCAGCCCCGACAGTTGATTAAGGATAAAACGCATGCGGGCCGTGCCTGCCTGCGCCCGCTGCACATAAGTCCTGTGTTCAGGACTGGCTTGCCTGGAGAAATCGCGCCCCTGTTCGGAAATCGCCTGCAAGTTATCCAGGGAACCTTGCACCATGGCCAGGGGCGTTTTCAGCTCGTGCGACAAGCGCGAGCCAAAACCTTTCAGGTACGCGGTGTGATCGCGCACCTTGTGCAGCAGCGCGCCTAGGCCCCGGGCCAGTTCGCCAATTTCATCAGCAGATTGCTGCCCGGGCAGGTCAGTCTGCACACGCCCACGTGTGTCCAGCGCGTTTTGCAGCGAGCGGTTCAGGCGGCGCACCCGATAAGCCAGCACGCTGGCATAGAGCAAATAGACCAGCAATAAAACCGCGATCAGCGCAAGCGCCATCACCGCGCCACGCAACAAGGTGTGCATCAATGACTGCTGCTCATCGCTCAGGGGTTGACGAAGAACCAGCCAGCCATCGGCCAGCGGCACGT
>JALWKC010000039.1 GCA_026996795.1 Lysobacterales bacterium | reverse complement strand
GGTGGTGCGGGCTTGGGGATGGATGACCATGATGTTATGCTTCCTCCAGGTTGTGCATCAACCAGCCATTTAACAGATGGCGACTACGGAACAAAGGATAACTCCTTTTTGGAACAGAATCTATCGAGACCCGACACCTAGCAATAAATCATTTTTTGCAGGGCTTGTCCAGGATTGCCGTGGCGCATGAAGGCCTCGCCAATCAGAAAACCATGCACACCGGCGTGTCGCAGTCGCTGGATGTCTTCGGGGCTATGCAGACCGCTTTCACTGATAACCAGTCGGTCAGCCGGAATTTCAGGCAGCAACTCCAGCGTGGTTTCGATGCGGGTAACGAAATTTCTCAGGTTGCGGTTGTTAATGCCGATCAGTTGCGCGGGCGTTTTTAACGCACGCTGCAATTCGGCCTCACCGTGGACTTCCATCAGCACATCCAGCCCCAGTTCATGGGCTAGTTCGGTGAATTCAAATAATTGCGGATCACCCAGGGCCGTCACAATCAGCAAAATGGCATCGGCACCCAGCACACGTGACTGGTAAATCTGCCAGGGATCGATAATAAATTCCTTGCGCAACAGCGGCAAGCCGGTGGCGGTCCGGGCCTGGGCCAGGAAGGCATCATCGCCCTGAAAATAGGTTTTGTCGGTGAGTACCGACAGGCAGGTCGCACCACCGCTGGCGTAGGAGGCGGCCAGTTCGGGCACGTTGAAGTCTTCCCTTATCACGCCCTTGCTGGGTGAGGCTTTTTTGATTTCCGCAATCACCGCCGGTTGCTGTTGCCCGATGCGTGCTGCCAGCGCCTGCCGGAAGCCACGGGTGGGCGGGGCACTGTGGCAGGCCAGTTTCAGTTCGGCCAGGGACTGCTGCCGTTTGGCCTGTGCCACTTCGTCGGCTTTGGTTTCCAGGATACGGGTCAGGACATCGCTCATGACTGGCTGGCCTCGATGAGTTTTTTCAGGGTTTCGGCGGCCGCGCCACTGCGCAGGATGCGCCGGGCGCTGGCCACGCCTTCCTCCAGTGTGTCGGCCTTGCCGGCCACGTAAATGGCCGCGCCGGCATTGAGCGCCAGCATGTCAGCCGCCGGGCCGGGAATGCCGGCAAAGGCGTCCAGAATCAGCTTCAGGCTTTCCTCGGCAGAATCCACCGCCAGCGGGTCGGTGCTTTGGCGCTGAATACCCAGTGCTTCGGGGGGGATGGTGTACTGGTTGATGGTGCCGTCCTTGAGTTCTGCCACGTGGGTTTCGGACTCCAGCGAAATTTCATCCAGGCCATCGGCTGAATGCACCACCATGACGTGATTTGAGCCCAGGTCGCGCAGCACCTCGGCCACCAGCGGCAACCAGCGTTTTTCATACACGCCCAGCACCTGATTGGGCGCACCGGCCGGGTTGGTGAGCGGGCCAAGCAGGTTAAACAGGCTGCGCAAGCCCAGCTCCTTGCGTGGCCCCACGGCGTGTCGGGTGGCGCCGTGGTGCGCCGGCGCAAACAGAAAGCCGATGCCGGTGGTGTCAATGCAGCGGATCACGTCTTCGGGGGTTAAATCCAGATTGACCCCGGCGGCTTCCAGCACGTCGGCGCTGCCGGTGGTGCTGGACACGGAGCGATTGCCGTGTTTGGCCACCCGGCAGCCA
>JALWKC010000038.1 GCA_026996795.1 Lysobacterales bacterium | reverse complement strand
TCGTGGGCCTTCAGGATGGCCAATATCTGACTGTCGCTAAATCGTGATCTTTTCATGGGAGAACCTCTGTCTTTAGTTTACAAAAATTCTCTACTTCTGACCCCGCTTATTTTTCGGGGGGATTACCATGAGAAAATTGGGGCTGATAGTCAAACGCAAAAAGCCCTTTATCCGGACAACCGATAGCCGGCATGGTCTGCCGGTTGCCAAAAACCTGTTGAACCGGCGGTTTTCTCCCATCGAACCAGATCGGGTCTGGACAACGGACATTACCTACATCCGAACCCGGGCAGGCTGGGTCTATCTGGCGGTCGTCATTGACCTGTATTCCCGCCGTGTTGTGGGCTGGCACATTGACCGCCAGATGGACACCTCCCTGGTCAGCCGGGCAGTGATGATGGCCATCAACCTGCGCTGCCCGAAACCGGGCCTGATGCACCATTCCGACCGGGGCAGCCAGTACGCAAGCGCTGAATACCAGCAGCTGCTCAAACAACATGGCATGGTGTGTTCCATGAGCCGCAAGGGCAATTGCTGGGATAATGCGCCGACGGAGCGATTTTTCAGCAGTCTCAAGCGGGAATGGCTAACCGGGCAGGTCTACGCAAGCCCCGAAGCCGCCGCGGATGATGTGAGGGCGTACATTGCGTACTATAACTCAGACCGTCTGCATACCACGTTGGGCGATTTGACGCCCATCGAATTTGAGCAAAGTGCTTAGCACAGTGTCCGGTTTGACTTGACCACAACAGCCAGGTTTTTTCAGAAATATGTCAACGCAGCAGTGAGTGGCGTCGTTATACAACAAATCAATAGGGGGAAATAAGAAAACCACAGAGATTCCCAGGGGGGAAGCCGGTACTGCCGGGGGTTGCACAAAAGGCAGGCGCATCCGGAGGGATGCGCACTGGTTTTTGTGCGAAATCATCGCCTTTTGTGACCAGCCCGAAAAACCACAAGTGCCATTACGCACTGACACTGAAACACTTAAAAGGAGAAAAGCATGAAAAAAAGCAGAGTGACAACATCAAGTCTCGCCGCCTGCTTGCTTTGTGCCACTGGCATGGTGTCTGCCAAACCATCGGATTCACCCGATCAGGCAGAGACCAAGGCCATCACGGCATTAAGCAACCCCAGCATTTCACGCTGGGTGATTGCCAGTGGTGGCGGCTTGGCCAGCAATGGCGGCTACGAGCTGCGCGGGGCCATTGGCCAGCCGGTGGCTGCCACCTCAAGCGGGGGCATTTACAGCCTCAAAAGTGGCTACCACAGCGAAGACGACTTGATTTTCAGAAACGATCTAGACCAATGATAAAGGGGGAATAACCATGAAAACTGAGAAATACCTGACAACAGATACCAACATCACACTCAAGGCTGCCATTTCAGCGTTGTTGATGGCCGGCTCCGTGGTGGCCATGGCCGCGCAGGATATTACCGCCAAAGAGGCCGAACAGATAAATGCCGAACTGGCGCCGGTGGTCAATCCGGAAGCCAATGCCGAAAAGGTGGGCAGCGTGCCGGAAGACCCGGCTGCGGTGGTGGGCACCCGTTTTACCTACCAGGGCACCTTGCGCCTTAATGGCGACCGGGCCAACGGAACATTTGACCTGCGCTTCAAATTGTTCGACCAACTGACCGGGGGAGTCCAACTGGGGCCTGGCCAGT
>JALWKC010000037.1 GCA_026996795.1 Lysobacterales bacterium | reverse complement strand
CCTCAAGGGCGTGATGGCCAGGGTCAGCAGCAGCAGGCGCAAGGCCCAGAGACCGGTGTAATGCAGCACGTATTCCACCGGGTCGGCACTGAGGCCGTCATGCAGGCCCAGATACACCAGGTTGGCAAAGGGCAAGGTGAGAAGAATGATCAGGGCCACCTTGGGCCAAAAGAGATTTTTCATACAGAACCCGAGTTCCAGAGACACAGTCTACGCAGGCAAGCACGGTTGAATCCCCTTGCGGCAAACCCTGCCACGCTCACCGGCTGCGGTCAAAAGAATTTACGCAAATCCATGCCCTTATACAAGTGGGCCACATACTCGCCATAGCCATTGAACGGCAGGGTTTTGATACGCGGGTTGAACAGGGAGGCCTTGGCACCGATACGGCGTTCGCTGGCCTGCGACCAGCGCGGGTGGTCCACCTCCGGATTAACATTGGCGTAGAAACCGTATTCTTGGGGTGCAATCTGGTGCCAGGAATTGAGCGGTTGCTTGTCGGTAAAGCGGATGGCCACGATGGACTTGATGCTTTTGAAGCCGTATTTCCACGGCACCACCAGGCGGATGGGGGCGCCGTTCTGATTGGGTAATGGCTTGCCGTACATGCCGGTGGCCATAAAGGCCAGCTCGTTCATGGCTTCGTCCAGGCGCAGGCCCTCGCGGTACGGCCACGGGATCACCTGGCGGTTCTGATTGGGCATGCGCTTGGGGTCGTAGAGGGTTTCAAATTCCACAAACCGGGCAGCAGAAAGCGGCCGCAGTTTTTTAATCAGGTGGTGCAGGGCAAAGCCGTTCCAGGGAATGACCATGGACCAGGCTTCCACGCAGCGGAAACGGTAGATGCGTTCCTCCTGGGGGCAGCCGGCAATGAGTTTCTCCAGGTCGAACACTCCAGGGGATTCAACCAGGCCTTCCACCCTGACTGCCCACGGATGGGGATTAAAGTCTCCGGCCAGGCGGCTGGGGCCGTCTTTGGTCAGGCTGAACTCGTAAAAATTGTTGTAGCTGGTGGCGTATTTTTCCGCCGTGATGTCTTCGCACAACACGTTATAGGGTGCGCACTTGGCACCTTTTGCGGCCTTGTCAGAGGCTGGTTGGGCGCGTGAATCGCAACCGGCCAGTACCCCGCCTGTAGCCAGCAGGCCAGCGTTTTTCAGAAAGCCGCGCCGGTGGCGGGCGATTTGTTCATCGGTCACTTCATTCTGGTGGCAATCGGGGCTAAATTTCATGGTAGTATTCTCACGTTTGTGTCTTGGCGTGGATGCTGTTTTTAGCGGGGCGCGTTTTTGCACTGGCTATCAGACCTTTTAGAACCCCAATAGCCAAATAATGTTTCAACTGATTGGAAAAACATGAGCATTTACAACTTCAGTCCCGGCCCGGCCATGCTGCCGGAGGCGGTCAAACAGCGCATTGCCGACGAACTTCCCAACTGGCGTGGCACCGGCGTTTCCGTGATGGAAGTGTCCCATCGCGGGCCGGAATTTCGGCAACTGGTGGACGAAACCGAAGCGCTGTTGCGGGACCTGCTCGACTTGCCTGACAATTACCGCATTTTATTCATGCCCGGTGGCGCCCGCCAGCAGTATTCCATGGTGCCCATGAATTTTGCCCGTCCCAATCAGCAGGCCATCTACTTCGTGCAGGGCCACTGGGGCAAGGACGC
>JALWKC010000036.1 GCA_026996795.1 Lysobacterales bacterium | reverse complement strand
CCGGAACATAGTGGCGGAAACTTTGATGATTTGCTGCAGGAAAAGGGCGTGTAGGGGGAAGTCGATGCCCGAGCCAACAAGCGGGTGCTTGTCTTGCGCCTCAACACGCTGATGGACGAGCAGGGTATGGATCCGCAGCAACTGGCCGAAAAGGCGGGAATCAGCGAAGCGTCGTTGGCCCGCCTGCTGGATAAAAACCACCTGAATCTCTGCCTGTTGACATTGGGAAAAGTGACGGCGGCGCTGGGCGCCATGTTTCGTCTTGATGTGGAACCGCAGCAATCAAGCAGCAAGCAAGGAGTTCATGCCTGAATCACCCGGATCACAGGAAATCGGTTGGATCGGCGTGTTGCCAGCGTGCCGATTGCAGGCGGAAACCGTTGTCGTTTTCCACAAAAACAAGCTCAAACCGGATCAGGTCGGCGCGCAGGGAGGACAGCACGCCCGGGTCGTCGATGGCCTGACCGGCGGTGGCCACTGCTGCCTCAACGCGCGCCCGGGTTTGTTCCGGATTCAACCATTGAATGTCTTTTACGCGTAGCAGCACGTGGGGTTTGCGGTGGCGCAGAAGATAAAAACGGGCGATTTGCTGCAGTTCCTGTTTATTGCGCTCCTGTTGGTCGTGGTAGTCGGTGGCCACGTAATCCATCAGGCCGCCAAGATCGCGTGACTCGACGGCCTGTTGCATGCTGTCCAGGGTGTTTCGTAGCCGCGTTTCGGCATTTTCCGCCTCGGGTGAATGGCAGCCGCTCAGCCAGGCAAGGCCGGCAACAAGCGCAATAACTAGGGCATAGCGCGCCGGCGCAGTCGCCTCACTGCCACGGCCTGGCCCTGGCCACTGGCTAGTCATCGCCAAACAGGCCTTTGAGCAGTTTCCTCTTCAGCTTGTCTTCGGTGCTTTCGGGTTTTTTCTGCTCCGCTTCTTTTTTCGTGCCACTTTCCGCTTGGGTTTTGTCGCCGCCGGTGGTTTCGCCTTTGGTTTCAGCGGATTCGTCACCGTCCTGGCTGTTGTCCTCGCCCAGCAGTTTACCCAGCAGTTTCTTTTTCAACTCCTTTTTCTTTTCCTCGATGCGGGTCTTCTGGGTGGCCAGCAGCAATTTGGCCACGTCAATGCTCACCGAAGGCTCGGTGAGTGAACCGCTGAGGCGAACAGGAATCGGCAAATTCAGCAGCTGTTTGTACTTGGGGTCCAGCCAGTCTTCGGGAATGGCGGTCAACATCGGTTCGATGGTGCCATTGATGGTCATGGCATCCAGGTCGATGGCCACCGAACCGCCCACTTCGAGAAAAGGCGTGACCACCGACAGTTCGCGACTGGTCAGAATACCCTGGTTGATGTCGCCCAGAAAGCGGATGCTGGCAAATTCGGTTTTCTTGTCCGTGCCCGAAGCCTTTTTGCTCACGTCCTGTGTTTTTTTCTCCCCGCCCTGACGCAGTTGCTGAACGGCATTCAGGGCCTGTTTGACGGTGGCCATCACGTCCAGCCCATAGAGTTCGCCGTCACTGAGCTGGTAGGAGGCCCGGCCATGGGTGGTTTTTAGAGGGGCTTCGGCAAACGGGTCATCCAGTGCCACATCCACTTCCAGCTGGCCCAGCCCCGTGAGCCACTGTTCACCGGCCACGTCTTTCATCAAGGGGCCGACATGAATGTCCCTGGCCCGGGTTTCCAGTTTGACTTTGTTGCGCGGCGCATTGGCATCTACCAGCACCTGGGTGTTCAGCAACCCCTGGTAAAAACCCGCCTTCATCGGGGTGATGTGCAAACGGCCGCCGTTGGTGACCACCTTGAGTTGCGTGTTATTGAATTTGGCTCCGGTAAGTTGTAATTTCTTCAAGTTCACGGTGCCAGTCAGGTGTCCAAAATCCAGCGTACCAACAGGTGCGTTTGAACCGGAACTGGACTCGCTTGCCGTGGCCGTTTCAGCCGGCAGGTAGTCATCAGCGGTGATGGCATCCAGTGACAAGGTAAAGCGGCCTTTGAGTTTTTCCATGTCTTGCAGGTCGAGTGTGCCGCTTATGGCCGTGTCATCCAACCGCGCCTGAATGTCCGGCAACTGCAGGCGGTTACCGCGCAGGCGCCACGAGCTGTTTAGGGAGAAGGACTCCATGGCTTTGGGGCTGGCAAATTTCAGCGGGGTGCCACCCAGTTGCGAAAGGAATTGCCGCAGGTTGAAAGGATCGGCCGTGAGGCTGCCCTGATAGTTTCCAGCACCGCCCCAACTGCCCTTGACCGAGCTGTTGATTTCCGCATTGGCCAGCTGGATGCGTACTTCGGGGAAGTCCAGTGTTTCGCTATCAATGTCCAGTTGGCCCGGCTTGGTCAGGTCAAGGGAAAAAGGCACTGAGCCGGAATCGGTCTGCAGCTGGCCGCTGAGCGTTGTTTTCTTTAGCTGCGCGGTCAAGGGACCGGAACCGAGCAGGTTTTGCCATTCCATCTGGCTTTTCAGCTCACCGTGCAGGCCATTGTCGGGCAGGTCCAATGTGGCTGAAAGCTCGGCCTCAAGAGGGGTGCCGGTTTCGATGCGGCCGGTTTTCAGGTTCACATCCCCCAGTTCGGCCTGCATGGCGGCGGCCTTGTCGCGGAAATGGATGCGGGAATCTTTGATCTGGATGCCGGAAATCTTCAGGTCAACCGGTGTTTCGGTGCTGTCGCCTGGCGTATCCTCCGCACCGCTTGCAAGGGTGTCCACAATGCCCTGCCAGTTGCTGCGTCCATTGGCCGCCACTTGCAGGTTGATGTCGGCGCCTTCGATGGCCACGGTACCGACGCGAATTTGTTTCTTGAGCAACGGCAGCACCTTGAGCCGGGCAGAAAGCGTGTCCACCTGCGCCAGGTGGTCGCCGCGAAAGCCTTTTTCGTTGGCCACCTTGACATCATGGAAGCTCAGGGCCAGCCACGGGAACACCTTCCATTCGATGGGCCCTTGCAGGGAAACCGGTCGCCCGATCTGCTCGCTGATGAGGCTTTCAATTTGCGGCTTGTGTGCGTTGGGATCGTAAAACCGTGGCAACAAAATCACAGCTGCAACTAGCACCAAAACCAGTGCCAGCGTGATGCCGAGTATCCATTTAATGAGCTTTTTCATGAGAGTTTCCGTGTGTTTAGGTTGCCGGGATGAACCGTTTGCATGATACTACGCGGACGCCAACCACGCGTTTAAACTTCGTTAACTCTGACCCCGGAATTATAACGCCGAGACAAGAATTGCCCATGCCCGTTGCCCCGACCACCATCCGGATTCTGCCTTTCGACGCCTTGTCGCTGGCCGAACTGTATGCGCTGCTGGCCTTGCGTCAACAGGTGTTCTGCGTTGAGCAACACTGCCCCTACCAGGACAGCGACCACCTTGATCAGCCCGCCTGGCACGTGCTGTTGGAGGCAAGCGGGGATGACACCAGGCCGCTACTGGCCTATGCGCGGGTGTTGCCGCCGGGTTTGGTGCATGAACGCGATGCCAGCATTGGCCGGGTGGTCAGCGATCCCGCGGCACGCGGGCGTGGTTACGGACTGGCCGTGATGCAGGCGGCCATCGATTTTTGCCAACAACGCTACCCCGAGGCTGGCATCACCTTGTCGGCGCAATCGTACCTGCATGATTTCTACCGCCAGCTGGGTTTTGAAAACACAGGCAAATTTTATCTGGAAGACAACATACCGCATCAACAAATGCGCCTGGCACCGGTTGCCGGGCACCGTCAGCGTGAGGGCGGGCAGGCATGAAAAGCGCACTGTTCCGGGCCCTTTTGTGGCTCAGCAGCCGCTTCAGCCCGCGCGCCAATCAGCGTTTTGCCGAGCAGTTGGCGCGATGGGTGTGGCGGCTTTCACGACGGCATCGGCAGGTGATTGAAACCAATATTCGGCTGTGTTTTCCTCACTTGTCTGCCCAACAGCAGGAACGCCTGGCGCGCCAGTCCCTGGCTGAAACCCTGAAAACCGCGCTGGAGCTGGGGCCGGTGTGGAAAAAATACGGCCACCGAATTGATGATCTGGTGGTCAATGTCAGTGGCTGGGAGGCGGTTCAGGCTGCCGCCGGGCAGGGCCAGGGCGTGCTGATCGCGGCCCCGCACCTGGGCAACTGGGAAGTGCTGGGCATGTTTTTGTCGCGCCTGCCGGATTTTGCCTTGCTGTACAAGGCGCCCGACCAGGCCGGGGTTGGAAAGACCTTGTTGCGTTATCGCGGGCAGGCCGGCGCGCGACAGATTGCGGCCACGCCGACGGCGGTGCGACAGATTCTGAAGACACTCAAAGGCGGTGGTGCGGTAGGCATCCTGCCGGACCAAAAGCCCAAGGCCGGCCAGGGCGAGTTTGCCCCTTTTTTTGGTCAGCCGGCCTACACCATGACGCTGTTTTCCCGCCTGGCGGCCAAAACCTGCGTGCCGGTGTTCGTGGCCGCGGCCATTCGGCGTCCTCAAGGCAAGGATGGCGAGGCTGATGGTGGTTTTGACCTGCATTTTGTGCCCGCGGATGAGGCCATCTACGGCCCGCAGGCAGAATCGCTGGCCAGCCTGAATGCGGCGCTGGAAAGCCTGGTCTTGAAAGCACCCGAACAGTATCAGTGGAGCTACAAGCGATTCAGCATCACCCCCGAAGGCGTGCCCAACCCTTATCGCCATCCGAAAGCCAGCGGTGACTAGCCGAAAAGACCGGGCTGGTTCACGGCGCGTTCCGGTTCAAAACTAACACCCAGTCCAATCAGGCGCACTGGCCGCTGCCCCCGCAACCACGCCGTTTTCAGCAAGTGCTCAAAGTCCGCCAGGCCAATGTCGCCACCCCGGCTCTGGGCCGTGGTGGTGTGAAAATTGGCAAAGCGCAGTTTGATGTGACGCGTGCCGATGGCCTGTTGCGGGTGTTGCTGCTGATGGGCTTGCAGGCGTTGCAAAAACATCAGGTACAGCCGCTGTAGTTCTTTTCGGCAGGCCGCTAAATCCGGCAAGTCGGTGGCAAAGGTGTCTTCCACGCTCAGGGATTTGCGCATGCGCCTGGAAACCACCGGGCGCTCATCGCGGCCATGGCTGAGTTCATGCAGGCGCGAGCCGAACACGCCGAAATGGCGCTGCAGTTCAATCAGCGGGAATTTTTGCAGTTGCGCGCAGGTCTCAATGCCCAGCGAGGCCAGCTTGGCCGCGGTGACCCGCCCCACGCCCGGAATTTTCTTTACCGGCAGGTCATGCACAAAGCGGGCCACTTGTTGCGGCGTGATGACTTTCTGGCCATTGGGCTTGTGCCAGTCGCTGGCCACCTTGGCCAGGAACTTGTTGGGGGCAATGCCGGCCGATGCGGTGAGCGCTTCCTGCTCAAAAATGCGCTGGCGAATGGCCTCGGCCATGCGCGTGGCACTGCCCTGACAGGCATCGCTGTGGGTCACGTCCAGAAAGGCCTCATCCAGCGACAGCGGCTCAATACGGGTGGTGTATTCACGAAAGATGGCCATGATGCGCGCTGACACGGCCCGGTACAGCGGCATATTGACCGGCAGCACCACCAGCTCCGGGCACAGCCGCACAGCTCGGGACATAGGCATGGCTGAATGCACGCCGTATTGCCGCGCTTCGTAGGAACAGGTGGCCACCACGCCACGAGTCTGTGGGTGACCGCCCACGGCGATGGGCCGGCCAGCAAGCGACGGGTTTTCGCGCACTTCCACAGCAGCGTAAAAGCTGTCCATGTCCACGTGAATGATTTTACGCACGGGTGCTGTCATGCGCGTATTATGGCGCCGCCGGCCGCAGCTGAACAAGCCCTGGCGTGATAAACTAGCTAGCGGGAAAATACGGGCCGTTGCGGGCCGTGCAGACGGTCATTAGAGGAGAAAATTGTGGGCATCGTGTATGCATTGGTGATGTTGAGTGTTGTTCTGGTGGGTTTTGCTATCTGGGCTTTTTTCTGGGCGGTGCAGAATAACCAGTTCGATGACCTGGACACCCCGGCGTTTGCAATTCTGGAAGAGGACGACCCGCTCGGACCTGGCAGTTCCTCTGTCGTCAGGAAACAGAACGAATCGGTGACCGATGAGATGGTCGATGCGACCAGGGACACACCACAGAAGCGCGAAAGGTGCCAGGGAAATAATAGCAACGCCCAGGCCACTGAGGTGTGATTAAAAAAGTAAACATAATGCATGATAAAGGCTCTGATACTCACACTGAGGATCCCTTATCATGAACAAAGAAGCCACTCATATTGTCATCAACCACCAGAAAAACACGGTTTTGTTTATTCTTTTTGCAGCCGGAATCGCCATGCTGTTAAACGGGATGATGTTATACCGCCCGGATTTAGGCCCCACATCCCTGTCCCTGCTGCAAATCGGGGTAACCGTGTTGGCACTGGCCAACCTCGTGATTGCCTTTTTGCTGCTGCGCACCTCCCAAGCCATCCAGAAGAACGAAACCTTGACGGCATTACTGCGGGATCGACGCTCGCGAGGCACAGATAACGAAGCACTGGCTGCCGGCTTTATTGCCATGCTGGTTTTTTGCACAGCTTACGGCCTGTTAGCTATTATCCTCAAAGTGTTGACGGGCAATGATGCCCTCTTTAATTTAAGCGGTTTTCTGGTGGCTAACCTGATTCTGGCCACCGGCGGCATCACTTACGCGGTAAAAACCCTGCGCACGCTGAAAAAAGGGGATACAGTCCAGCCGCATGTGGCCGGATGAGTTAATTAATTTATCATCAGGCTGCATTTGCGGCCCAAAGGCATGAAAACCAGAACTTAGTTTGGATGAAATAACACAGCCGGGGCTTGCTCCGGCTTTTCTTTTGCCCGGGCTTGCGGCACACTGGGGCCATGGCTAAAGACGCGGTTTTTGCGGCGCTGGATCTGGGTTCCAACAGTTTTCACTTGTTGGTGGCCGAGGCCGGTGATGGCCACTGGCAGGTGCTGGACAAACTCAAGCACACGGTGCGGCTGGCCCAGGGCCTGCAAGGTGATGGCACCCTGGATGAAACGGTCAAACGACGGGCGCTGCAGAGCCTGGAGCACATGGCACAGCGTTTGCGTGGCGTGCCTGCGGATAACACCCGCGTGGTGGGCACCAAGGCCTTGCGCGCGGCCAGTGCCGACCGGGACTTTCTGCAGCGGGCCGAGGCCATACTGGGCGTGCCCATTGAAGTGATTTCCGGCCGCGAAGAGGCGCGCCTTATTTATCACGGCGTGTGCCATTCCCTGCCCCCGTTGAAGAAAAACCGCCTGGTGATGGACATTGGCGGCGGCAGCACCGAGCTGATTACCGGGCACCAACAACGCATTCTGCAGCGCGAAAGCCTGGACATGGGCTGCGTGACTTTTACCCGCCGGTATTTTGACTCAGCCGGAACGGACAAGCCTTTTGCACATTCCTGGGCCGCGGCGGTGCTGGAAGCCCGACGCGTGTTGCGGCCCTATCGCCGGCACTTTCTGGATGCCGGCTGGCAGCAGGCCGTGGGCGCCTCGGGCACGTTTCGCGCCACCGCTGCGGTGCTGGTGGCAAATGGCTGGACTGATGGAGGCATAGACCGCGCCGGACTGAATAAACTGGGGGACTGGTTGATGGCCAACGGCCCGCAAGCCGTGAGCTCGCTGGCAGGTTTGAACGCGCGCCGGGCACCGGTGTTTATCGGTGGGCTGGCGATTGTGAAGGGCCTGTTTGAAAGCCTGGGCCTGGAACGCATGGAAGTGGCCCGTGGGGCCTTGCGTGAAGGCGTGATTCTGGACTTGAGTGGCCGG
>JALWKC010000035.1 GCA_026996795.1 Lysobacterales bacterium | reverse complement strand
CCAGGCCTTCGCGGTCGATAATTTCCGCGGCCGTGTCCTGCGGTGATTGCCAGAGTTTTTCCAGCACGTCCTTGCCGATTTTGTGGGAGATGGTATCACCGGCCAGCGCGTCCAGCAATCCGGCCAGGCGTTGCGGACTGACTGGCAGGGCGGCCCAGTCCAGTGCATCGCGATTCAGCAAGGCACTGACCTCGCCCAGCAGCCATTTGCCTGCCAGCACCGGATCGGGCTTTTGCATGGCCGAAACACAGGCCTCAAACACGCCACTGCAGGCCTTGTCCCCGGCAATCAAACGGGCATCGGCAGGCTTCAGTTGCCAATCATTAATGTAACGCTTGATCTTGGCCTGGGGCAGCTCGGGCAGGTGTTGGCGTTCCTTGTCGATCAAGGCGTCGCTGATGCGCACCGGCAACAAATCCGGGTCGGGAAAATAGCGGTAATCGTTGGCTTCCTCCTTGGAGCGCATGGGCCGGGTTTCGTCCTTTTCGGCATCGTACAAGCGGGTTTCCTGGGTGATCTGACCACCACTTTCCAGCAGGCGAATCTGGCGCCGGATCTCGTGCCTGATGGCGCGTTCCACAAAGCGGAAAGAGTTGATATTTTTCAGTTCGGTGCGCGTACCCAGGGTGTGGCCACCGACCGGGCGCACGGACACGTTGGCGTCGCAGCGAAAAGAGCCTTCCTGCAAGTTGCCATCGCAAATGCCCAGGTGCGTGACCAGCGTGTACACCTGGCGCATATAGGCCACGGCTTCAACCGCGCTGCGCATGTCCGGCTCACTCACCACTTCAATCAGTGGCGTGCCAGCGCGATTCAGGTCTATGGCGCTGTGCCGTGGGTACAAGTCGTGAATGGACTTGCCGGCGTCTTCTTCCAGGTGTGCACGAGTCAGCCGAATGACCTTCTCACCGGCCTCACCGGGAAAAATGGTGACCCCGCCACCGACCACAATGGGGTAATCCAGCTGGGAAATCTGATAGCCTTTGGGCAGGTCGGGGTAAAAATAATTCTTGCGCGCAAACACGGTTTCACGGCTGATCTCGGCCCCCACGGCCAGACCAAAGCGCACCGCGTAACGGATGGCTTTTTCGTTCACCACCGGCAAGGTGCCAGGCAAGGCCGCGTCCAGCCAGCTGACCTGGCTGTTGGGTTCGGCACCATAGGCCGTCGCGCTGCCTGAAAACAGCTTGCTGTCGGTATTCAGCTGCACGTGAATTTCCAGGCCAATCACGGCTTCCCACGGGCTCGCTGACGGCTCCTTGCCCGGGGTTTCGTGAAGCGATGCTGAACTCATGTGAAGGCCTCCGGCGTGCGCAGGTGAAAATCGCTGTGTTGCTGAAACTGGTGCGCCACATTGAGCAAGCGGGCTTCGCTGAAATGCGGCCCAATCAGTTGTGCGCCCACGGGCAGGCCCTGGCTGAACCCCGCCGGCATGGACAAGCCCGGCAGCCCGGCCAGGGACGCGGGAATAGTAAACACATCGGACTGATACAAGCTGACCGGGTCGGCCTTTTCGCCCAGTTTGAAGGCGACTTCCGGCGTGACCGGCGCCAACAGCACATCCACTTGGCCAAATACGCGGTCAAAATCCTCGGCAATCAAGCGTCGAATCTTCTGCGCGCGCCGGTAGTAGGCATCGTAATAGCCAGAGGACAAGGCCCAGGTGCCCACCAGAATTCGGCGTTTGACCTCCTCGCCAAAGCCTTCGGAACGGCTGCGCCGATACAAATCATTCAGGTCCGCTGGTGCTTCGCAGCGATGGCCGTAACGCACCCCGTCAAAACGCGCCAGGTTGGACGAGGCTTCAGCCGGTGCCAGCACGTAATAGGCAGCCACCGCCAGATCAGCATTGGGCAAATCCACCGGCAGCGACTGTGCACCCAGCCCTTCCAACACTTCCCGGGTGGCTTCCACGGCAATGGCGATGCCGGTTTCGGTGTTGTCAAGCCAGTGGGGAATAATACCAACCCGCAGGCCGGTCAGTGGTTTTTCCAGCTCCGCTGTGTAGTCCACCGGCCCACTGGTATCGGAAGTGGAATCCAGCGGATCGTGACCGCACATGGCAGACAGCACCAGTGCGCAATCGACGGCGTAACGGCCAAACACGCCGGCCTGGTCGAGGCTGGAAGCAAAGGCAATCATGCCGTGACGCGAGGCGCGGCCGTAAGTGGGCTTGATGCCCGTGACGCCACAGAGGGCCGCCGGCTGACGAATAGAGCCTCCGGTGTCCGAGCCGGTGGTCACCGGAACCGCCCCGGCGGCCACCAGCGCCGCTGAACCGCCGGAAGAGCCACCGGGCACGCGTTGCTGGTCCCACGGGTTTTTGACCGGGCCAAAAAAGGAGTTTTCGTTGGAAGACCCCATGGCGAATTCGTCCATGTTGGCCTTACCGAGGGTCACCATGCCGGCCTGAGCCAGCCGCGACACCACGGTGGCATCAAACGGCGGCACGTAATCGGCCAGCATGCGCGAAGCGCAGGTGGTGCGTAGCCCGCGGGTGGAGAAAATGTCCTTGTGAATCAACGGCAGGCCCGTTAATGGCCCTGCCCGACCCTCGGCAATGGCCTGTTGGGCGGTGTGCGCCTGGGCGTCGATGGCCGCCTCGTCGGCTTCGGAGATAACCGCATTCAATGGCTGGGCCTGGCGCAGGGCACGTCGGCTTTCGGCGACCACCTCGGCCACGGACAGCTCACCGGCGCGCAAACGGCTGCCAATGGCGTACAGACCGGAACGCATCAGTTCGCTCATGGGTGTTCCACCACTTTGGGCACCAGGTAGTAGTCGCCATCGGTTTCCGGCGCCAGCTGCATCAGTTCGGCTTTGCGGGAACTTTCCGTCACGGCATCGGCTCGAAGCGCCTGACAGGCATCGCGCGGGTGGCGCATGGGCCTCACCGCATCCACATCGGCGGCCTGAATGCGGTCCACCAGCGCCAGCACCTGATTCAGTGAAACCGAGACCTGTTCGGTCTCTGACCGGTTCAGATGCAGTTTGGCCAGGGTGGCAATTTGTTCAACATCTTGACGGGTAATTGTCATAAAATAGCACCAAAATCCGTGAACCGCATTTATGTGAACCACCCCTCGGAACACCTGCGGCAAAGCGCCTATTATGCCATCGAACGCCCAGGGGCGGAAGCGCAAGCACGCCCTGACAGCACCCTTCCCGAGGAAACCCAAGGATACCGACAGAAACACCATGTTTAAAAAATTTCGCAGCTTGTTTTCCAATGATTTGTCCATCGACCTGGGCACCGCCAACACCTTGATCTACATGAAGGAACACGGCATTGTGCTGGATGAGCCTTCCGTCGTGGCAGTGCGCATGGACCGGGGCATTGCCGGCCCCAAGGACATCGCCTCGGTGGGCATGGACGCCAAAATGATGCTGGGCCGCACGCCCGGACACATCAGCACCATCCGCCCACTAAAAGACGGCGTGATCGCGGATTTCGACATGACTTCCGCCATGTTGCAGCACTTTATCCGCAAGGTGCATTCCAACCGCTGGCTGAAGCCGTCGTCACGGGTCCTGATCTGCGTGCCCTGCGGCTCCACCCAGGTGGAACGCAAGGCTATTGAGGAATCGGCCTATGGCGCCGGCGCCAGCGATGTGCAGTTGATCGAGGAACCCATGGCCGCAGCCATTGGTGCGGGCATTCCCATCAACGAAGCCTGCGGTTCCATGGTGCTGGACATTGGCGGCGGCACATCGGAAGTGGCCGTACTGTCACTCAACGGCATTGTCTATTCGGCCTCGGTAAAAATTGGTGGCGACAAGTTTGACGACGCCATCATCTCCTACGTGCGCCGCAGCTACGGCACCCTGATTGGCGAAGCCACCGCGGAACGCATCAAGAAAGAGATTGGCTGCGCCTATCCGTCGGACGAAGTGAAAACCATTGAAGTGTCCGGTCGTAACCTGGCCGAAGGCGTGCCGCGCCAGTTCAGCATCACCAACACAGAAATCCTGGAAGCGTTGCATGAACCGCTCACCGGCATTGTGCAGGCGGTCAAAACCGCGCTGGAACAAACCCCGCCGGAACTGTGTGCCGACGTGGCCGAACGCGGCATTGTCCTGACCGGTGGCGGTGCCTTGCTGACTGACCTGGACAAGCTGATTTCCGAAGAAACCGGCCTGCCGGTGATTACTGCCGATGACCCGCTTACCTGCGTGGCCCGCGGCGGTGGCCGTGCCATGGAAATCATGGACGAACAAGGCGCAGATTTCTTCACCTTCAACCGCTAACACCACACCGGTCGACGCCAGCCCGAGAACCCGCCACCCACATGCCAGCCAGTCGCGAAACCCAACTCACCGAGCTGCCGCTGTTTCGCTTTCTGGTTCTGGAGCTGGTATGCGTGCTGTTAATGGTGCTGGACTATCACACCCACATCGGTCGGCCCATTCGCCAGGCATTGTCTGCCCTGACCTACCCGCTGGTGCAAGCCGTGCGATTACCGCAACAACTCTGGGACACCGCCGAACTGGCCCTGTCCCGCCAGGCCCGACTGCTCAAGGACAACACTGAACTCAAGCGGCAATTGTCCAATGCGCGCATGAACCTGCTGCAACTGGAAGTGTTGCAGCAGGAGAACCGGCGCCTGAGGCAGCTGATGCGCATGCGTGAACAACTGCCCCTGCACACCACCGCGGCCTTTGTGATCAACATCAACAACGGCAGTCAGCGCCACCGCGCGGTGATTGATCGCGGCCAAAACGACGGGGTGTACGTGGGCCAGACGGTGCTGGACCTGCACGGACTGGCCGGCCAGGTGGAAACCGTCGAACTGGCCAGTGCGCACGTGATCCTGATCACCGACCCGCAGCACGCGCTGCCGGTGGAAGTGCTGCGCACTGGCCTGCGCGGCATTGCCTATGGCCAGGGCACGGGGCAACTGCTTTTGCCGGAAATTGCCAAGAGCGCCGATGTACAGCCCGGCGATGTTCTCATCACCTCCGGCTTTGGTGGTGTGTTTCCACGCGGCCTGAAAGTGGCGCAGGTCACCACGGTCAATCCCTCACAGAACAGCGCTTTTCAACAAGCCAGCGCACAGCCCTATGCCAACCTTGACCAGCTGAAAGAAGTGCTGCTGGTGTGGCCCAAAGCGGCTGGCGAAACCCCGGAAAATCCGCAAGACTTGCAAGACCCTTCAAAAACCGGTGGCGAATCGCCCCCGGCCAGCACCTCCACCGCACGGAATCCGGCGATGGGAGACCCGCCATGAGCCGCCTGAACCCCGAACACAAATGGCGCTTGTCGGTGCGGGCGCTCAAGCACCTGACCTTGCTGGCGGCACTGGTGCTGATGCTTATCCCCGTGCACGGCTGGCTGAAACTGCTGCAACCCTACTGGCTAGCGCTGGTGCTGATCTACTGGGTCATGGAAGAACCCGACCACAGTGGCCTGTTTACGGCTTTTTTCTACGGCTTGCTGCTGGATGTGTTGTCCGGCAGCCTGCTGGGCAAACACAGCCTGTCACTGCTGGTCATTGCCTATCTGGTCAGCAAATACGCGCGCCAGTTCCGCATGATCAGTTTCTGGCAACTGTCCCTGATTGTGGGCGGACTGCTGTTGAATGACCTGTTCATCCGCTCTCTCGTTGACTGGCTCGCGCACGGCTCCCTGCCACGTCTGGAAGACTTGTTGCCGGTCATTTCCGGCATGCTGGTGTGGCCCTGGCTGAAGCTGCTGCTCGACCACCTGCACGCCCGCAGCCGTCGCTGACATGCGCCATCGTCGCCTGAAAAACCCGCACAGCGAAATGGCCCTGTTTCAGGCCCGTAGCCTGGCGGCCCTGGCACTGGTAATCCTGGCTTTGCTGACGGTGACAGGCCGCTTTTTCTATTTGCAGGTCATCAACTACCAGGAACTGAAAGCGCGCTCAGAGGCGAATCGGATCAAAACCGCGCCGCTGCCACCGGCGCGGGGGTTGATTTATGACCGCAACGGCGTGCTGCTGGCTGACAACCTGCCCACCTACCGCCTGGAGGTGATACCGGAAAAGGTCAGTCACCTGCAACAAGCCCTGGACGAACTGGCCGGTTTTATCCCGCTGAATGAGGCCGACCGTGAAAAAATCCAGCAACAGTTGCGCTACAGCAAAGCATTCAAGCCCATTGTCATCAAAGCCAAGCTCAGCGAAGCGGAAGTGGCCGCCTTTGCGGCGCGCCAGCATCACTTCCCCGGCTTTCGCAGCATGCCTTATCTGGTGCGTCACTACCCTTACCGGGAGCTGTTCTCACACGTGTTGGGTTACGTGGGCCGCATCAATGAAAACGACTTGAAGTCACTGGATGCCGAACGCTATGCCGGCACCCGCTACGTGGGCAAGCTGGGGGTGGAAAAATTCTATGAAGCGCGCCTGCACGGCAGCCCCGGGGTGTTGAAAACGGAAATCAATGCCCAGGGCCGGCTGCTGAAGGTCTTGCAACAAACGCCACCACGCAATGGCGAAGACCTGACCCTGAGCCTGGACATCCGCCTGCAGCAAGCCGCCGCCGAGGCCTTCGCCAGCAACCCGGAAACCGACATTGGCGCGGCCATCGCGCTGGATCCGCGCAACGGCGAGGTGCTGGCCATGCTCAGTCAGCCGGGATTCGACCCCAACCTGTTCGTCAATGGCATTTCGCACAGCCAGTATCGGGCCTTGCTCAATTCACCGGACAAGCCACTGTTCAATCGCGCCATCAAGGCCCGCTACGAACCCGGCTCCACCATCAAGCCCTACATGCTGCTGGCCGGGCTGTATTACGGTGTGATCGATCCGGCCTATCGCATGTTTTCCGGCGGCTACTTCCAGTTGCCGGGGCAGAAACGCAAATACCACGACTGGAAGCCCGGCGGCCACGGCGAAGTGGATGCGGTGCAGGCACTGGGACAGTCGGTCAACACCTTTTTTTACGACCTGGCCGTCAAGCTGGGCATCGACCGCATTCATGAATTCCTGCGCCATTTTGGCTTTGGCCAGAAAACCGGCATAGACGTGCCCGGGGAAAGCACCGGCCTGCTGCCTTCACGGGCATGGAAAAAAGCCAGTCGCGGCACCATCTGGTACCCGGGCGAAACCGTCATTACGGGTATCGGTCAGGGCTACATGATCGCCACGCCGGTGCAAATGATCCACTCGCTGGGCATACTGGCCTCCAAAGGCCTGGTCAACCAGCCACACCTGCTCAAGCTCGACACCGCTTCAACCACGAAGCTGCCACTGGATATCAAAAAGGAGTACTGGGATCTGGCCCACCGCGGCATGATCGAAGTGGTCAACGGTAAAAAGGGCACGGCGCGTGCCATTGCCGCCAAAGAATACCTCATTGCCGGGAAAACCGGCACCTCGCAGGTGTATGGCAAAAAAGAAGAAAACATCTACAAGAAAAACAAAGACCTGCCCCGCCGCTTGCGCAATCACGCCCTTTTTATCGCCTTTGCACCGGCCGATGACCCCAGTATTGCGGTGCTGGTGGTGGCCGAACACGGCGCCAGTGGTTCACGCGCCGCCGCGCCCATTGCCAAAGCCATCATCCAACGCTACATGGAATTATATCGGCCCGAATACCTGCGCCCGACCGAAGGGAAGGAACAAGCGGTTAAAGGCGCAAAAGCCGCCCGCACCAGGAAGCCAGCAGCATGAATCCGCACCACACTCCCTGGCAAGCTCAGCGCAGCATTCGCTCCCACCGGCGATACCTGGACCCGTGGCTGCTGCTGTTTCTGCTGGC
>JALWKC010000034.1 GCA_026996795.1 Lysobacterales bacterium | reverse complement strand
GACCAAAGCCACTGCCTCTTTCTTGAATTCCGGCGTAAACCGGCGTCGTTTTCTCTGTGTCATACCTCACCTCGATTGGTCGTATTACCATCTTAGCAAGGTGTCCGGGGGAATTAGACCACTTCAAAATTCTCCTGATTTAGGTTCAAGCAGATTATAGTCCGGCGTGATTTCACCAGAGGCAATAATGTGCAAGGTTGACAGGAACCGCTTAGTCCATCACTTCTAACACATGCAGGTACTGCATAGTTGTGTTGACATCTGCATGGCCCAGGCGCTGCATAGTGGCTTTAAGGTCACCACCGGTTTGTTTAAGAAATGCGGTAGTGTGAGAGTGACGAAGCCAATGTGCTGAGGCTGCCTTTAACGCAGACAGATCATGATTGAGAATATCCCGATTGCCAGAGTAGGGCGGGGAATCAATAAGTTCTGGTAACGTGCTGGCGGCGTAAGCAAATCCGCGCTTAAAAAGCGTATCGAGTGAGGAGGCGTTAATAGTTCCCTCCAGGTCAATTCTGGGTATCAAGGGGGTTTTCTCATCGACGCTGGGCAGGGCCGGCAAGCCAAGAAACAGCCGGAAATCACGCAAGGCAGAAAGGGCATCATCGAATAGCTCGACACGGCGAAACTTTCCACCCTTACCGACTAAATGGAAAAACCAGCGGGTGCGCGTAGGAGTCGGTTTAATGTCCCCCATGCGGTGCATAACATGATGACGCCCGTTCCAGTGGCCAAGCCCTTCGCTCAGGCGAATGCCGGTGCCGGCATAGAATCGAATCACAAAACGAATCCGCGCCCAATTAAATTGATCATGCTCAGAGGCCAACCCCAGTGCTTCATCGCATGAACGAAACACATGCTCAAGCAAATGAGGCGGCAAGATACGCTCCATGATGCTTGCTTGGTCAAAACTGGACGTGGCCCTGCGCTTGATTCTGGCCGAGCATGGGTTTGCATCCAGGTAACCGGAATCCACCAACCAGGAAAAGAAGGTTTTGACTACCTCGCGGCTCAATGAGACAGTCCTTGCTGAAGGTGTGTTTGTAACGAACGGGCGCCAATCAGGGTTGGCATCTCCATTGGGCCGCCATTTTTTGATCCCCTTGCCGCACACCCAGGATGCCGGTGGCTTTTCAACGAAATCACAGTAATCCAACCAGTCACCGCGCCTGAATGCTGACAACGAAACAAACTGAATATGGACGAGCCACAGGAGGAATTTCTCGATCTCCTTGTGATAAGAACGAAACGTCTGAGGACGGTCGCGGAACTCGCGCAAAAACTCCAGAACAACCCCCCAGTCATCGTCGGCACTCAATACCGAGTCAGCACCCGCGCGATTGCCACCAGGAGGAAATGTGGGAGGCTCCCGGTAAAACGATACCCCCCCCTGGGAAAGCAGGGGGGAAATCATCGGATTCTTTCTGCCTTCACCATTTCCGCCTTATTTTTGTTGATCAAGGCTGCACGACACGCCACAACGTTGTCCATCGGGAGCCAGAGGGAAGCATCTAGCTGGCCCAGGATGTTTACCGACCACACCGAACCATCTTCAAGCCTCAACTATGGATCTACTGGAAGAAACATCATAAACCCCGTGAGATTGGTTGAGACAACCATATTCTAGCACAAGGGATAATGCTAGTTATCTCTGATTTATGGAGTCATATATGGCTGCGGCCACCTCTCCTTGAGGCAGGTTTCGGATACATCCCGCATTAACCTGGGCATAGAGACCGGTTGATTCAATCTGCACCAGTGCCCCGGAGTCCCCACCGCCTCGATGCACGACGCCCAATGCACGCGAGCCGACCGGAATCCGGCTACTGTAAATGCGCCAATTACCCGTGGTGTCAACGGTGATTCGATCACTAGAGGAAGATTGATTTATCATTGGGCACTCCGCTGTCTTCAAAGGTCTGAAAAAAGTCACTACACTCCCTCTTAAATCTTCTATAGGCGGGTATCTCCACCGGCCTACCTGTGTCTTGGGACAGGGGAAATTGTGACAGGCAATAAATGAGATGTTCAGCCTTTTGCGGGCCAACCCGAGAAGCAAGGCGGCGGTAGGCATCAATAAAACCGGGATCATCAACGCCTCTGACCAGTCCTTCCTGTATAGCTCTGTAAGTAACCAATAAGTCTCCGGCGTCTTTTTTATGCGAAACACTTTTCAGGTAGATGTCAAAAGCAGTGACCAACAGGAAAGATAAGGCGATAAGAGCCCAGATGGGCCGTAAGTCTTTATCTTTGTTCATATTCACCTCCAGTAGTTATTGGGCGTCTTCATAGCCAGTATTATAACCAGCCATGTAACTAGCCTGCATCGGGCCATCAATTATGGCCGCAATTTGTTTGGCGGTCATGGTTTCCCAGAACCAGTCAGGGATTGACTGAATGCGGGCATCGAAAGTCTGCGGATATTTCGCTGTTTTGCTGAGTTTGTAAACCCTGTTATATTTGATTGCGGCCATATCTACCTCCGATTTGGTTGTTGACTACATAGCGGCAGTATAGACAAGCTGGATTCCGCCAATGGAGAACACGTTGAAACATGATTTGTGCAACAACCTGCCCTGCGTTAAAATAGAAAAGGATGTCGGGCATGATGCTCTGGCTGATAAATGCGAAAACCAAGCACCTTGACCACTGGATTGCCCATGTCGAGGCATCAGGGAGCTTAACTTAGCTCCAGTCAGTAGCAACCCGCATCCCCTTTCTGATCTGCCGGATCGGTTCCAGCCGGCCAAGCCAAAAGAACAGACATCACTTGACATCCTCCCCCAGCTAAAGCAGGGGGATTCCCTCCACAGGCCAGCACCCGGTGCCCCCGGGCTCTTATGTTCTTCGCGGCATTTGTATCCGCGTGTCCTTTGTGTCCACAGGCCCGACAGGACACCGTGGCGTTTTTGACCTCACCCTCGACCTCACGGCTCCTGAAGAAACCGACCCAGCCAATTTGGGGTAGGTAGATACGCCGATTGTCCAATTTCACCCTCCCCAAAGCAGCCGCGCCACTGGCCGCCCTATAATAGCCACTCCTCGCACGATGTCGCCCTCGCTCACCGCAATGCTAAATTTGTGGCCAACAACTGGCGCATGATTGCGGTGGTGCAATCTTACAAACTCATTGGCCTCGGCCAGCGTTATCGGTGTCAATTCTAGCATCGTCAAAAGGCAAAACTAACAAGTTGCTTCACCGGACACTCCGCTGCGCTACGCGCCGGGAAGATTTCAGCGGTTGACTCGATCGTGTCTATTGCAAGATCATAAACCTCTAAAACTGATTGGCCGGGAGTCTAACGGGCGGGCTTACCCCTTTTGGGGTATTTTCGGAGGCTTGATTTTGTGAGCCTTACTGATCGCTTGCGCGATCAGCAGGCCCTTCGGTGTCCCTGTGCGCCTTGTTTCAGTGGCCAGCCAATCAGCCGCCCATTTCGGTAGTTTCATGTTGGTTTTGATGCGCTCATGGCCTGGTGGTGCCGGTTTTCGCCCACTGCCGGGGCGTGCGCCGCCCCAGCTTTTTCCTGCCTCCTTTTTCTTAATCATCGTGCTCTAGCTCGTAACCAACCATCCACGGATTGCCGCACATCCGATCAAAAGCATTGTGACTTATATCCTCATTTATAAGCCCCAGCGCTTCTTTTTGAAATTCTTCAAAATTCTCACTACCCGGGTAATAATATGGGTGTCGTCCTCTGTCGATACCGTCAAGAACGGTTTCAAGCTGGTCAAGTGCTGACTGAGCTATCTCATTTTCGTGCCCGTCCCAATCTCCTATGCTATCGGATGTAAATGCACGGCCATAGGTCGAATCATACCCCCGATTATCCGTGGTCGGGCCTGTGGGAAACTCTGGCTCTCCATAATGTGCGTATAATGAATTGATGTCTTGCATCAAATTAGCGAACAATGGGTTTTCTTTCATTGTTTCTTCAGTAAAAATCATGGTTTGTATTACTCTTAGTTTGTTTGGATGTTTCAGGCTAGGGCCAATCCCTAACCTTGAAACCATTATCGCATAACCACATGGTAAAGTCAAGCCTTTTTCAAGAATAAATCAAGGTTTTTTGGTGGGTGGGTAAAAGCCTGTTGACTTGTGGACAACCCGCCAGGCTGATTGTAATCAGTGGCTAATTAAGTCCTCCTCGTGCTCCTGCAGAATCCTTAATGTTTTGCCAATATAAACCCGGCTTGACTATTGGATTCTTGCCGTTGCCGTGGCCGCAGTTAAAAGTGGCACCGGTGATCAGATTGTAGCATCAAAGGACTGAGAGCTCAAAAAACTTGGGTAGATCAACTTTGCGAATCATCAGACAGGTTGCTGAACAGATCCATCTGTGTAGCATTGCAATTTGGCGAAAACCACAAAGACTCCGTGCCGTACTTGGATTTGTCTCCGACCACGCGTATATCAACACGCCTCCAGTCAGCATACAGTTTATCGTACATCTCGCAACGATAGCCGCTAAGCACCACCATGCCGGAAACGGACCTTAAAACATCAGCCAGTTCGCTGTGCTGCTCGTCGCTCATTTCATATTTATAGGCTCCGGGTGTTGTTCTGGTGTCGGCCACATAAGGCGGGTCAACATAAAACAGTGTGCCGGCATTGTCCCATTTCCGAATGACATCGCATGCGTCGCGGTTTTCAATATAGACAGACCGGATTCGAGATGCCCAGGTTTCGACGTGTCGCCAAAGCCCACCCCACTCATCTGCCGAACTCAGTGACCTGGTACGGGCACCGCGCCGCCATCCAGTGAGTTTCCCGCCAGTAGCTCCTGTGGACCCATGCCCCTGGTGCCCCAGGACAAGGACACGGCGGGCGTCCTCCACCGGGTCATCTGAAACCTCCCTGGCCGCCAGAAACTCCTCCTCGGCGTAAGGGGTGAGGCGTAGCAAATCCTCCAGGCGGACGGATTGCTCAGGATCTCTCAAGACACGAAATACGTTGACAATCCGCCCATGCAAATCATTAAGAACCTCCACGCGACTTCTGGGCTTGCGCAATAAAACCGATCCGGCCCCACAAAAAGGTTCCACATACGCCGAGTGAGGCGGAAAGCGCCTGATGATCTCGGGCGCCATCCGCCACTTGCCCCCGTGATAGCGCAGAATCGGGCGCTGGGGTGCTTTCACTTGAGTGTCACCCATCGCTGTCTGGCGCATCAACCGGAAGCCAACAAACCTTGCCGCCACGAACTTCCCTTTTGACAGTCACGTCAGTGGAAAAGCCATTTTCCCTGGCCTCTTCGGCGGTTACGAAAACAAGCCGACCATCAAGTGACACTAACCAATCCTCGTCATTAAGGAGCTTCAGTGTTTTTCCATTGTGCTCGCGTTCACATGCTTGTTCTACAGCTTTCTGAGACGCCAGGAAGGAACTGCTCACATCATCCACGATGTCGCCTTCGAAAATGACGTGTGAACCAAACAAGGGGGTGAAGGTCATTCTTTTGTCACTGATCTCAATACTCATAACTCTACTCCTTCAAATTGTTGTGTAAGGATTTTAGGGGTGAGGGTTTTTGTCGAACAGCACCAGCAAATGTCCCATACGACTTGCTCGTCACTCCCTGACTTCATGCACCACTGCCGGCTCCTCCCTGGGTATTTCCGGTTTATATCTCCTTCCTGCTATTGTGCGACACCCTGATTATAGGGGCGGCAGAATAAGCCGCCCCAGATGGGTTTATCAAGCAGTACTTTCAATGCAAGCCGGGGTGTAATCCAGCTTGGACCAATCAATCCCCACGAACTCCTGCGCCTTGCGTAGCAGTTCAATGGTTCGATCCTGGCTGTAATTGAAATAATAGGCACTCAATCCGTTTTCCATCATTCGAGCCGTGACCTTCGCGGCCACCTTGTCGCTATACTGCTCCCAGAATGCCTCCGGTGCCTGATCCGGGTTTTCCGGCAGCCATTGCCGGTGCTTGCCCACCAGCAGGTTCATCCGCTCAATGGTTTGCTTATTGGTCGGGAAAAAGTGCATGGTAGCGGAACTAGGATACCAGCGAATATCAAAATACTCTGTTTCGAGGCGGCCACCGCCCACCAGAAAATCAAGGTTGGCTTTTCCGCTATTTAACAAGGACGACTGGCCAAATCGCTTGCCATCGAGAAAGGCAAACACCTTGTCGATCTCTATTAGTTTTCTTTCCATCTCATAGCCGAAATCTTTACCAGACCAGCCCGCCTTCATATTCGGCAAAATAAAGCGGGTTGGACGAACCTTTTGCCCCAGCCGGTGCTTTTCATTGGATTTCCAGCCGCGATAGAAAAAGGCATTTTTGGGGTGGTAGCGACAGATCAGATCAAACACGGAACACACCGATTCAATCTGAAGCGTTTCCATGGACTGAATCAAGGTGTGCAAAAATTGGTTAATGTTCTCATGTGAAAACTCCATTTCAGCAGTTTGTTCCTGTAAGCCGCAAATCTCATCCTGCACGCTAGATGCCAGCCCACCCAGTAATGGCCGCACCCCCTTAAAAACCTCACCCCAGGCGGCCCTCTTTAATTCCTCGTAGCGGTCGTTAACCACCTTGTCAAGCTCTGCAAATCCTAGCGATTTGGTGATTACCTCGCCATCATCAGCAATGCCATCAACCAAGGACTGAAAGCCGTCTGAGCCGATCAGGGACGCATAATAGGTTGCCTGGGCCTCGGCCTTGCAGGACTGTTTCATCGCTTCCACTGCTGCGTGAAAAGCCAGCACCAGGTCATCAACCTGTTTGCGCGGCATGGCAATTTCAGTGCCGGTTGCAATAACTGGGGATTTATCCTTTTTCATACCGTCCAGCAAAAATGAGAAATCCACTGAGGCGTCACCTTGCTTGCGTAGATAAACCAGCGCCACTTCCACTTCGGCCTTGCGGCCAGTATCGGGATCAGAGAAGGCGTCGGTGACAAACTCAACACTGCCAAACCGCTCAATCAGTCGCGCCAGGTGTTGGCGTTTTTCGCTGTAAGGGTTGCGGATAGTCTCGGCATTCAGGATAGCGCCCAGTTCGCCATTTTTGAGCAAGCCCCATCCGTGCAGGACATGATCAACACCGTTTTTGAATGGCGGGTTCATCACGATATGGGAATAACTTTTGCCGGTGCGGTAGTTCAAAAAATCATAACCCACAAACCGGATGTTATATCGCCCTTTTAATTTTTCGGCCCGGTAGGGGTCGATCTCCAGCACATCCACAACATGGTTCCGGTCGAATTTCGACGGCAACAAATCTCCGTTGCCGGCGTGTGGCTCCAGCACGGCGCGTAACGGCTGCTGGAATTTGGAATAAAGCCGCTCTTTCAGGGCCGGTGGGGTTGGGTAAAACTGCAAGGTATCAGTCAAGGTGTTTCCTCCTGTGGTTTCGCTTGAGTGTAGGGAGCAAGGATTTCATAACAGGCAGGGGGGTCGGGTTGCTGTTATAGGGTCACCCAATTGAACAAACCCGAACCGACCCTGAGATTAACCCCACCCCTAACAGGCGGATCTCACCTCTTGAACAAGGGCATCCAGCATCCCCTTGGCTTTCTTGTAAAGTTCGTTGGATTTTTGAGCCTGGCGCTGCTGCTCGTCACGGAGGCTCTCAAAAAGCTCTAGGTGTCGGGTCTCGCCTGATCATAAACTTTCTTTTTGAATAATTCCGGCACCAGCTTTTCCTGATAGTCACTCAGCGTGGTTCGCAGGCGATGGGGACGGTGGCTGCGGTCAGCCAGATCGTCCCGGTTCTGCCA
>JALWKC010000033.1 GCA_026996795.1 Lysobacterales bacterium | reverse complement strand
GTTTCCGGATCGGTGAGGCAAACCAGAGCCGTGAATCGGCATTCATTATCCGCAAAGACCTGGATTTTCTGAATTTCCAGCACGCAGATGCCGGTACCGTGTTTGGCTGGGCCGACGGTGCCATGCCGTTGCTGGTGCAAGATCAACAGGGCCGTGACATCACCGAAGACTGGTTCACGCTCCAGCACAATAGCGTGCAACTGCGTCAACCGGCAGTGCCGGCCATGATCACGCAAAAAACCCAGGCCATACTGGATGACAGCCTGTGTTACCTGATGCAACCCGTTCACCCCACCACCCTGAACCAGATAACCCAAGAGATAACCCAAGAGGAAATCGCATGAACGTGAACCAGACCAAAGCCATCATCACCGGTGGCGCTTCGGGCCTCGGCCTGGCCTGCGCCCGCAAGATCGTTGCCGAAGGCGGCCAGGTGGTCCTGCTTGATATCAACCCCGAAAGCGGTGACGCCGCCGTGGCCGAACTGGGCAACAACGCACACTTTCTGCCAGTGGATGTCAGCGATGAGGCGGCTGTTGCCAAAGCCGTTGAAGCCGCCACCGAAACCAATGACGGTTTAAACGTCGCCATCAACTGCGCCGGTGTGCTCTCGCCGGGGCGGGTACTGGGCCGCGAAGGGCCAATGCCACTGGAACACTTCAGCCGCGCGGTGACAGTGAACCTGATTGGCAGTTTCAACGTGGCCAAAGCCGCGGCCAACGTCATGCAAGGCAATCCGGCCGATGAGGATGGCCAGCGCGGCGTAATCATCAACACCGCATCCATCGCCGCTTTTGAAGGCCAGATCGGGCAAAGCGCCTATGCCGCCTCCAAGGCCGGCATCGTGGGCATGACCCTGCCCATGGCTCGCGAACTGGCTCGCTTTGGCATTCGCGTCATGACCATCGCGCCGGGTGTTTTTCTGACACCCATGGTGGCCGGGCTGCCCGATGAAATCAAAGATGCGCTGGGGGCTTCCGTGCCCTTTCCCTCACGTTTGGGCAAACCGGCGGAATTTGCCGAAACCGCTGCCCACATCATCGAAAACCATTACCTGAATGGCAGTGTGATTCGACTTGATGGCGCCGTTCGCCTGGCACCAAAATAGGCTCATCAGGTTAATCAACCAGACTGCCACAAAAAAACCCGGCTCGTGGCCGGGTTTTTTGCTGACAGTATTCCGTCAGCTGAATGCGCTGTTTTTGTTGCCTAGGCGTTTTCTTCAATCACCACAAACTTGCGGTTTTTGGGGCCACGCTGGACAAATTTCACTGTGCCGTCGCGCAAGGCAAACAGCGTGTGGTCGCGCCCCATGCCGACGCCTTCACCGGCGTGAAAACGGGTGCCACGTTGACGCACGATGATATTGCCTGCCAGAACAGACTCACCGCCGTAACGCTTGACGCCCAAATACTTGGGATTGGAGTCGCGTCCGTTCCGGGTACTACCTGCTGCTTTCTTGTGAGCCATTGCGATTTACCTCTGTTATGCGCTGATTTTGGTGATTTTCAGCTCAGTGTAATTTTGACGGTGACCCATCTGCTTGCGATGGTGCTTGCGTCTTCTGAACTTGATAATGCGGATTTTCTTGCCACGGCCGTTGCTGACAACTTCGGCTTCAACCTTCCCGCCCTCGACCACTGGCTGGCCAATTTTGATGGTTTCTCCATCGGAAACCATCAGCACCTTGTCCAGGTTGATCTTGTCGCCCGGCTCCACGCCAAGGCTTTCCACGCGAATCACATCGCCTTCGGCCACTCGATATTGCTTGCCGCCTGTTTCCACAACTGCGTGCATAAAACACTCCACTATTAAACTGTTGAATCCGATTGCGCTGAGGGGCTTTTTGACGGACACTGACCCGCCCAAATGAGCCTCCACGGCTAAAGAGCGGGAATTTTACACGTTGATGCGCAGGCGGTCAACTGCTATCGTCCTTTTGTTGTCTGCTGTTCCAGCGCCATGCCACCGGACAGGCCCAAAGGGACTAGATGCCGGCGCGGAAGGTGTCACAATCCTCCATGCGTCCGGACTGCAGGCCGCGCTTGAGCCAGTAGGCACGTTGTTCGCTGGTACCATGGGTAAAAGCTTCTTCGTTCACACGCTTGCCGGCGCGTTTTTGCAGTCGGTCATCGCCAATGGAAGCCGCCGCGCGTAGTCCCTCTTCCACGTCGCCAGGTTCCATCCAGTGGTATTTCTTGTTGGAATGATGCGCCCACACGCCAGCCAGGCAGTCGGCCTGCAGTTCCTGCATCACCGAATATTTGTTGGCTTCCGCCCGGCTACGCGCCCGCGACTGCAACTGGCGCACCTTGCGTTCGGACCCGGTCAGGTTCTGTACGTGATGGCCGATCTCGTGACCGATCACGTACGCCCGGGCAAAGTCACCTGGCGCCCCGAGGCGCTTGAGCTGGTTGAAAAAGCTCAGTGATAAATACACTTTCTGATCGCCCGGGCAATAAAACGGCCCGGTGGCAGCGGAATTGACCCCGCAGCGGGACTGCACCATGTTATCGAACAACACCAGTAGCGGCTTGCGGTACTGTGCCCCACGTTTGGCAAACTCCTGCGCCCAGACGTCTTCGGTGGAGCCCAGAATATAGGACACAAATTCCGCCATTTCCTGCTCAGCTGCCGAGCGTTGCGCCACTGGCGTGGTTTGCCCACCGCCGCCGCTTAACACCCCGCTGCCACCAAGCTGCTGCAGCAAGGCCAACGGGTTCTTGCCGGTCACGACAGAGAAAATCAGCACGGCAACCAACATCCAGCCACTGAGTTTGAAACCACCCACTGTCCGCCCGCCACGGCCGCGGCGGTCTTCAATATTTTCACTTCGGCGTCCACGTCTCCAACGCATGCGTACTCCTTCATGGTTATTAACCTGGCATCATTATAGGCGATGCTCAGCCGTGATGCGCTGTTTGCCAACAAGGCATCAACTCGCCGCTGTAGTCATTCTACAGCAAGAGTTGATAACGCAGTCTGGCGGACAGCGCATCACGGCTAAACCTTTTTATATCAATGAGTTGGGGCTGCAAGCCTGCCCCGGACCGACGTTATCGCTTTTGCCAATGGAACAACCATTGGCTGCAAGCGATGCCTTGTTCCGAGGCAGGCTTGAAGCCCTGAGCATCACCTATAATGATGCCAGGTAATAAAAACCCAAGTATAGCACCGGCCAGGAACTGCGCTGCCCTGTGGAAACCATTATTGACAATGCCCCGGTCAAAGAGGTTTGTGAAGTACAATAGAAGGTTTGCAAGACCACGGCTTTTCATGAAAAACATCAGCATTCGCGGCGCCCGCACCCACAACCTGAAGAATATTGATCTGGATCTGCCCCGCAACCAGATGATTGTCATCACGGGTCTTTCAGGCTCCGGCAAATCCTCACTGGCCTTTGATACCATTTACGCCGAAGGCCAACGCCGATACGTGGAGTCACTGTCGGCGTATGCGCGCCAATTCCTGAGCATGATGGAAAAGCCCGACATTGACCATATTGAAGGTCTGTCGCCGGCCATTTCCATCGAACAGAAATCCACTTCCCATAACCCGCGCTCCACCGTTGGCACCATCACCGAAATCTACGACTACCTGCGCCTGTTGTTTGCCCGTACCGGCACACCCCGTTGCCCGCAACACGGCATTGCCCTGGAAGCGCAGACTGTTTCGGAGATGGTGGACACCGTGCTGTCGCAGCCGGAAGGCAAAAAGCTCATGCTGCTGGCCCCGGTGATTCGCGACCGCAAGGGCGAACACATTCTGGTGCTCGATCAACTGTTCACCAGCGGTTTTGTGCGCGTACGCATAGACGGGCGCCTCTATAACCTGGACGACCTGCCCGACCTGAACCCAAAAACCAAACACACCATTGAAGCGGTGGTGGACCGTTTCAAGGTCCGCGACGACCTGCAACAACGCCTGGCCGAGTCCTTTGAAACCGCACTCAAACTCAGTGACGGGCTGGCCCGGGTGGTCAGCTTTGCCGATGACGAAGAACCCGTGGACATGCTGTTTTCCTCGCGATTTTCCTGCCCGGTGTGTGACTACGCGCTGGAAGAACTGGAGCCAAGGCTGTTTTCCTTTAACAACCCGCACGGCGCCTGCCCGGGCTGCGACGGACTGGGCATGAAGCAATTTTTTGACCCGGAACGCATCGTCACCTCCTGGAACCTCTCCTTGTCCGATGGCGCCATTCGCGGCTGGGATCGCCGCAACGGCTACTACTTCCAGCTCATCCAGGCGCTGGCCAAGCACTACGATTTCAGCATTGACACGCCGCTGAAAGACCTGCCGGAAAAAATCCGCGAGATCATTTTCTTTGGCAGTGGCCGTGAAAAAATCGCCTTCAGCTACATTTCAGACCGTGGCCTGCAACAGCGCCGGCACCCGTTTGAAGGCGTGGCCAAAAACATGGAAAGGCGCTACCGCGAAACCGATTCCGGTACGGTGCGCGAAGAACTAAGCAAGTACATCAGCACCCGGGAATGCCCGGATTGCCAGGGCGATCGCCTGAATGAAGCCGCGCGCCACGTGTTTGTGGCGGACACCAACCTGCCAGACATTAACCGCCGCTCCATTGCCGAAGCGCTGGCATTTTTCGAATCCTTGCAACTGCCTGGCTGGAAAGGCAAGATCGCTGCAAAAATCGTCAAGGAAATCAAGGAACGCCTGAGTTTCCTGGTCAATGTTGGACTCAACTACCTGACCCTGGACCGCAAGGCCGATTCCCTGTCCGGCGGCGAAGCCCAGCGCATTCGACTGGCCAGCCAGATTGGCGCGGGCCTGGTGGGCGTCATGTACGTGCTTGACGAGCCGTCCATCGGCCTGCACCAGCGCGATAACGCCAAACTGCTCAAGACCCTGACCAACCTGCGTGACCTGGGCAACACCGTGATTGTGGTGGAACACGACGAAGAAGCCATTCAGATGGCCGATCACGTGGTGGATATTGGCCCCGGCGCCGGCGTCCATGGCGGTCACATTGTGGCCCAGGGCACGCCAGAGGAAATCCGTCACACGCCCGGCTCCATCACCGGCGAATACCTCAGCGGCAAGCGCGCCATTGAAATCCCGGCGGTACGCCACCGGCCGGACCCGGACAAGATTTTCCGGCTCATTGGCGCCTGCGGCAACAACCTGAAAAACGTTACACTGGAATTGCCCGCCGGCCTGTTGACCTGCGTGACCGGCGTGTCCGGCTCGGGCAAGTCCACCCTGATCAACGAAACCCTGTACAAAATACTGGCCGCCGAACTCAACCGCGCCCACACCACCCCGGCGCCTTTTGACAAAATCGAAAACATCGAACTGTTTGACAAGGTGGTGGACATTGACCAGAAACCCATTGGCCGCACCCCCCGCTCCAATCCGGCCACCTACACCGGGCTTTTCACGCCCATTCGCGAACTGTTTGCCGGCACACCGGAAGCCCGCGCCCGTGGCTACAAGGCGGGCCGATTCAGTTTCAACGTCAAAGGTGGCCGCTGCGAAGCCTGTCAGGGGGATGGCGTCATCAAGGTGGAAATGCACTTTCTACCCGATGTTTACGTCACCTGCGACACCTGCAAGGGCCAGCGTTACAACCGCGAAACCCTGGATATCCGTTACAAGGGCAAGAACATTCACGAAGTGCTGGAAATGACCATCGAGGAGGCCGCGCCCTTTTTCGATGCCATCCCGGCGGTCAAGAACCGATTGCAAACCCTGCTGGATGTGGGATTAAGCTACATCAAGCTGGGCCAGAACGCCACCACCCTGTCTGGCGGCGAAGCCCAACGGGTCAAACTGGCCAAGGAACTGTCCAAGCGGGACACCGGCCAGACCATCTACATTCTGGACGAACCCACCACCGGTCTGCACTTTGCGGATATCGAACAACTGCTCAAGGTGTTGCATCGCCTGCGCGATCACGGCAACACCGTGGTGGTCATCGAACACAATCTGGATGTGGTGAAAACGGCCGACTGGATCATCGACCTGGGGCCGGAAGGCGGTGATGGCGGCGGTCAGATCGTGGCCACCGGCAGCCCCGAGGAACTGGTGTCACAGCATAACACCCACACTGCCGTTTTTCTTAAGCCGCTGCTTGAAGCAGGAAAGCGCAAAAAAGAGAATCAGCCCCGAGCAAAGCCGGCAGGAAAGTCCGTCAAAAAAGCCACAAAACACGCGCGCAAGAAAACAGCCTGAAGCAACGAATTGGCTGTTTTTCAGGTTGCGTTTGTCAAAGGTGGTTGGTGTTGCTGCCTGTCCGGCACTTGCCAACAGGCAAAAAAAAGGCGCGTCATGCCTGACGCGCCTGAATACTACGTGATTGGAAAGGAGACCTTGCGGCCTCCTTCCCCATCAAGTTCCGGTGAGGAAGAGGGAGGAGAAACCTCACCGGAGACGTAGGTTGTGGCTTTTAATAACCCAACCGGGTTAAAAAATTGCAACCACGTTGCCAAAATCCATTGGCAGGGAACAATGAAAAAAACAATCCGGGACAACCCTGTCCAACATCAATCGGGCCGTGGCAATCACTGAAAATCAGGGAAGATCTGATCGAATCTTGACACGGCATCTTGCGGCGTAAAATCGTCCATTTCTGCGTTGCAAACCTTCACAATAGCTTGCTATTGCGTGCGGCGTGCGCCTTGAACTGAACAATTTCACACGACAATCTGCTCGTGCCAGATTCAATCAGAGCTTCCTTAGCAGAGTTAATGCCAAAGCCCCTTTCATCCTGAAAGTCACCCTTATGACACACTCCGCCGCAAAAGGTTCAATCCTTGCCGCGACCCCAAATGAAGGAACATCCAATCTATCCGGGACGCGTATAATAGCCCAACTGAAAATCTCCGCAAGCGAATTGTTTTTATGCTTCGCATAAGTTAGGCTAATGCGAAGCCCGTTTTTGTGAACCCTGTCGTGAAAAAATACCAGCACATTCCCCCCTTGCGCTCCCTCAAAGCCCTTGAGGCCTCTGCCCGTCACATGAGCTTCACCAAAGCCGCCGAGGAACTGTTTGTGACCCAGGCTGCCATCAGTCACCAGATCAAGGCCCTGGAAGAGTTACTGGGCACGCCCTTGTTTGAACGGCACAACCGGTCGCTGTCGCTCACCCGCGATGGCAAAATCTACCTGCAACAGGTGCGCGATGTGCTGGAAAAACTCGAACAGGCATCCCGCACCCTGATACAACGCAACCGCAGCAACGCCATCACCATTTCGGTATTGCCCTCATTTGCCACCAAATGGCTGGTCAAACGGCTGTGGAAATTCCAGCAACAGTACCCGGACATCGATATTCGCGTTTCCGCCTATGACTGGCCGGTGGATTTCAAGACTGAAGAAGTGGACATTGCGATCCGCTATGGCAAAGGCAACTGGCCGGGGTTATTCAGCGAATGCCTACTGCAGGAAGAGGTTTTTCCTGTCTGTTCGCCGCAGCTGGCAGAACGCTTCAAAAGCACCAGCCTTAAACGCATGCTCGCCACCAGCAATCTGCTGCATGATGATTACAGCAGCGAGGATTGGGAAATGTGGCTGAAGGCCGCCGGACTGGAACACATCGACACCAGCCGGGGCACGCGGTTCAGCCACACCATGATGATGCTGGAGGCGGCCGAAAACGCACAGGGTGTGGCCCTGGGCCGGACACCGCTGGTTATCGATGATATTCGCCGCGGGGTGCTGGCAGCGCCGTTTGAAACCCGCATTGCCAGTGAACTGGCGTATTATTTCGTCTGTCCCGAAGGTAATCAGCAACTGCCAAAAATCCAGCTTTTGCGACAGTGGCTGCAAGAGGAAGCCCGGGAAACGGAAAAAATGGC
>JALWKC010000032.1 GCA_026996795.1 Lysobacterales bacterium | reverse complement strand
CCGCCAGCCAGTTTGCCTTGCTCACCGCCATCACCGCCATCCCCCGCACCTTCGTCAACGCCAGCACCGGCTGGCTGGTGGACCAGATGGGTTACACCCTGTTTTTCCTGCTCTGCTGCCTGATGGCTACACCGGGCATGGTGCTCATCGGCTGGCTTTTGCCTGTACTCAAAAGTGCCGGTGAGCACGGCACAACCTCCTCCACGACTGATCCCTAGGTTATTGTGGGTGACTTCACCCGATGGCCAATCCGGCAAGAATGCGAACCAAACAGGCAATAGCCGGTATAACCGGTATAATTGGCTCTTTTCCCGCAAGACGTATCCACCACCATGACTGATGAAACGTGATCAATAAAAATGACCGATAAAACGTGTTCCCCGGACACATTTCCCAACCACAGTTGCCGGCTGTTGCTGGATGGCCCGGCCGGCCGGCTGGAAGTGATGGCTTCCCCGCCGGAGCCGGACGCAGTGCCCCTGAAAGCCGTAGCCATTATTGCCCACCCGCATCCGTTGTTCGGAGGCAGCATGCTGAACAAGGTGGTGCACATGCTGGACAAGGCCCTGCGCGAACTGGGCGTGCACACGGTGCGTTTCAATTTTCGCGGGGTCGGCCAGAGCGAAGGCAGCTACGACAATGGCATCGGCGAAACCGATGACCTGCTGGCGGTGCATGATTGGGTTCGGCATGTACTGCCTGAGCACGCCTTATGGCTGGCCGGCTTTTCCTTTGGCGCCTACGTGGCCTTGCGAGCGGCCAATTTGCTGCATCCGGCGGTGCTGATCAGTATTGCGCCACCCGTGGAGCGCTACGATTTTACCGTGTTGCCTCATCCGGGCAGCCCCTGGCTGGTGGTGATGGGCACCGAAGACGACGTGGTTTCTCCCGAGGCCGTGTTTGCCTACGTCAACAACACACAGCCGGCCCCGCTGCTGAAAACCCTGCCGGCCGGGCATTTTTTCCACCGCAAGCTGCTGGATCTCAAACACGCCGTGCAGGAGGGCCTGGCAGAGTTGGGCCTGATGCCAGCCAGTGCCACCAACTCCGCCACGCCTTCAGCGGTGGATGATCCCACTCACCGGCACACCTGAAGCACCAGCAATGACCCGCTACCGGCCATGGCCCAGACATTCCGTTTCCCCTGCCCATGACAGCGCAGAGCCACGTGTCCGCTAAAAGTACAGTCGACTCGCCACAGAGTCGATACGACCAGGAACTGGCCGCCGGCATACTGCGGCCTGACCCACGGCAGGCCGAAGCCGTGGCGGCTTTCGAAAACCTGCACCGGGTGCTGAAAAAAAACACGCGTGGCCGTTTCCGGCTTTTCTTACGCCCAAAAACCGTCCCCAAAGGCCTCTACCTGTACGGCTCGGTGGGTCGCGGCAAAACTCATCTGATGGACCTGTTTTACGACACGGTGCCCGGCCAGCGTAAACAACGTTGGCACTACCACGACTTTATGCGCTGGCTGCACACCCAGTTGCGGCTGCAGAAAAACAGCCAGAACCCCATGGCGCGGGTGATTGTGCGCCTGGGAAAACGCATTGACCTGTTATGCCTGGATGAGTTTCTGGTCAATGACATTGCCGATGCCATGCTGCTGGCCGGGCTGCTGGAGCACCTGGCCGCCAATGGCATCACCCTGGTGACTACGTCCAATGTGGAGCCAGACCAACTGTACGCCGGCGGCCTGCAAAGGGCGCGGTTTTTACCCGCCATTGAGTGGCTGAAGAAAAACACGCAGGTGATTCACCTGGACGGTGGCACAGACTTCCGTTACCAGCAAGCCGGGCATCAAAGTGAGGACACCGCAGATCAAAGGCACGGCCAGCGTACCCAACGCCAGAAATGGTTCTTCCCCAATGACGACAGGGCCAGGGGCTGCCTGAAAAACTGGTTTCACGCCTTGGGGGGAACACTGCCTGCGGCACAACCCGCACCACTGCTGCTCAATGGTCACTGGCTGCCCATTGTGGCGCACCACGAGACGGTACTGTGGACGGACTTCACCGCCTTGTGCGCGGAAAACCGCCACAGCAACGACTACCTGGAACTGGCCTCAGGGCATCGTGTGTTGCTGGTGAGTGACATTCCGGTGCTGACAGACCAAAGCAATGACGCGGCGCGGCGTTTCATCACCTTGGTGGATGTGCTTTATGATCGCGGCACGGCGCTGATTGCCAGCGCCGAAACCCACTTCAGCAGCATTTATCAGGGCCAGCGGCTGACCTTTGAGTTCAAACGCACCGTCTCACGCCTGCATGAAATGCAACGCCTGCCGGTGGCCATGGATGCCAGCCATTCACCGCTAAGCACGCACAGTCAGGGCGAGAATCCCGGGGCAGAAAGCGCCCCTGGGGAGCCTCTGATCGAATCGTGACACGGCATCTTGCGGCATAAAACCGTCCATTTCTGCGTTGCAAACCTTCACAATAGCCGTGCTATTGCGTGCGGTTTGCGCCTTGAGCTGAACAATTTTACACGACAATCTGCTAGTGCCAGATTCAATCAGAGGCTCCCTGGAGATTCACGCCAATAACCCGTATCAAAACCGGTAAATCAGTCGCCCCCACAGCGTGCGGCCAGGCTCATTGACCAGGGCCACGTTGCCAAATGCATCCTTACGATTCAGGTGCTGAGCGTATTCGCGGTCAAAAACGTTGTCAATGCCCACATCCACTTGCCAGTGATCCGAAAGGCGATTTTCCGCATAAATATCCACCGTGCTCCAGCCGGGCGTGGCAATAATGTCCAGGCCGCTTTGCGGGTCAATCCGGTTTTGCCGCGCCGCCACATTCAGGCGAGCGCCATAACGCCACTGACGAATTTTCTTCTCCACACTGATGCGGGCTTCGTGGGCTGGAATTTGTGGCAGATAACGCCCGTCGGTGTCGTTATCACCAAAGGTCCAGGAGGCTTCGGCATTCAGTTTCCAGCCATTGGCCGGCTCAATACCAAAAGCGGCCTCGCCGCCGTATAATCGCGCATCCACTGAGCGGTAAACCGTTTTGCCAGCGACGCGATCACGCAGAATGTAATCTTTAACATCGTCATAAAAAAGGTTGGCGCTGACTGTCCAGTGTTGGCCAGCGTAGGACAGACCGGCATCAAACTGACGGTGTTTTTCCGGCGCCAGCACCGGGTTGCCAACCCAGTCAGGCTTGGCGAAATAGCGTTCTGTGGCATCTGCCGTGCGCACCGTCTGGTTAATGTCGGCAAACCAAAAAAACCCGTTATCTGCCGTGTGCTCATAACGCAACAAACCGCCCGGATTGTTTTCGGAAACGCTTTGTCCACCAACCCCGTAAGTGCGCAGGTAAACCGCCGTGGGCGTATTCATTGGGGCATTGGGTGGCAGCGTATGCAGCAAGGCCGCACCGGCATTCACGTGGTCATAACGCACGCCGCCAATCAACTGACCATGGGCACCCAGGCGGCGTTTGGCATTCAGGAATGCGCCACTGATTTCCGTGCGCACATCAGGCCAGGTCCAGGCAGTGGTGGTGTCCATCATGGGGTTTCCCAAACTCGCTAGGCGCTGGGTTTTCTTATGATCCAGGCCATAATCCAGTTTCCACCCGGCGGTCTCTACCGTTTCAGCCACCATGCGCAAGCCATCGGTGTCCGAGTGGGCTGGCGATGCCATTTTCATGCCGGCGTTAGGTCGCAGTGAATAGTTGTCCATCAGGTGATCCACTCGCGAACGATACGCTTCTATACGCAGAACGGACAAGTTGGCAAAGGGTGAATCCAGGCGGTATTTCAGTCGTGCGGTGCTGGCATCATCGCGCGGGGAATCCATGCCAGCCCCGGGGAACAGGGCATCAAAGGTGTTGCTGTGTTCATAACCCAGTTCCAGACTCTGGTTTTCAGCCAGGCGGTAACCGGCAACAAGGCCCCATTGGTGCGACCGAAACGATGTGCGCCACTCGCGGCCGGCGCCATCAGTGTAATTGTCAGCGTCTTTGTATCCTCCAAAAACACGCAACCAGGTAGACTCGGCCACATGGCTGACGTCAAAAGACAGACCGGTTTTGAGACCATTGTTGGTGGCCTTGAAGGCCACGGTGCCGTGGATGCCCTTTGGCGCTGCTGCCGTATTGCGCTTAAACAGCACCGTGCCACCGCTGCCTCCAGCCCCATAGCTCAGGGATTGCACTCCCTTGATCACCGTGATTTCATCAAAAGACAGCATATCGGCGAAACTGGTGGGTGGGTCCATGCGATTGGGGCAGGCACCATGAATAAAGGCTCCATCCAGCAGCACATTCAGCTGCGTGGCTTTTTGCCCGCGAATGTTAATGTCGATGCCATGACCGCCCATGCGGCTGCCAGACACACCCATCAATTCGCGTAACTGATCTCCTGTTTCCGACGTGCTTGTTGCATCCAGCGCCTCCGGCGCCATTACCTGACCGGCAGGCACCTGGCGCAAGAGGGAGCTGTCAGACTCAACACGCAAGGGATCCAGTACGGTGGCTTCTGTTTGCGGCTTTTCTTTTGTGGGGGCTTGCGCCTTGACGGCAACCAACGGCGAAACAACCAGCGACAGGCCCAAGCAGAACATGGCCCCTGGTCGATAGGGCTTAAAAAAATGATTCATGGGGAACTCGTTAAATTCAGTGATCCGAAAGCCGGGTGCATTGAGCACCTTGTGCATTCGGCAGGTTAGGGAAATCAGCGTCCAGAATGATGGCGGTATTTTAATGCAACGGCTGTGAAACCGGTTTGACTGGCATCAAATAGAAAACCTATGAATGCTTGTCTGCCTGGCGCCAGAACTGCGGTTTGGCCAAAGCGGCCTTGTGAATCTCACGATTGTAATAGCGCGTGTCAACGGCGCAGTTTTCCGGTGGGTATGGCAGTTTCAATTCACCGCCTTTACGGGCAACGGTGGCACTCCACCAGCCCGAGGGATAACAGGACTGGGGGAAATGCAGCCAGTCGGTGGACTGAAAACCCACGTCCTGAAGTTTTTGTTGCATGTCGGCAATGAGGTTGGTGTGCAACAGAGGCGATTCGCTTTGCTGCACCAGCACGCCGCCGGGTTTCAATGCGCGGAAACACAGCTTGTAAAACGGGTGTTCAAACAGTCCTTCGGCCACTCCCACCGGGTCGGTGCTGTCGATAATCAGCAAATCCAGCGAGTTCTCCGCCTGTTTTTCAATCCATTTAAGGCCGTCGGCAAACAGCAGGGTAGCGCGCGGGTCATTGTTGCTTTCACACAGCTCGGGGAAATATTTCTCCGACAGGCGCGTGACCTGTTCGTCAATGTCAATCTGGGTAACGGATTTGACGTTTTTATGTTTCAGCACCTCTTTCAGCGTGCCGCAGTCACCACCCCCGATAATGGCCACGTGACGCACTTCCGGATGGGTACAAAGGACCGGATGCGTCAGCATTTCGTGATAAAAAAAGTTTTCACGCCCCGTGAGCATAATGCAGCCATCAATGACCATGAGATTGCCAAAATCAGTGGTGGCATAGATCTCGATGTGCTGATACGGCGTTTTGACATCCGCCAGTTTTTCGCGCACGCGAAACCCCACTGCGGATCCGGTGGAATCCATCGCTTCGATAAACCAGCCTGCTTTCAAGTCCGACATGGGCGCTGTTCCGTCTGAGGTAAAGGCGTGATTTTACCGGCATTTGGTGTATGGGCAAAGAATTATCAGGACCTGCCGGGGCACCCATGGAGCCTGTTTACCGGTTCAGACCGGGGTATACTCTCAGGCATGAACGAAATCCCCCAATGCTCCGACATCAACAGGCAACGCGTTAACCGCTTGCACCTGCGAACCGAACGCCTGATTGTGCAAAAGTTTTCAAAGCGCGATGTGGAACACAACGTCCGCCATGAGTTGGACAGGCAATTGATGAAATACATCCGCGAACCGTGGTCGCTGGACAAAACCCGGTCACGCACACAGCATCTGGCGGCTGACTGGTTCGATCGGAAAGGCATTATGCGGGAGGCCGACAAGATGGAAGGCCAGTGGCATAACCTGGCCATTTTCGGTCAGCTGGAAAGCGAAAACGGCCTGAGAGTCCTCTCCCGGCCCGGTTCAGCCTTTGTGGGATCATTGACAGCCGCCAGCGGGTTTTACCTGCCAGGCCGGCGGCTCAGTGTCCATACAGCCGGGCGGCGTCTTGAAACAGTAACCAGGACGTCAAAATGTACTTGTCGTTTGAACGCGGCGTATTGCCCCGGTGAGTGTGCGTAAAACCGGCCGGCGCTATCACCATGGTGCCCTGCACTGGTTTGACCCGTTTCTTCTGATAAAAAAATTCCGTTTCCCCGCCGGATTCCACGTCATTGAGGTAGAACATCCACAGCAAGACCCGGTGCAACGAGAGTTGCTGCGGATCTGCCGGATGGGGAAAGTGCTCTGAATGCCAGTGAAAATAGCCCCCTTGACCGGCCCGGTAGCGTTGCAGATTTATGCTGCCCAGCCGATACACCTGGGTGATGAGCTGTTTCAGCGCCGCTTCCGGCATGGCTTGAATGTCGGCATACTCCAGTGGCCGCACACGGCCATCAGCACCCTGGTGTTGCAGGGCCACCGCGCCGGCCAGTAAATGCGGGTAACGGCGAACATATTTGACCAGCCCATCCAGCACCGCTTGTTGCACCGTCACGATTTCGCCCTGCCAGCGATCCAGGTGGCTGTCCAGGGTTAAATCCGTGCTGTGTTTTTTTTGCGGGTCCACGCCAAAGCCGGTGCGCCCCGGGTGAATAGCCGGGTCGGCTTCAAACTTGTCGATGCAGTGCATGCAGAACTCGACAGGTAACTGGTGGGGGTATTCGGCAATAAAGTCTTCAGGCATCGGCTTTCCGTTTTATCCAAGAGCTTGTCCGAGAACACCCTAGGCTAAGGAAGCTCTGATTGAATCTGGACGAAGCAAATTATGCCAGAAATGTTCGAGAACAAGGAGAAGTTTGCAGTCAACAGCAGGGCTATTGGCAAGGACTTTAACGCAGTTATCGGACATTTCAGGTGTGAGAGGCGAGTTCACGATTCGGTCAGAGCTTCCTTAGGGAAGCTCTGATTGAATCTGGACGAAGCAAATTATGCCAGAAATGTTCGAGAACAAGGAGAAGCTTGCAGCCAATAGCAGGGCTATTGGCAAAGACTTTAACGCAGTTATCGGACATTTCAGGTGTGAGAGGCGAGTTCACGATTCGGTCAGAGCTTCCCTAACGGAGAGGTATCAAAATGGCAATGCCACGGGCGGATAACGGGTAAAATACCCGCATGACGAATGAACACGAGACCACCGCGAATCCGGAGCCTGAGCGCCAGCGGGCCAGCCAGGAAGCCATTCAGGCCAATCGCGTGCGTTATGCCATTGACCACTGGGCCGACGGCTATTTCCGCATCGGCAATGATGGCCACTTGCTGGCCTGCCCCACGGGCGATGAAACGCCCGCCATGGCCTTGCAGGACATTGTGCACGAGGCGCGCCAGCTGGGGCTGAAAGCCCCTTTGCTGGTGCGTTTTCCGGACATCACCCGCCACCGCCGCGACCACCTGATTGACGCGTTTAAGCAGGCCATTGCCGATTCTGGCTATGGTGGCAGCTACCGTCTGGTCTACCCCATCAAGGTCAACCAACACCGGCAGGTGGTGCAAGGGCTATTGCGCGGTTCCGACCAGCGCTTCGGGTTGGAGGCAGGCAGCAAGCCAGAATTGATGATCGCCCTTGCCCACGGTCAGGGGAAAACAGTCATCTGCAATGGGTATAAGGACCGAAACTTTATTCGCCTGGCGTTGATGGGACGGCTGCTGGGCATCCACACTGTGATCGTGGTGGAAAAGCCGCGCGATCTGGA
>JALWKC010000031.1 GCA_026996795.1 Lysobacterales bacterium | reverse complement strand
GTGGCGGTGGCGGTGGCGGCGGCTGGTAGGCCCGTACCGTCGGCTGGCTGGGCCTTTCTGTGCAGTAAAAGCATTGCAAAGGCCCGTCGAAACCGTTAAAATCCGCCGGCTATGGTGACTCGCATTCCCGAACAGCTGGATTTGGCCAAGGCCATTACAGGATATGCCTGGGAAGGGGAGCTGCCTTTGCGTGAATTCCCGCGTTTGCTGGAGTTGCTGGAAACGCCCGAGCCGGAAGGCATGGTGGCGTTCCGGGTGGAGTTTTCGGATTCGCGCCTGTTGCCGGGTGAGGCCCGCATTCAGGCACGAACAGTGCTGCCGCTGCAATGCCAGCGTTCGTTGCAAGGCTTTGATTTTTCAGTGGATGTGGATCGTCAGGTGGGTTTTGTGACCACCACCGAACAGCTGGATCGCCTGTCTCCGGACATGGAGCCTTCCTGGTTGAACGAAGGCCAGGTCAACCTGCGCGATCTGATTGAGGACGAGTTGATTTTGGCCATTCCGGAAATCCCCTTGTCCGAGGGCGGTCAAGTGCCGGTGGAATACCTGGCCGAAGCCACGCCGGAGCCTGAGCAGACGGTGGAGAGTTCACCAAAGGTTAACCCGTTTGCGGTGTTGGAAAAGTTAAAAGGCAAATAGCAGTTGCCTCAAGAGCTCGCCGACTGACAGAGCCAGTGGCGGGTGCGTAAAATTGTTTTATTCAGTTAGGAGAAACGGTCATGGCCGTACAGAAAAGCCGTAAAACCCCATCCAGACGCGGCATGCGTCGTTCGCACGACAAATTGAAAGCGCCAACGCTTTCCATTGAGCCGGAAACCGGTGAAGTGCATCTGCGTCATCACGTCAGCGCCGAAGGCTACTACCGTGGCCGCAAAGTGATTGACGTCAACGAAGAAGTTTTCGAAGAAGAGTAAAATCTGCCTGAAAACCCACAAAAGAGCCGGTATTGCGCTGGCTCTTTTGGTTTTTCAGCCGCCTTCGAGTTGCTTTCTGACCCGCCCATGAGCCGATGAGTGCCTCTGCCCAACAACCCGCGCCCGTGATACTGGCCGTGGACGTGATGGGCGGTGATGGGGCGGCCGAAGACCGCTTGGCGGCCTGCAGGCAATTTCTGGCCCAACAATCCGACGCCCGCCTGCGGGTTTTTGCCACCCGGGATTTTGTGGCCAAAACAGCCGGGGCAGGGGATGACCCGCGCCTGCAGCTGGTGGCCTGCGACTCGGCTATTGGCATGAACGAATCACCGATTCATGCCTTGCGTCACGGCCGTCATTCCACGCTGGCGTGCGCCATCAACGATCTGAAGCACAACAGCAGTGTGTGCCTGAGCGCCGGTAACACCGGTGCGCTGGTCGCGTTTGCGCGGCATTTCCTGACGCCCCTGGCGGGTATTCAGAAGCCCGCGCTGGCGGCGTTTCTGCCTTCTCCGGTGGGCAAAACCCTGTTTCTGGATGCCGGCGCTTCGGTATCCACCGACTCCGAGCAGTTGCTGCAATTTGGCCTGATGGGTTCTGCCCTGATGCGCAGTCTGGCAGGCAAACCCCAGCCAGCCGTGGCCCTGTTGAACATTGGCACCGAACCCATCAAAGGCAATGACACCATCTGGCAGGCCGACCGGTTGTTGCAGGCTTCCCGGTTGAACTACCAGGGCTATTGCGAAGGCTTGGACCTGTTTACCGGCCAGTTTGATGTCATCGCCACCGAAGGCTTTGTGGGCAACGTGGCCCTCAAAACGGGCGAGGGCATGGCCCGGTTCATGCTCGAAACCGGCTGCTGGCATTCCCGAATTCCCTTTTTGCAGCGCTTCTTTCAGCAGGCCTCGCACCTGAATCCGGCCCGTCACAACGGGGCTGTGCTGCTGGGTTTTGAAGACCTGATTGTGAAAAGTCATGGGGCCTGTGATATAAAGTCCTACATTTCGGCGCTGGCTTTGGCCTGGGAGCTGGCCAAGCGACAGGTCATTAACGACCTGAAAATCCATTTGGAGAACCTGATATGAGTGAAGCCCCGGTCTATTCCAGAATTACCGGCACCGGTAGCCATCTGCCGGAAAAGATCATCACCAACGCCGATCTGGAAAAAATTCTCGACACCGACGACCAATGGATTCGTGAACGTACCGGCATTCAGCAACGCCACATCGCGGCCGAGGGAGAAACCACCTCTGATTTGGCCTATGAAGCGGCGGTGAAAGCCATGCAGGCCGCCGGCGTGAGCGCCGGTGAGCTGGACATGATTGTGGTGGGAACCACCACGCCCGATCTGGTTTTTCCTAGCACAGCCTGCCTGTTGCAGGCCCGTTTGGGCGCCAATGGCTGCACTGCCATGGACGTCAATGCCGCCTGCAGCGGGTTCATTTATGGCCTGAGCGTGGCGGACAACTTCATTCGCACCGGCAGCAAGAAAAAAGTGCTGGTGGTGGGGGCCGAAACCCTGACCCGCATGCTGGACTGGAATGACCGCACCACGGCGGTGCTGTTTGGCGATGGCGCGGGCGCGGTGGTGCTGGAGGCCAGCGAAGCCCCTGGCGTGTTGTCCACCCACCTGCATGCGGCGGGCGAATACGCCGATCTGCTCACGGCCACGGCGGGCGTCTCCAAAGGGTTTACGGCTGAGGAACGCGGTGGCCTGAAAATCGAAATGAAAGGCAACGAAGTGTTCAAGGTGGCGGTGCGCACCCTGGGCCGCATTGTTGACGAAACCCTGGAAGCCAACGGCATGGAAAAATCGGACATTGATTTTCTGGTGCCACATCAGGCCAATTTGCGCATTATCAGCGCCACGGCCAAGAAACTCGGCATGGACATGGACCAGGTGGTGGTGACCGTGCATAAACACGGCAACACCTCATCGGCTTCGGTGCCCATGGCACTGGATGAGGCCGTTCGCAGCGGGCAGATCAAACCCGGCATGACGATCTTGCTGGAAGCCTTTGGCGGCGGCTTCACCTGGGGTTCGGCGCTGATAAAAATGTAACGCTTTCACTGACTTCACTGGCGGATCGGGCACAGGGGAGACTGGCCCGGTTCGTCACCGTTATTAACCTGGCATCGCCTATATTGATACCAGGTTAATAATACATCTTTTTACGCACTCATTTGGGGACAAACCAATGACCAAAACCGCTTTTGTGTTTCCCGGCCAGGGATCGCAATTTACCGGCATGGCCGATGCCTGGTTGAATGATTCGGCACAGGCCGATGCCTTGTTTCGGCGCGCCAGTGAAATCCTTGATCACGACCTGAAGGCGCTGGTGGCCAATGGCCCGCAGGAAACCCTCGACCAGACCCAATGGACGCAGCCGGCCCTGCTGGTGACTTCCGTGGCTGCCTGGCGTGCCTGGCAAGAGGCTGACGCGCCACTGCCGGATTTTCTGGCCGGCCATTCCCTGGGTGAATATTCGGCCCTGGTGTGTGCCAATGCCCTGGATTTTGATGAAGCCGTGGCCCTGGTACACAAGCGTGGCCGGTACATGCAGGAAGCCGTGCCCGAAGGGCAGGGCGCCATGGCCGCGGTGCTCGGGCTTGAAGATGCAGCAGTGGAAGCCGTTTGCCAACAAGCCGGAGAAGTGGTGAATCAACCCGGCGCGGTGAGCCCGGCCAATTACAACTCGCCCGGGCAGGTGGTGATTTCCGGCACCGCAGCGGGGGTGGAAAAAGCCGCGGAACTGGCGCGCGAAGCCGGCGCCCGCCGGGTATTGCCACTGGCCGTGAGCGTGCCTTCCCATTGCCAGTTGATGCGCCCGGCGGCGGAAAAGCTGGCCGCAGACCTGCAAGCAGTCACGGTGCGAGTGCCGAAAATTCCGGTGTTGCATAACGTGACGGCCGACACCGCCGATTCGCCGCAAGCCATTCGTCAGTTACTGGCCGAGCAGCTTTATTCCCCCGTGCGTTGGACGCAAACCATGCACCGGTTGCGCGATGAAGGCGTTGACAACGTGGTTGAATGCGGGCCGGGCAAGGTGCTGTGCGGGCTTTTCAAACGGTTTGACCGGAAATGGCCCAGTGCCAGCCTGAACAGCCCGGAAAACATCCCCGAAATTCACCAGCAGTGGAGTGAAGCATGATAAATCTGAAAGGAAAAATCGCCCTCGTGACCGGCGCTTCCCGTGGCATAGGTGCCGCCATTGCCGACACCCTGGCCCAGGCCGGTGCCACCGTGGTTGGAACGGCCACCACCCATGCCGGCGCCGCTGCCATCAGTGACCGCCTGCAAGCTCACGGCGGGCAGGGCCTGGTGCTGGATGTGTCGGACCCCGAAAGCATTCAGGCCGCCTTGAGTCAGATGAAGGAAACCACCGGCATGCCGGATATTCTGGTCAATAATGCGGGCATTACGCGGGATAATCTGCTCATGCGCATGAAAGACGAGGAATGGCAGCAGGTGCTGGACACCGATTTGACGTCTGTGTTCCGGTTGAGCAAGGCCTGTTTGCGGCCCATGATGAAAAAACGCAGTGGCCGGATTATCAGCATTGGCTCGGTGATTGGTGCCATGGGCAATGCCGGACAGGCCAACTACGCCGCAGCAAAAGCCGGCCTGGTGGGGTTTTCCAAGTCACTGGCGCGCGAAATTGGTTCTCGTGGCATCACCGTGAATGTGGTGGCGCCCGGCTACATTGTCACGGACATGACCCGCGATCTGCCGGAAGAACAGCAGAACAAGCTGAAAAGTCAGGTGCCCCTGCAACGGCTCGGATCACCGCAGGACATTGCCAATGCGGTGCTGTTCCTGGCCTCGGACATGGGCGCCTATGTGACGGGCGAAACCCTGCACGTGAATGGTGGCATGTTGATGCCAGGTTAATATCAAAAGCCAGCAACCACGCGCCCTAAACGGCCGTTTGAATTTTCAAAAAAAACGTTTTTTCGCAGGCGCACAGGGTGGCAAAACGCCATCGCTTACCCTACAATGACTGCATTTTCACCACAGGGGTTATTTAAACCAATGAGCACTATTGAAGAAAAAGTCAAAGCCATCATCGTTGAACAGCTGGATCTGGATGTGGATCCGTCCGAGTTGAACGACAACGCATCGTTCGTGGATGATCTGGGTGCCGACTCACTGGACACCGTCGAACTGGTCATGGCGCTGGAAGAGGAATTCGAATGCGAAATTCCAGAAACCGATGCCGATAAAATCCAGACCGTGCAACAGGCCATTGACTATGTCAAAGCCAACGCCTGATTAACCACGGTTGTTGCGTGCCTCGACTCCAGGGTCGGTGGCGCATGATCAAATAAATACCGGGGAAAGTTTTTGTCACCGCCTGTGGGCCTGGCACGGACTTTCCCCGACTGTTTATCGGCGGCCCTGACCCGGGCCACCAACGCAGGGGACAGCTATGCAGAACAAACGCAGGGTCGTTGTGACCGGAATGGGCATTGTTTCGCCCGTGGGCAGCGAACTGGAAGCCGCCTGGCAGAACATTTTGGCCGGCCAAAGCGGCATTGACCACATTACGCATTTTGATGCCGAGGGATTTGCCAGCACTATTGCCGGTGAAGTGCGTGATTTCGACGTGTCGAAGTATCTGCGGCCCAAGGATTCACGCAAAATGGATCCCTTCATGCATTACGGCATTGCCGCTGGCATGGACGCACTGGCCGACAGTGGCTACGAAATCACCCCGGACAACGCCGAACGACTGGGTATCTATATCGGTTCGGGTATCGGCGGCATACACACTATTCAAAACACCACCGAAGCCTACCTGAACAAGGGCCCGCGACGTATTTCTCCGTTTTTTGTGCCTGGTTCCATCATCAACATGGTTGCGGGTCATCTGTCGATCATGCTGGGTGCCAAAGGCCCGACGTTTTCGGCCGTTTCGGCATGCACCACGGCCACGCACAACATCGGACTGGCGGCACGGGCCATCGCGTATGGCGAGGCCGATGCCATGCTGTGTGGCGGCTCCGAATACGCCACCACACCGCTGTCAGTGGGGGGGTTTTGTTCCGCCAAGGCGCTCAGCACAAGCAACGACGAGCCGCAGAAAGCCTCACGGCCCTGGGATGCCGACCGCGATGGCTTCGTGCTCAGTGATGGCGCCGGTGTCCTGATGCTGGAAGAATACGAACAGGCCAAGGCCCGCGGTGCGACCATTTATGCGGAATTGACCGGCTTTGGCATGAGTTCCGATGCCTTTCACATGACTGCGCCACCGGAAGATGGCGAAGGCGCGGCCCGCTGCATGGTCAATGCCATCAAGGACGCAGGGATTGCGCCGGAAGCGATTGATTACGTCAATGCTCACGGCACTTCGACGCCGCTGGGTGATGTGGCGGAAACCCTGGCCATTAAACGTGCCTTTGGCGATCACGCCTACCGGCTGGCAGTCAGCTCCACCAAGTCCATGACCGGCCACATGCTGGGGGCAGCCGGCGGTGTGGAAGCGGTGTTCAGTGTGCTGGCCCTGCGCGATCAGGTTTTGCCGCCCACCATTAACCTGGAACAGCCGGACGAAGGTTGCGACCTGGATTACGTTCCCAATGTGAAGCGTGAGGCCAAACTCGACTACGCCATCAGCAATTCATTTGGTTTTGGTGGCACCAATGCCAGCCTTGTTTTTCGGCGCATGCAATAAACGCATTATTCATGTGATGGCCATCACCGCCACCCTCAGTGCGCTTGTCAGGACGCGTTAAAATGGCCTGCAGACTGCCTTTGCCTTCACCGCCGGATTTGCCGGGGCTGGTTGAAACCGATGCGGGTTTTTTCCCGGCCCTGCTCTCCAGCGAGGCCGTCAACCCCGTCACCGGACGCTATTCCATTCTGTTTGCCGCTGTCAGTGAAAGCGCCGTGGCTCGCGTGCCGGAGGACATGCCGGAATGGTTTCGGCGCCTGGACGCATCCAGCATTGGTTCTCCCCCGGTCAGCGCCTGGGACTCGTCGAACAGCCATGCATCGCCATTTGAATATGGCTGGTTCTTCTACCTGGCCTATGAAGCCATTGCCGGCTGGGAACCCCGGCTTTCCGCCCTGCAGCCGCCAGCGGGTCAACCCCTGGCCCTGGCGCTCAAGTGCGACGGGGCAGTGGTGATTGACCATGGATCGAATACCGCCTGGGTGTCGGCCATCTCCGAAGAGGTTGCCCGGCGGATTTACCACAAAGTGATTCAGGCCATGACCGATCCACCGTGGGGGGAAACCCATGCCATGTCGTTTGTCGCCCAGGTGGAGCCGGCAAGCCGGTTTCGTCAGCAGGTGGAAGCGGTGCGTGATTACATCGCCGCCGGTGATGTCTATCAGGTGAATCTGGCCCGGCAGTGGCGAGTACGGCCTCAACCGGTCGGCACAAAGCTACCCTCGACCACCCAGCTTTTCCGCCAGTTGGCCTGGAGCAATCCGGCGCCTTTTGCCGGTCTGTTGCAATGGCAGGACCTGACGCTTATTTCTTCATCCCCGGAACGCCTGGTCAGAAGGCGCGGTTCACGACTGGAAACCCGGCCCATCGCCGGCACCCGGCCACGCAGCCACAACGCCACAGCCGATGCGGACTTGATGGCAGAGCTGATTGCCCACCCCAAGGAACGGGCCGAACACATCATGCTGCTGGACCTGGAGCGCAATGACCTGGGCCGAATTTGCCACACTGGCAGTGTGGAAGTGGATGAACTGATGGTGGTCGAAAGTTATACCCACGTGCACCACATTGTTTCCAATGTCTGCGGGCAGGTGCCGCCTGAAATATTTTTCAGCCAGGTCATGAAAGCCGTGTTTCCCGGCGGCACCATCACCGGCTGCCCGAAAATCCGTTGCATGGAGATCATTCAGGAATTGGAACAGCGCCCGCGTGGTGCCTATACTGGCACCATGGGTTACCTGAATTACACGGGCGACATGGACAGCAATATCCTCATTCGAACGCTGGTCAGACATGGCCAGCAACTGAGCTTTATGGCCGGTGCTGGCATCGTGATCGATTCCGACCCGCAGCGGGAAGTGGCTGAAACCGGCCACAAGGCCGAAGGCCTGTTGCGGGCTTTTGTCCTGCATCCACCAGTCACCGTGTTGGGCGAAACGGCCAGTGACTCAGCAGGTGATTTTTTAACATGAGTTGCCGTGAAATCACACACACACAGGACTTGATGCGCAACCGGGCCTTCGCTTACGGGGATGGCGTTTTCGAAACCATTCGGGTCAGTCATGGCCGCCTGCCGCTGTGGTCCTATCACTGGCGTCGACTAAAAATCGGTGCGGCGCGATTGGGGCTGGATACGCCCGAGGCCGACGTGTTGCATCAGGCCATGCAGCGCCAATTGGCACTGGCTATCCGGGAGCCGCTTTCCAACGGGGACGCCGTGAGTGCCTCCTCTGGCACTCCGCCGGTTTCCGGTGTGCTCAAGCTGGTGCTGTTCCGCCATGCCTCCGATGGCCATTCGCGGCGCGGTTACTGCCCAGCGGGCAGCGACAGCGCCTTTGTGCTGGATTTCTTTCCCAATGACTTGTCTGCCAGCCTGGCCGAGTCCGTTCAGCGCACACCTCCGTTGCATCTCAAACGCTGCGATATCCGCCTGGCCTGGCAGCCACGGTTGGCCGGTATCAAACACCTGAACCGGCTGGAAAACGTGTTGGCCTGCGCCGAAGTGCAGGCTGGTAACTATGACGATGGCTTGTTGCTGGACGGTGAGGATAACATCATAGAAGCCACCAGCAGCAACGTGGTTCTCCTGCGGGGGAGTGATCTGCTGACGCCAGACCTGAGCCGCTGTGGCGTTCACGGCGTGGCCTTGTCATGGCTGCAGGCGCATTTTCCGGTGCGTGTGGCATCCATGCCTTTTTCAGATCTGCATAGCATGGATGCCATGCTGATTTGCAACAGCGTGGCGGGCTTCCGTGTGGTGACGTTTGCGGCGGGGCATCCTTTTGACGTGAGTTTGCAAAAACCGCTGGTCAGACAGCGCATCAATGAGATAATGAACGCATGGTGTGCAGCCTGTCGGACAGACTGCCAACGACCTGGGTCATAGCCGGATGGCGAAGCACTCTCTGGAAAAGGGGTACGGATTGAAACGATTTTTTCTCAGTTTTGCCTTGCTGGCCGTGGTGGCGCTGCTGGTGGCTGGGTGGGGTATGCGTCAGTATCAGGCCTTTCTGGCCGCACCGGTTTTTTCACAACAGTCCGGCTTGAACCAGAAGGTGATCGTGACTGTCCCTGAAGGCAGTTCCTACCAGCGCATCATTCAGTTAATGCAGGAAAAAGGCGCCACGGGCGAAACCTGGCAATGGCGGCTGCTGGGCAAGTTGTCCGGATTGGAAAGCCGCCTTAAAGCCGGGGAGTACGCCATTGCGACGGGTGCCCATCCCCAACAACTGCTGCAGCAGCTGGCCGATGGGAAGGTGAAAACCTACGCCTTTACCATTATTGAAGGCCAGACCTGGAAACAGTTGCGGCAACAGTTACTTGCTGATCCTGTTTTGAGTCACCCACTGGCCGATTTCAGTGATGCGCAGCTGTTGCAGTGGCTAGACGCCACTGAACCCAGCCCGGAAGGTCTGTTTCTACCGGAAACCTGGCAATACCGGCGGGGCGATTCCGACCTGGATGTGCTTAAGCGGGCCAATGAAGCCTTGAGAAAAGTTCTGGCTGATGCCTGGAAAAATCGCGATGAGAATCTCCCCTTGAAAAGCCCGTATGAACTGCTGATTCTGGCCAGCATCGTGGAGAAAGAGACCGCCCTGGCGGAAGAAAAACCCGAAGTGGCCGGTGTGTTTGTGCGTCGGCTGCAAAAGGGCATGCGCTTGCAAACCGACCCCACCGTGATTTATGGTTTGGGCGATGCCTACACCGGCGACATTACCTACGCGCACCTGCGCACCGACACGCCCTATAACACCTACACCCGCGCCGGCTTGCCGCCCACACCCATTAGCATGGCCGGTAAGGATTCCATTCTGGCCGTGGCTCATCCCGCCGAAGGAGATGCGCTCTATTTTGTGGCGAATAACCGCGGTGGGCACACGTTCAGTCGTGATTTTCGCAGTCACCAGAAAGCGGTCAAACGCTACCTGGCCGGGCAGAGAAAAGCCCGTGCCACAATAAAAGCGGGCTCCAGCGAGGATAAAACCAGCACCAGCACCAAAGAGGCCAGGCATGCACCCCAGGACTGAACCCCGAGGTCGGCTCATTACCCTGGAAGGGGGCGAAGGCGCGGGAAAGACCACCGCCCTGAAAAGCATTCAGACCGTGCTGGAGGCAGCCGGTATCCGCTACCTGATGACCCGGGAACCCGGCGGCACCCCAGAAGCCGAGGCCATTCGTGAGTTACTGTTGGGTGCCGAACACCTGGAACCGATGACGGAATTGCTGCTGATGTTTGCCTCGCGCCGGGAGCACGTCAAAAAAGTGATTGAACCAGCGCTGGCCACGGGTTTGTGGGTGATATCCGACCGCTATGTGGATGCCAGTTATGCCTATCAGGGCGGTGGCCGCGGCATTGACCGGCGCCTGATTGAGCAGCTGGATCAGGCCGTGGTTGGTGCCTGCCAGGCCGATTTGACCCTGTTGCTGGACATTGACCCGAAACTTGGCATGGAGCGTATCCGTCACCGGCCACGAACCGATCGCATCGAGAATGAGCGACTGGCGTTTTTCGAGCGGGTGTGGCAGGCCTACCAACAGCAGGCACGGCAGCACCCGGAACGTTTCCGAATCATAGACGCCTCACAGGCCAGGAGCCGCGTTCGGGGCGAAATCGAAACCATCCTCAAGGACTTTGTGACCGCAACACAGCATAAGCACCAAACCGACAAGAAACCGGGTTCTCCTGATGGCCATTGAAACCCCCACAGAAAGAACAACAAACCCGGACGAATGCTATCCGTGGCTGGAAAAACAGCGTCGACAGTGGCAGGAGTTGCGGCAGGCAAACCGATTGCCCCACGCGGTGCTTATCCGCGGGCTGGCCGGCAGTGGCAAAAAGGCGCTGGCCCACGCCATGGCGGCGGATTTGCTGTGTGAGCAGCACAGAGAAAACGGGCCAGGCCAGGCGGGGGCAAACGCGCCGGAAAATGATGCCCTTGCGTCGGCGTGCGGGGCCTGCTCGGGCTGCCAGATGTTTGCTGCCGGCAGTCATCCTGATTACCACGTGATTGAGCCGGATGGCCAGTTTATTAAAGTGGCCCAGATCCGTCAGTTGACGCAAAACCTATCTTTGAGCGCGCACCGTAGCGGACACAAGGTAGCCATTGTCCATTCGGCCGGGCAAATGAACACCGCGTCGGCCAATGCCTTGCTGAAAACCCTGGAAGAACCCACCCGGGACACCTGTCTGATTCTTGTCAGTGACGAGTCTGACCGCCTGCTGCCAACCATCACCAGCCGTTGCCGGCTGATGCCTGTGGCGACACCGGCAGCGGCTGAACTGGCTGCCTGGTTGGGGCAGGACAGTGAACGGGTGCAACGGGCCTTGATTCTGGCCGGTGGAGCACCCCTATATGCCCGGCAGTGGCTGGAGGGCGATGCGCTTGACCGTTTCATGGCTTTTCTGAACACCCTCATGGGCCTGGCCCGAGCGCACAACTCACGTGCAGATGTATTGGAAGTGGCCCAGCAATGGCAGGACGAAATCAGCGATCAATGGCTGGCTGCGCTGAGTCGCTATCTTGTTCATCTTCAGGCACTTGGCCAGGGAATGTGCCGTGAATTGTCAGGTGACAGGGCTTTGCTGGCGCAAATGGGCCATTCGGCAATTGAAACTGATCACTGGGCACAGAAATTGCGCCAGTTGGCCCATTTGCGGCAGCATCAGGGTTCGGCGCTGAAAAAAGAGCTGTTGTTGGAGGAATTTTTGATAAACTGGAAAACAACGCCGCACGCCCCGTGGCCTTAGCCCCCGGGCAGCGGATAAAACGGTTGCCCCTCGGCAGCCTGTTTAGGCAGCGGCACTGATAACTGGAGGATCGACATTATGGCATTTATGGGACCCGGTGGAGCCAAGCAGGGCATTCTTTCGCTGAATGTCAAAGACGTTGCTTCATTGCACAAGGTTTATATGCCATTTCTCGAAAACGGTGGCATTTTCGTGCCCACCAACAAGGCATACAAACTGGGGGATGAGGTTTTCCTGTTGTTATCCATAAAGGATGAAGAAAAAATGCCGGTGACCGGTAAAGTGGCCTGGATCACGCCCACGGGCTCCCAAGGGCTGAAACGCGTGGGCATTGGCATCCAGTTTTCCGACAGCAACGACATGGAAGTGGTGCGTTCCAAAATCGAAACACTGCTGGCACCGTACCGGGGAGAGGACGTGGTCACTGAAACCATGTGACCGTTCGACCGTGAACAGCCTGTTCAACCAGCCCAACCAGGCTCAGGTCAATCGCTTGCAGAAAGCCTTGACCGAGTCGCCCCATACCCTGTTGGCTTACACCAACAACATCGAAGACCTGATGCAGCAGATGCAGCGTATTTGCCTGCAAAGCGGTCTTGCCATCTATGCGTGGTCCAGCGCACGAGGCCTGGTCAGCCTGAAATCCCGCGATGTGCCTGTTCCCGGCACGCGGGGGCTGTCGGATGCGCTTCGCTACGCCGATCGCAGCAATCATTACGGCATTTACCTGTTTGTGGCCCAGACCCGGGACGATCTGGTGGAAATACAGGCTGTTTTGCCGCGTCACCGCAGCTGGGAAACGCTGACGGACAAGAAAAAACTCATGTTTGTGTTGCCCGAAGGGCAGACCCTGCCAGTGCTGGAAAGCAGTGAACGGGTGACTTTGCTTGACCTGAACCCGCCAGAAACCATTCGCATGGGGCTGCGGGACGGACAATGGGTGCCGCTGGATGACTGATTTCGCGCAATGGGACGTGTTGATTGCCTGCAGCAGCAAGCGTGACCGCTACACCCTGTTTGATTATTTCGACAGGCAAAACTGCCATCAACTGCGAACAGCCAAGGACATTCACCGCTTGCCACAGGAGTGGTCCAGCACACCTTTCAACACTTTGGTGATTGAAGTCGGCCCGCCCTGGGTCAACAGTCTGGCCGAACTGCAGGCGCTTAAAGATCACTTGCAAGCGCCCCAGCGCCTGTTTGCACTGGTGGGCACTGAAATGCCGGCTGACGGGGCCACCTTGCAACAGATCAGCGAAGTCTGTGATGGTTTACTTTTCTCACCGGTGTCCGCTCAGGCCATTGATTATTTATTGGGCTCACTGGCTGAGGACAAAGGAGATCCCGGCCTGGGTCCAGGTGACGACGATGAGCACCGTCAGGCACTCTGGAACCTGTTTTTTGAAGACTCGGCCATCCCGCAGGTCATTATCGACGCCCAGAGCCGTCAGATCATCAATACCAATGAATCCTTTTGCCACTTGACCGGCAAGTCGGTCAACGCTCACCTCGGCCAGCCCTGGCACGCGTTCGACCAGACCCACACCCAGGCCGATTACGACCAGTACAACAAAACCCTCAACTCCCAGGGTAACCTGGTATTCCAGTTCAAATTGACTGCCAGTGACGGGCAGACCCGCTGGGTCAAGGCGCATTACCAGATCACCGTGCTGGATGGCAAACCGGTTTATCTGGGCATGTTGCAGGATCAGGACGACGTGGCGACGTTTTCCCGCGTTATGGAATATGTTGGCCAGTTGCAAGACAGCGAAACCGATACGGAAAAAATGCAGCAGTTGTGCCAACAAGTCTGCCAGTGGTTGGGGCTGGACTGCCTGGTCATTGCCCATATTGACGGCGAATCTGGCCTCATGGAGCCGGCACCTTTTGTTCAGCCCAGTCACTGGCAGGCCTGGCAATCCGGCCGCCATGGCTATTTATTGCGACAGCTGCAAAAAGGCCAGGTGGTGGAAATCGAAAACGAAGCGGCCAATCTGATTCCGTCAGATACCTGGCTGGACCAGACCCAGGCCCAAAGTGTGTTTGCCTATCCTTTTCGTCATAACGGTGAGGAAACCACGGGTTTTCTTTTTGCCAGCAGCGCCGAACCGCGCCAAAGCTGGGAGCTTGGCCGCTTTCTGCTCAGCGAAATGGCCGCGCATCTGGCAAAAAACACCCGCATTGACAAGCTGTATCGCCTCTACAAGCAGGAAGGTCAGCATGACCCACTGACCGGTTTGCCCAACCGCCTGCTGTTTGTTCAGGAACTGGACAAGCGCATAGAACGCGCCCGCCGCGAAAACCGCTCCCTGGCCGTTATTTTTGTTGACCTGGACAAATTCAAGACGATCAATGATTCCCTGGGTCATGATATCGGTGATGAGGTTTTGCTGACGGTGACCCAGTTGCTGAAGAAAAGCCTGGGCGAACGCGGCCTGCTGGCCCGCTTTGCCGGGGATGAATTCACCATCATCATCGACCAGATGAACTCCAGGGACGAGGTCATCAACCTGGTTAATGACATCCGGCAGAAAATGAGCCGTCCCCTGCTGCTCAGTAACGGCAGTGAGCTGCTGGTGACCTTGAGCATTGGCGTCAGTTTTTTCCCCGAACACGGCAAGACCACATCGACGCTGCTCAAAAATGCCGATCTGGCCATGTACGATGCCAAGCTGGGTGGACGCAACCGGATCAAGGTCTACGAGGAAAAAGAAGACAGCGGTGACACCGGCAAACAGAAACTGGAACTGGAATCGCAGTTGCGCCAGTCCATTCGGCGCAATCAGTTGCTGGTGTTCTATCAACCCAAGATTGACGCCAAAACCGAAGAAATTATCGGCTTCGAGGCACTGGTGCGCTGGAAGCATCCCGAACTGGGCTTGATCAGCCCTGGTTTTTTCATTCCCATGGCCGAAGAGTCGGGGTTTATCCGTGAAATCGGCTATTGGGTGCTGGAAGAAGCCTGCAAACAGTGTCTGCAGTGGCAAAATACGTTTTCCCAGCAGCTGACCATGTCTGTTAACTTGTCTCCAGCCCAATTTGTTGACCCCGACCTGGTGCAGCAACTGGATCAGATTGTCTCGTCCACCGGTTTGCACCCAAAATTTGTCGATTTTGAAATCACCGAAAGCATCAGCCTGGAAAAAGTGCCCAACCTGCTTGAGGTGCTGGGGCAACTGAATCAGCTGGGTTACTCCTTGTCCATTGATGATTTTGGCACCGGTCAGTCGTCGCTGGATTACATCAAGAAAATACCGGCCAAATACCTCAAGATCGACCAGTCGTTTGTCCGCAACATTGGCGTCAGCCCTGACGATGAGGCCATTCTCGAAGCCACGGTCAACATGGCCAAGCGCATGGGGCACGAGTTGATCGCCGAAGGTGTTGAAACCGAAGCCCAGCGGGAATACCTGGCTGACAAGGGCTGTCAGTACTTCCAGGGCTTTCTTTTTTGCCGCCCCCTGCCGGCAGATGAAATCCAGGCCATCCTGGAGGCCTATCAGGTGCTTAAGGAAACTCTGATCGAATCATGAACTCGCTTCTCACACCTGAAATGTCCGATCACTGCGTTGAAGTCCTTGCCAATAGCCCACTATTGGCTGCGAACTTCGCCTTGTTCTCGAACATTTCCGACATAATCTGCTTCGTCCAGATTCAATCAGAGCTTCCTTGAGGAAGAGACCATTGTGGCCTGAACATGTCATATTATTAACCTGGCATCGCCTATATTGATGCCAGGTTAATATGATGCCCAGTTTATCACCCGGTGGAGCGGGTGTGAGCGGGTATTTTTTCCGGAAAAATCCGTTATTTTTGCCGTCTGTGGCTAAACTTTTGCCCGGAGTGGCTGTCAAAGGCTTAACAATGAAAAAAGAAAACAAACAAATGTCGGAAAAAGCCATTGACCAGGAGCTGGTCAAACAAGCTCAGGCGGGCGATACCAAAGCGTTTGAGATGTTGGTGACCCGTTATCAGCAGAAAGTGGCCAATATCATTTCGCGCTACGTCCGGGATCGTGACGAGGTGCTGGATGTGGCGCAGGAAGTGTTCATCAAGGTGTACAAGGCCTTGCCGCGTTTTCGTGGTGACAGTGCTTTTTACACCTGGATTTACCGGATTGCCATCAACACATCCAAAAACCACCTGGTGGCCCGCTCGCGTCGGATTCAGAATTCAGACGTTGAACCGGAAGAAGCCGAACGCTATGCCAGTGCGTTGGAAATGCAGAATTTCGATACGCCGGAGGCGGAATATGCCCGTCAGGAAATCGAGACCGCCGTCACCAAGGCGGTGGATGAATTGCCAGAGGATTTGCGTTCGGCCATTGTCATGCGCGAAGTTGATGGCCTGAGTTATGACGAAATCGCCAAGGCCATGGATTGTCCCATTGGCACCGTGCGCTCGCGGATTTTCCGCGCCCGCGATGCCATTGATCGAGCCTTGAAACCCTTGTTAGCTGAAAAACCATCACGAGTGACCTATGTCGGATAGATCCCACGAAAAAATTTCTGTACTGATGGATGGCGAAATGGAACCCAATGCCATTCGCTTCCTGATCAAACGCATGATCTCTGACCCGGCATTGGGTCAGACCTGGAACCGCTATCACCTGATTCGGGGGTGTTTGCAAAAGACACCGGATGAACCTTTGATGATTGACGTGGCCGACCAGGTGCTGGCCCGTCTTGGTGTGCGTGAATACGCCCAGCCGGAAAAATCATCACGCGTGCATGGGTGGCTGAAGCCGGTCGCCGGTGTGGGTATTGCGGCTTCGGTCGCTTTAACCGCTGTGTTTTTGATGCAACAGTCTCCGGTGACTCGACACGTCAATACGGGCGAACAGTTTCTGGTGCAGCAGAAAATACCCAGTCAGTCGGTGCCGCTGCAAACCCCGCCGGTGCAGTTTGTGGACTTGCCCCGGGCCCAACTGGCTACGTCCGTTTCCGAATGGCGCAGCTCGGGCTATCCGGATTTAAGAACGCCGCAATTCAGGGGTTTCCTGTATCAGCAGCCGCAGCAACGTGCGCCCGGCACATTGCAGCATCATGTGCCTTATGTGTACACCATAGCCCCTGAAAACCGCGTCTCCGCAAGCCATTGATTGCCCGCTGATGGTCCGCCTGGCATTCATTCAGCTCCATCCAGGCACGGACAGCGTTAGCGATCCACTGACCGCCTGCTTGATGGCTTATGAGTTGACAGAAAACTACCGCTTTCCTGGGTAACCAGTTGAAAATCAAGCTGTTTATGAAACGATTTGCTCGCGTCACAGCTGTCAGGCCGGAAAAAATTGAAGCGATCCTTGAACAGCCGCTCAAATGTGCTGGGTGCCGGGGCGGCTGTGGCAAAACCGCCTTGAAGTGGTTCTCTGGTGACAAACCCGATCAATTGGTCATTTACAGGCAAGCGCATGCCCAACGAGCGGGCCAGTCGCTGGTGGATCATCAGGGGTTCTTTAATGGCCCGGTTCAGGTTGGTGACCGTTTCGCGGTGGAGTTTGATGACGATGCCATGTTGTTATCCGCCTGGCGTCTGTATGCCATGCCCTTGGCTGTTTTGCTTGCCGGGCTGATCATCTTTTATGGTCTGTTCTTGGCGGTGGGCTGGCCGTCTGACCTGGGTGGCGTGCTGGGTGCCATGGCCGGGTTGTTCGTGTCGCGGTTCATCATTCGGCATTATTCGTCTGCTGGCACCATTCGTTTTACCTAGGTGTCGGGTTTCGATTGATTCTATTTCAAAAAGGAGTTATCCTTTATTCCGAAGCCGTTAGCTGGTAAGCAATACGTAAACCTCCCCTTTTTGGGACCAGGCTAAATTCGAGGTTTCCAGTTCTTTCTATGGCCGAATTTTACGTCGTGACAACAAGAGTCGCACTGGTGGCGGTCTTGGAGGCGAATGGCTGTTTGAGGATTTTTCTGCTGCTATTAAATACATTTTCAACTACCCCCTAATGAGGTATCTTGGTCTAATCAGATCGGCTCTATAGCTACCTCGGTATTCAATTACCGTGGCCGGAAGTCGGGGCGGTGTGATTTTCGATGCCGGTTTCTGGTGGACGCCCAAAAAAAATCCCCGCGCGGGGCGGGGATTTTTAGGCCGGGTCTTTGCTCATACCCGTTCAGGCCGTGGGCTTACGGGTTGTACTGGATGCGTTCGTTGGCGATCTGGTTGATCAGGGTGGCGTCCAGGAACAACGGGTGGTAGGCGTTGACCAGCCAGAAGAACAGCTGGTTGACGTAGTTGGCCCCGTCGGTGATGACGCCGCTCTGGCCACCGGGGATGATCTGGTCGGCGATGGGGCCTTGTGGTGTCATGGTGCCCACAAAACGTCGCGCTGGTCCGGCGGCAAACATGAACTCGTCCAGGCCGTCGGCGCGCACGTTGTGGCGTGAGGCGTCCACCACTTCATAGCCGCCCTGGCGCGCAATGCCGCGCAAACCCGGTTGGGTGGCAAAGCCGAACAGTCCATTGGGAATGCTGAGGCTGTCTCCCAGCGGGTGGCTGAAGACGACCCGGTGCAGCTTGCCCCAGCGGTAGTCCATGAGGTCGGTGGAATGATTGAAGGCCGGCGCAAATTCATCGCCTGCCAGTTTGTCCAGCGCCTGTTTGAGGCTGGCCAGCAGCACGTAATCGCGTGCGTCTTCCGGGGTCGGGGCTTGCGGGTTGGTGAAGAAGTTGATGCCCGAGGCGCCCACGCCTTTTTGCGCGTCCCAGTTGTCCAGCAAGTGCTTGAGGTCGTTATAGGCCTGACGACCGCCGGGCAGTTGCGGCGCCAGCACGTTCTGGCCAATGGCCGCGTCCACGCCCTTGATGGTGGCGTCGATGGTGTTTTGCACCACCTGCGAACGCCACATGGCCCAGATAGTGGCTGCCACGGAACGGTCGATTTCCTGCTGATTGGGAACCGGCAGGTTAAACGGGTCATCGCCAGCGTCGTAACCGGCCGTGACGCCGGTGGGGGTGCTGAAATCCCATTCGGCGATCAGGCCGATGGCCTGTTGGATGCGCGGGTCGGTGGCAAACTGGGCGATGCCCGGCCAGGCGCCTGTGGCGGTGGCGTTGTCAAAGGCGGCGAGCAGGTGCGGGGAGACCAGTTCGGCGTCCAGCAGCTGATGGTTGGCCTGCTGAATCTTGACCTGATCAGCGGTGACGTTGCCACTGGCCACGGCACTTTTGACCATCCGGTCAACCCGACCCATGCGGTAGGCTGAATACATATTCCCAAACAGGTAATAGAGGCCGCCGCCGGGGCGCAGCTGGTTGAGCGGGTTATTGTCCAGCGACACGCCAATGGGGTCGTTGTTGGCGTTGCCCACAAAGCCGCTGTCGGGGTTGATGATCCAGGGCATTTCCTCAAAGGGGATGATTTCATGCGGGGTGGCCTGATTCGGCTGCGGGTTCTGCATCGCCATCCACTCGTTTTTGTGTTGGCCGCTGCCGTCGCGGATAAACATGGGCGGCGTGCCATCCACGGCATTTAGGGTTTGCAGGTCTTCACGCACTGGCACTTCGGCGCCGGTGAAGTAGGCGATGTTGCCGTCTGTGTCGGCCACCACGAAATTCTGCGAACCCACGTCAAACTTGGTCAGGGCCTGTTTGAATTCATGCACGTTGCCGGCGCGGGCCATGTCGAAAAAGGCCTCGATTTCCTGCGTGGGCGCAAAGCCGGTGTATTGCATGGTGATGGCACGTTTGTTTTCCTTGTCCAGGTTCAGGATAGGGCCGTAATTGCGGCGAGGCACAATAAAGGTTAGTGCGCCGGCGTCGTAGCCGACATTCTGGCGTTTCAGGTTGTTCATGATGCCGTCCCCAATCTGGTTGGCGAAATAGGACTGGAACAACCAGATGATGGGTTCCCGCTGGCCGTTGTGGATGATGTTGGTGGGCAAGCCAAGCAGGTTCAGTTCAACGGTGTCGAAGAAGAAATCGGTTTCGTCCACCGGGTGCACGGTGCTGCCCCAGCACAGCTTGTCGTTACAGCCCTGAGCCATCACCGGCGCACCGGGAAAGCTGACCCCGGCCAGGTTACGGGGGCTGTCATTTTCCGTGATGGTGGCCTGGAACGGGTAGAACACGGACGGGTAATCCAGGCTTAGGTGTGGGTCATTGGCGATGATGGGGTTGCCATCGGCGGTTTTCTGGCCGGCGTAGGCCCAGGTGTTGGAGCCTTTTTCATCCGGCCCGGCCTGTTTCAGTTTTTTCAGGATGGGGTCGTTGTTCCAAGCCTGTTGCAGGTCTTTGGCCAGGGCGAATTCCACCTCGCTGACCGGTGGAATGGCGCTTAAGTCCAGGGCTTTGGTGTTGTCATCGAGCATGGAACCGCCAATGCGCTCAAGGAAACCCGGCACGCTGACGCGGTCATCCGGTGGCTGAATCCGGTACAGGTCTTCAAAGTACAAGGCTGTGCCGTTGAACCCGGCGGCCTGGCCCACTTTCTGGAAGGTGCCCAGCGTGACGGTGTTGTCAATTTCATTCAAATCGTTAGCCAGCTGAAAGGCAATGATTTTGGCCGTGGCCACCGAATCCACCGGCCGCCAGGGTTTGAAGGTGCTGAGTTCCAGGTTCTGGTATTCAATGGGTAGCGGGTGGCTGTTGACCCAAGCGTTAACGCCATTGGCATAGGCCTGGAGAATGGCCTGGGTTTTGGGCGAGGCCGCCTGCAGGGATTTCAGCCCGGCGCGTTCAAAGCCCAATGCGCGCAGGCGAATGTCGGTGGAAAGCGCTGCCGTACCCACCAGCTCGGCCAGGGTGCCGCTGGCCAGCCGGCGCGTGTAGTCCATCTGGAACAGCCGGTCTTTGGCGTGGTAATAGCCCAGCATATAGGCCATGTCTTCTTCGCTTTGGGCCTGAATGGAGGGTATCTGTGTGGCGCCAATGGCCACTTCGGCCGGTGCGGAAAGGCCACTGAGGCCATTGATGGTGTTAGTGATGGCGACTTTGTCGCCTGCCTGGGCGCTGTGGCCCAGGACGCAGGCGGCTGCCGCGCACAGCCACGCGCGACGCGCGCGAGCTCGGGTCGGTGATTTCATGGTTTGTCCCCTTAAATCAGCAGTGGTTAAACGAATTACTGCGTCCTGCAGTTTGTGTGAAAAGTATAGCACAGCACAAAGCCGGGTCGAATTGACCACGGTTAGTTTCCGGTGAAGTGCTGGCGCACGACGAAAGGAAAATTCAGCCCCCTGGTCTGAGCCGGGGCAGGGGAATATCAGGCCGCGTTGCTGGCGGTTTCCGTGCCCGAAGGGGGGGTGATGATGACCTTGCGCACCACCTTGTCTTCGTCCACTTCCTTGACGGTCATGTGGTAGCCGTTGACGTCCACACTGGAGCCGGGTTCTGGCATGTCTTCCAGCTGTTCGGTGATCAGGCCGCTGATGGTGCTGGCTTCTTCAAAGGGCAGGTCCCACTGCATGCGCCGGTTAAGGCTGCGGATGGGGATGCGACCGTCCACCATGTAGGCATTTTCGGCCACTTTGGTCACGTGTCGGCCACGGTTTTTGGGTTCGGAGGTGAAGTCGCCGACGATTTCTTCCAGGATGTCATCCAGGGTGATCAGGCCCTGCACATCCCCGTACTCGTCCACCACCAGCCCCATGCGCCGCTCGCGTTTCTGGAATTCTTTCAGTTGCGTGGCCAGGTCCGCGCCTTCGGGCACGAAATAGGGTTTGCGCAGGACGCTGCGCAGGGTGTTGTGGTTGAGGCGCCCCTTGGCCAGCAAGGGCAACACAGTGCGGATGTGCAGGGTGCCCACCACGTTGTTGATGTCGTCCTCGTACACCGGCAAGCGCGTCAGGTAACTGCTGGCCAGTTGCCTTTCGATGGTGTTCCAGTCATCGTTCAGGTCAATGCCCACAATCTCGCTGCGCGGCACCATGATGTCCTCGATGTTGATGTTGTCCAGGTCCATGACGTTGATCATCATTTTCTGGTTGAGGTCGGGGCGGATGTTGTCGTTTTCGATCACCAGGGTTTTTAGTTCCTCACGCGACAGCGCTTCTTCGGCGATGTCCTTGGGAACACCCAGCAGGCGCAGCAGGCCGTTGGACAACACATTGGTGAACCAGACCACCGGATACATGATTTTCAGCAACGGGGTCAGCACATAAGCGGCACGAAAGGCGATTTTTTCCGGGTGCAGGGCGGCAAAGGTCTTGGGTGTGACCTCGGCAAAAATCAGTACCATAATGGTGAGGAAAATGGTGCCCCAGGCGATGCCTTTTTCACCCGCAATGCGGATGGCGGCCACGGTGGTGACGGCCGAGGCGAGAATGTTGATGAAATTATTGCCAATCAGTATCAGGCCGATGAGTCGGTCGGGCTTTTGCAGCAATTGCTGCGCCAGCCGGGCGCCACGATGGCTTTTTGCCTTGTGTTTCAGGCGCACGCGATTCAGCGCCATCAAGGCGGTTTCGGAACTGGAGAAAAAAGCGGAAAGCAGGAGCAGGGCAACAAGTGTGGCGATCAGCCAACTTATGGGAATTTCGTCCAAGGCGGTTGGTAGGTGGTTGATGAACGGCCATTATATCAGAAATGCCTGTCCGCAGCGCCTATCAGCAACACCACCAGCCGCTGGCTTGTTGCAGTGCTTTATGCGGCCAGCAGCCATTCGGCCACAAATTTGGTGCCGATAAACCCCACCACCAGCAGAATCATGCCGGCCACCGCCCAACGCACGGCCTTTTCACCCCGCCAGCCCTTGAGGGCGCGGGCGGCCAGCAGGAAGCCGAACACAAACCAGGCCAGCAGGGAAAACAGCACCTTGTGACCCAGGCTCTCGCCCAGAAAGTGACGGATAAAAATCAGCCCGGAAGCCAATGCCGTGGTCAGGGTCAGCCAGCCAATCAGGATCAGTGTGAACAGTTTTTGTTCTTCTTCCAGTACGGAAATGTGCTGGTTGCTGATTTTTGAGGGGTTATTTTTGAGTGTGCGGATGTGATACCACAAGGCGCCGGCAAAGAGCGTGGCCACCAGCAAAATAGCAAAGGCCACCAGCGACAGGGTGATGTGCAGGTCCAGTTGCCAGCTGAAATCCTGCGGCGGGCTGATGTGCTGGCGTTCCAGGTAAGCGAAGACCACGGCACCCATGGCAAACAGGGTCAGCGGCACGTGCACCCAGGCAGAATGGATGCGGGCGATAATGGCGGTGATGGCAGCCAACCAACTGGCCACCAGCAAGGTGTTTTTCAGGTCAAAATGCCAGCCTTCGGCCGTAACCAGCACCAGCGCAATCCAGTAGCCTTGCAAAACCAGCGCCACCGCAGCGGCGGTGAAGGCGATGGCTGGCCGTTTTTGTGTCAGTAACCAGACCAGCCAGGCCGCCAGGGTGCCAATAAAAAGAAATGTGTCCATCGCTGTTCCTGTGTCTGGGGTTTTTATTTCCGGGGCTGTGGCCGGGGCTTTGTGCTGTTTTCTACTTATCGCCAGCCAGTGTGTCCCTGCGCCTTTGCCGGTCAGCAGCAGTGATTACGGTGACCGCTGACTGGCCAATGGCACAAATTATACGCGCCACCGGCGGCCTTTTGCAGGCCTTTTTGGCTGACGGGCGGTACCGGGTTCGTCAAGCTGTGGGATAATACGCCCATTCAATTCCAATCGACGGCATTATGTTTGACAACCTCACCGACAAACTTTCCAAAACCATTCAGAAAATCCGCGGTCAGGCGCAGCTGAGCGAAGACAACATCAAGGAAGCCCTGCGCGATGTGCGTGTGGCCTTGCTGGAAGCCGACGTGGCCTTGCCGGTGGTCAAAACCTTTATCGATACCGTGAAGCAGCGCGCGGTGGGCGAGGAGGTCATGACCAGTCTGACACCGGCCCAGGTGCTGGTCAAGATTGTCAATGAAGAGCTGACCCGCCTGCTGGGCAGCGAAACCAGTGGCCTGAACCTGAAAACCCAGCCGCCGGCAGTGATTCTGATGGCCGGCCTGCAAGGGGCCGGTAAAACCACCAGCACCGGCAAGCTGGCCAAGTACCTGGCCGAGCGTGAAGGCAAGAAGGTCATGGTGGTGAGCACCGACGTGTACCGTCCGGCAGCCATCGAGCAACTGAAAACCGTGGCCGAACAGGTGGGCGCGAGTTTTTACCCGTCCACGGTTACTGATGAACCGGTGGTCATTGCGCAGAAGGCGGTGGAAGCCGCGCGCAAGGGGTTCTACGACGTGCTGATTGTGGACACCGCCGGCCGCCTGGCCATTGACGAAGGCATGATGAAGGAAATCTCTGCCTTGCAGGAAATCCTGAAGCCGGCCGAAACCCTGTTTGTGGTGGATGCCATGATTGGTCAGGACGCGGCCAATGTGGCCAAGGCCTTTGACGAAGCCCTGGATTTGACTGGCGTGGTGTTGACCAAGGTGGACGGTGATTCCCGTGGCGGGGCGGCCCTGTCTGTGCGTGAAATCACCGGCAAGCCCATCAAGTTTATGGGTCTGGGCGAAAAAATGGAGGCCCTGGAGCCGTTTCACCCCGATCGTCTGGCGTCCCGCATTTTGGGCATGGGCGATGTGCTGTCGCTGGTGGAAGAGGTCGAACGCAAGGTCGACAAGAAAAAAGCCGAGAAATTGGCGCGCAAGATGCAAAAGGGGCAGAAATTCACCCTGGCTGATTTTCGCGAACAGTTGCTGCAGATGCAAAACATGGGCGGCATGACGGCGCTCATGGACAAGTTGCCCGGCATGGGCAATATCCCCGATGCCATGAAAAACAAGATCAACGACAAAACCACCGACCGCATGATTGCCATCATCAATTCCATGACCAAAAAAGAACGCCTTTACCCGCAGTTGATCAAGGGTTCACGCAAACGCCGCATCGCCAATGGCTCGGGCACCCAGATTCAGGACGTGACGCGCATGCTCAAGCAGTTCAACCAGATGCAGAAAATGATGAAGAAGTTTTCCGGTGGCGGCATGATGAAAATGATGAAGCGCATGAAAGGCCGCATGCCGCCCGGCGGAATGCCGTTCTGATGACGGGAATCCATAGGGAAGCTCTGATTGAATCTGGCGCGAGCAGATTGTCGTGTAAACTTATTCAGTTCAAGGCGCAAACCGCACGTAATAGCAAGGCTATTGCGAAGGCTTGCAACGCAGAAATGGACGATTTTACGCCGCAAGATGCCGTGTCACGATTCGATCAGAGCTTCCCTTACTTATCGAACCAGAATTCAATTATGGCGGTGCGGTGGGATGGCGGTGCCTGCCGGGTAGCTGGCAAAAAGCACCGTGGCCTTGTCGCCTGTGAGTTTGCGGGCGCTATTAACCTGGCATCAATATAGGTGATGCTCAGGGCTTCAAGCCTGCCTCGGAACAAGGCATCGCTTGCAACCAATGGTTGTTCCATTGGCAAAAGCGATAACGCCGGGCCGGGGCAGGCTTGAAGCCCCAACTCAGTGATATAAAAAGGCAGGCCGCGATGCGCTGTCCGCCAGACTGCGTTATCAACGCTTGCTGTAGAATGACTACAGCGGCGAGTTGATGCCTTGCTGGCAAACAGCGCATCACGGCTGAGCATCGCCTATATTGATGCCAGGTTAATAAAAGGGCCTTCAAAGGGCGGCAGGGAATTGATCAGGTCAGGAAAAGGATTCATGGAATACCTTGGTCAAAAAAGGTTGATAAGTGCCTGTTTCTCTCCAGCAGGTGGCATTTTCAGTGAAGTCCGGTAATAAATATAAGCTATTGCTGGTGAAATGAAAAGCCCCGGTCTGGCCGGGGCTTTTGGTTGGGATGGATTCAGTCTGAATCAGTTGGCCGTGCAGGCCGATGGCACCAGCACGCTTTGGTACTTCACTTCATCCAGGTAGAAGCCTTCCTCCTCCAAACCCGGGTCGGTGGACAAGCTCCAGCGAATCATGACGGTTTGGCCGTGATAGGCTGACAAATCGCTGCTGTAGCTGTTGAAGGCGCCGCCACTGGAACCATTGAAAGCGCCGTGACTGGCGGCATAACCGCAGGCATTGATGGGCGGATTGCCAGTCTGGTTGAAATCACTGGGGTACCCCCCGGTGGGTGGCAAATCGGCCCAGGTGGCGCCACCGTCAGTGGAGATTTCCACCACCACGCCGTCCCAGTTGGCCTCAATGTTGTAGCGGCCTTTGTAGCTGAGGGAGGCCGCCGGTGACGGGTTGGCCGGAATGGTCAAGGGCGGGGAAACCAGTCGCGCGCAGGTGTTGTTGGGGTAATTGCTCCCGTCTTCAGCGCTGTGATAGCTACGGGCGCCATTGCTGGCCTGTTGGGCCGTGATCTGCCAGGGGAAGTCGGCTTTCATCAGGGCCAGGCTGTCGGCGTCATCGGTTAACAGGCCGGGGTTGACCGCCGGGCCGACCGCGCTGCTAAACACGGTTTGGCTTGGCGGACTGGGGTTGCCATTGTTGGGGCCGCTGCCGGCTGTGGTGTCATCTTCCGCCACCACTTTATAGAACACCGGTGTGCCCGACGGGGCGCTGGTGTCGATGTAGCTGGTGGCCCCCAGGGCCGTGGTGGCCAGCAAGTTGGCGGGTACAGGCTGGAAGTCGTGTTGCGTTGAGCGGTAGATGTTGTAACGCACGCCGGTGGCCAGGGGGCAGCTGGGTGTGGCGGCATTCCAGCCCAGTTCGATCTGACAATTGCTGTTGACGTTGTTGATCACCTGCACGCTGCTGCCATCAAAGACCGGCGGTAACTGGCACACTTGTTGCGAAGTGGCGGACACGCAGGCCGATAGCGGCCCCAGCTTGTCGTTGTTTTTTGCCCGGATTTTGTAGGCATACTCGAAACCGCCGACTGTTTTGGTATCAACAAAACTGATGCCGGGGCTGGTGCCAACGTAGTGGTAGTTCATGGCATTGGCGCTGCCGCAGTTGCCGTCGGCCCGATAAACCTCATAGGCGGTGGCGGCCGGTTCGGCATCCCAGGATACGCTGATACCGGCGCTGTTGCTGTCCACCAGCAGCACATTCTGCACTGGGTGCAAAACGCCAATGGCGTTATCGAAGCCGTGAGTGTAAATCAGGTCGTTGTCGATGCCATCGATGCTGATCACCAGGGCAAAACCCTGTTGGTCGGAAAGCGCGGAGCCATCGCCGGGAATGTCTTCCCCGGTGACCAGAAAGCTGTAGGTGCCGGCTGTCACATTGTTCAGTCGGAAGCCTTCCACGGTGTTGATGCTGTCGTAATTACCAGCAGGAACGGGCGTAGGCTGGGGTGTGGACTGGGTGCCGCTGAACGCGTTGCCCACCCACACCGTGGCGCCATTGGTGACGGTCAGGTTCAGGTCGTTTACCAGTGTCTTGCCGGCGCCCAGAGGGCCGGGCACGTCGTACCAGACCAGGGTGGCACGCAGGTTCTGGCCAGTGCCCACCTGCACATCGAAGGTTTCGGTTTCTCCGGTTTTCAAACCGCGCGCGGTGGGGATGTCCCACAGCCACAACCGGTGCGGGCTGTCGGCGAACATGAGCGAGGTGGAAAGGTTGGTGCGTCCCCAGCCGGTGTCATTTTCAAAGAAGCCCGAATCAATGCCGGCGCCATTGAGTAATACGGCTTTCATGAGCGGCCCGGTGGGTTCGTGGCGGTCAGCCGCGGTGGCGCCGCCAGTGGGATAATAACCGTCGGTAAAATACTGTCGCAACAAGGCCGCGGCCCCGGCGGTGGTGGGCGTGGCCATGGAGGTGCCGGATTTGGTGGAACGGGCCGGCGTGGTATCCAGCGTGTTGCTGTTGTCACTGTTGCCAGCGGCCGATTCGGTGCCACTGCCGGGGG
>JALWKC010000030.1 GCA_026996795.1 Lysobacterales bacterium | reverse complement strand
CCACGCCCGTGGCTGAACCCAGGTCGCGCGACCACAGCACATTGCCGGACTCGGTGGCCACCGACAAGGTCTTGTCACCGGCGCTGGACAGATACAGTTCCGTGGCCACCAGGGCCATGTCTCCATCAATGTCTACAATGCGTTCCAGCTCGGTCTTGCCCTTGTTGTCGACCACGGTGCGCATCCAGATCACCTTGCCATCAGTAAGGCGAATGGCGGCCACCTTACCGTTGTCAAAGCCGATATAGACACGGCCGGCCCACACCAGCGGAGTCGAATTGCCGCGCAAAGTCAGGTTGGGAATGGTGGTGTCAAAAACCCACTGGCGTTGACCGGTACGGGCATCGAACGCGTGCACGTGGCCATCGTGCAGTCTCACAACCAGCAAGTCGTTGGCGATCACCGGTGGGGCCAGGATTTCGCTGCCCAGGCGCTTGCGCCAGGCTTCGTGACCGGTTTCGGCATCCAGCACCACCACGTAGCCTTCGGGACCGGCCACCGCAACCAGACCGTCACCGACACCGGGACCGGCGCTCAGCTCAACTTCGGTTTCGGCTTTCCAGAGGCGTTTTCCGCTATCGGCATCCCGCTTTTCCACCAGGCCATTCTGGGCCGCCACGAACAGTTCACTGCCTTCGGCCACCGGCACCAGTTTGTAACCATAGGCTTTGTCAGCCGCTGGCAAATTGGCTCGCCACAGGGTTTCAAAATGGCCCTGTTGTGTGATTTTTGCCAGTTCCTGAGGCTTGTAAGCGTTTTTCTTGTTGCAGCCGGAAACCAGGGTTGTCAGGACCAGGAACAAGGCCAGTATTATCGTTTTCGTGTTCATACGTGTTCGCCTTAGAAAAGTAGTGATGTGCTCGAGAGTAGCCGGAAAGCGCTTGAGAAAACCGGCACCGGTCAGAAATGCACGCTGTGCAGGCTGCCTCCTGCATCAGGGACAAGCCACTAGCCCCAACTCGAAACCTCAGACCAGCAAAGCGGCCAGCGGTTCAAGGAGCGGTCAGATTCTCCGTTAAAAAACCCACCGGCCCGGAGTCACCCGAAGTGGTTTAGCCTAGGGAACCTCTGATTGAATCGTGACACGGCATCTTGTGGCGTAAAATCGTCCATTTCTGCGTTGCAAACTTTCACAATAGCTTGCTATTGCGTGCGGTTTGCGCCTTGAACTGAACAGTTTTACACGACAATCTGCTCGCGCCAGATCCAATCAGAGCTTCCCTAGCGACCGCTGTTGGCCAGTTTCATGTCCAGAATGGGTTTGCCCGAATAGCCTTCGCCAGCATTGGCGGCATTCTGGTAATGCTCATGCGCATTTTCAGATTTGTTCTGGGCCAGCGCCACGTCACCGGAAATTTCTTCTTTTTCAGACTGCATGGGTTCGGCCAACACGGTTTGCAGGGTGTTTAAGGCCGCTTCGGGTTTGTCCTGGGCCAGTTGCAAGCGGGCCAGACGCAAACGTGCCAGCTCCGCCAAGGCCTTGTCGGGCTTGGCCGCGACGATTTTCTCGTATTCCACCATCGCCTTTTCCGGTTCGCCCTTGTCCAGGTAGTGACTGGCCAGCACCAGACGCGCTTCAACGGTGTAGAAACCGTTCGGGTCGACCGTGGCCACTGCCTCGGCCAGTTTTTCTGCTTCATCCACCAGACCAGTGCCCATCACCTGGGCAAACTGCTGAAACTGGTCAGCCAGTGCGTATTTTTTCTGCAGCTGATGTTGTTTCCACCAGTTGATGCCAAAAACGCCGGCCAGTCCCAGACCAATGCCAACGGCCATGTTGAGCCAGTTGTCCTTGATCCATTTCTTGACCTGTTCTTCCTGTTCAAAATCGTCCAGTTCTTCAAAAGCCATGTGTCTTCCTGCGGTAATGTTTGGTGTCGGTTTATTGAATCGGCTGCCTGACAGGCCGGGGGTGTGAGTGCTTTGCTGCGGTCATTCACCGGTTGTGCCGTAAAGACAGCCTGAATCGAGCAGGCTATGTTACCTGAATTACAGGCAATTTTCACCTTTACCAGCGCCGAGAGGCGCCGAAAACCAGTGTTTGTGCAGACTTTCTGGCGGGCACAAAAAAACCCGAAGCGCGCTTCGGGTTTTTTTCAGGAATTTGGCTCCCCGGGACGGGCTTGAACCGCCGACCTAGTGATTAACAGTCACCCGCTCTACCAACTGAGCTACCGGGGAATGGTCTGGATGAGAGGCCTCATCACCAAGAGCGCGCATTTTGCGGCAAATGCGCGTTTCTGTCAAGCCTCAAAAACCGCTTTTAAATGGTTTTTTTATGGCACCCGGGTTTGACGTCCGAATAATCAGAATGTTCCCCTAACCAGCAAAAAGCAATGTGGAATCAAGGCAGTTTTTTCTGCAGGTTACTAAGGATACCGCGCAGAATATCCAGCTCGTGTTTCTGCGGTTGCATGCGGTTGAACATGAGTTTCAAACGCCGCTTCAGGGTCTCGCTGGGTATGTTGTCAAACACCCCGGCCTGTTCCAGCACGGCGAACAAGTGGGCATAGAAGCTGGCCATTTTTTCATGCGGCACGGGTTTGAGCTCACACTCTGCCTTGAACCCGGCCAGGGGATCAACGCCTTCGGCTTGCAACGCGGCCATGCGGCATTCGTACGCCAACACTTGAACCGCGGCGGCCAGATTGAGCGATGAAAAGTTTTCCACCGTGGGTAGATTGATGAGGCCGTGACAGCGTTCCATTTCGGCATTGGTGAGACCATAACGCTCCTTGCCGAACAGCACCGCCACCCGGTCACCCTGGCAGATGGCCTGAATCAAACGTTCACTGGCCTCGCGGGCATTCATCAACGGCACGGGCAGGCTTCTGACCCGGGCACTGGTGCCCAGAATCAAGGTATCTTTGGCAATGGCTTCATCCAGACTTTCCACCACACGCGCTTGTGCCAGCAGGTCATCGGCGCCACTGGCCCGGGACGTGGCCTCGGCACAGGGAAAGCTCTTGGGTTCAACCAGCGACAGTTGCGACAAACCCATGGTTTTCATGGCCCGGGCAGCGGCACCGATATTGCCCGGATGGGTGGTGCCGAGCAGCACAAAATTGATGTTTTCCAGCATTTGCTTTAGGTGGTATGAAAATTAGCGGTTATCATATAGCGTTCCTGTCACAGTTAAAGAATTTTTATGCGACAACCTGAAGTCAACATTGCTGTCAAGGCGGCCTGGAAAGCCGGCAATGTGCTGTTGCGGCTGCAAAAACAGGCGCAAACCATGCCCGTGACCCAAAAACGGGAAAACGACTTTGCTTCCGTGGCCGACAAGGCCGCTGAAGAAATCATCATTAAAACGCTGAAACAGGCTTTTCCCGACCATGCCATCATGGCGGAGGAATCCGGTTTTCATGGCGATTCGGAGTACGTCTGGATCATCGATCCACTGGATGGCACCACCAATTTTCTGCATGGTTTTCCTCACTACTCCATTTCACTGGCCTTGCAACATAATGGCATGACCGAGCACGGCGTGGTGTTTGACCCGGTGCGCGATGAAACCTTCTACGCCAGCCGGGGCAAAGGCGCTTTTGTCAACGACCAGCGAATCCGAGTCAACCAGAAGCAGAGACTGGACGGCGCCTTGCTGGCCACCGGATTTCCGTTCCGCAATCGGCAACAGTTCAACCGCTACATGCGACAATTCAAAACCCTGTTCAAGCACGCCAGCGATGTGCGCCGTGCTGGCTCCGCCGCACTGGACCTGGCCTATGTGGCCGCCAGCCGGGTGGATGGTTTCTGGGAAATGGGGTTGGAACCTTGGGACATGGCCGCCGGATCCCTGCTGGTCACCGAAGCCGGTGGTCAGTGCCTGGATTTCAAGGCCGGACAGGAATTCCTGAAAAGCGGCAACATCATCGCCGGTAATCTGCAACTGGTGGCCGAAATGTACAAGAAGATCCATCAGCTGGAAAGCGACCCCACCGCCTGAACCAGCACTACCGGACGACAGGCTACGGCCGGCGTGCTGACAGGACCACAAAAAAAGCGCCACGGTAACCGTGGCGCTTTTTTGTTACCTACAGGCAGTGATTACTTATGGCGTGGCATCGAGATCTGCACCTTCTTTCTGCACCGGAATCAGGTCTTCGCGTTTAACGCCCAGAGCCAGCGCCGTGGTGCTGGCCACGAAAATGGACGAATAGGTACCAATGAGTATGCCCACAATCAAGGCAAAGGCGAAACCCTTGATCATCGGACCGCCAAAAACGTACAGGGAAAACAGCACCAGCAAGGTGGTCATTGATGTCATGATGGTGCGCGACAAGGTCTGGTTGATGGAGATATTGAAAATCTCCTCCGGCATTTTCTTGCGCAAACGGCGGAAATTCTCCCGCACGCGGTCAAACACCACTATGGTGTCATTGAGCGAATAGCCAATCACCGCCAGCAATGCAGCCAGAATGGTCAAATCAAAATCCATATACAGCCAGGAAAACACACCCATGGTGATGGTAATGTCGTGCAACAGCGCCACCACCGCACCCACCGCAAAACGCCACTCGAAGCGAATGGACACATAAATCAGAATGGCAAATATGGTGTAAATCACCGCCAAGGCACCCTGCTCCACCAGTTCCTTTCCCACTTGCGGGCCAATGAAATCAACCTTGGCAATCCTGACCTGATCATCCATTGGGGCAAATGCCTCCAACACCTTGTTACTGATGCGGGCTTCGTCCTTCTCACCACTGGAAGGCAGACGAATTTGCACGTCGGTGGTGGAACCGAAATACTGCACCACACCGTCATTAATTTCATGGCTGGTCAGCGCCTGACGCACCTTGTCCAGTTCCACCGGCTTGGAAAATTCCGCCACTACCACGGTACCACCGGTAAAATCGAGACCAAAATTAAGGCCGCGGGTAAACAGGGAAACCAGTGACAGGGTCACCAGGGTCAGGGAGAAAATCAGCGCGTACTTGCGCATGCCCATGAAATCGATTTGCGTGTTTTTCAGAAAATCCATAATGTTGTCCTTTGTTACCGTGTGCTGAGGCTGATGTTTTGACTGTGCCGATCAGATGGGAATGCTACGCAAATGCTTCTTGCGACCATACAGCCAGTTGATCAGTGCCCGCGTCACCATAATGGCGGTAAACATGGAAGTGAGGATACCGATGCCCAGAGTAATGGCGAAGCCCTTGATGGGACCGGTACCAAAAGCAAACAGCACGATGGCCGCAATCAGGGTGGTGATATTGGCATCCGCAATGGTAGAGAACGCCTTTTCATAACCGGCCTTGATGGCGGTCTGAATGGAAGTGCCTGCACGCAATTCTTCCTTGATGCGTTCGAAAATCAGCACGTTGGCATCCACGGCCATGCCTACGGTGAGCACGATGCCCGCGATGCCCGGCAAGGTCAATGTGGCGCCCAACAGGGACAGGATGGCCACAATCAGTACCAGGTTCAACGCCAGCGCCACATCGGCAATCAGGCCAAACACCTTGTAATAGACTGCCATGAAAATCAGCACGATAATAAAACCGATCACCACCGACTTGAAGCCTTTCTCAATGTTTTCCTGACCCAGGCTTGGGCCCACCGTGCGTTCTTCCACGATTTCTACTGGCGCGGCCAGGGCGCCGGCGCGCAACAACAACGCCAGCTGGGTGGCTTCTTCCATGCTGTCCAGGCCGGTGGTCTGGAAACGGCTGCTGAACACGCCATTGATGCGCGCGTTACTGATCACCACTTCTGAATCCTTGTAGCGGGTTTTGCCGGTTTCCGGGTCCTTGCCCACCGGAATCCGCTCCTTGTAAACCACTGCCATGTTATTGCCCACGTTTTTCTTGGTGAACTCCAGCATGCGCTTGGCACCGAGGCTGTTTAGCGTCACCGACACCATGGGTGTACCGGTTTGCTGATCCACCCCGGAACTGGCGTTAATGAGCTGATTACCCGAAGCGATCACCCGTTTTTTCAGCAACACCGGGTTGCCCTGTTTGTCGTGATACAGCTTGTAGCCGACGGGAATGCGGCCCGTGCGTTCGGCTTCATAGGCATTGTGCTCCATGTCCACCGCACGGTATTCCAGCGTGGCGGTAGCATCCAGCAGGCGCTTGGCTTTGGCCGTGTCCTGAATGCCTGGCAGTTCCACCACAATCCGGTCGCTGCCCTGCTGCTGTATTTGTGGCTCAGCCACGCCCAGCTCGTTCACACGGGAACGCAAGGTGGTCAGGTTCTGTTCCAGCGCCTTGTTTTTCATGTTCACCAGCGCCTGTTCCTTGAGCTTGCCAATCAACCAGTAGTCGCCATTGCTGTCATCTGTAGAAAAAGCCAGATCGGTGAGACGGGTGCGCAACTTGTCGTACGCCTTTTGCAAATCCGCTGCGGAACGCAAGCGGACGTTAATGGCGCGACCATCGACCTTGATGGCGCGATTGGAAATCTTGTCTTCTTTCAGTAGCTGACGAATGTCACTAACGAGTTGTTCTTTCAGTTGCTTTTCAGCCGCGTCCATGTCCACCTGCAGGAGAAAATGCACGCCACCGCGCAGATCCAGCCCCAGGTTCATGGGCTTGCCACCGGTTTTCACCAGCCAGCCTGGCACATTGGGCTTCAGGTTCAAGGCGGCGCGATAGCCTTTCAGGGTTTCAAGTACATCCTTGGCCTTGAGCTGGTCGTCCAGGGAGTTGAACTTGATCAACACCGAGTTGTTGTCTATGACCACCGCTTCAAAAGGGATGTTATTGTCCTTCAGCCGTTGCTCAATGGCTTGTTTCAGCGAGGCATCCACCGGGGCGCTTTTTTCGGGGCTGACCTGCACCACCGGGCTTTGCCCGAAAATGTTTGGCAGGGCGTAATAAAAACCCATTACAACCACAAACACAATGAGCAGGTTTTTCCATAAGGGGTAACGATTCATAGAGGGTATCCTGGGTTTTGACTTCACCCGGCCAGTCAGTGTCAGCCGGGTCAGGTCCGTGGATCAATCGGTCAACAAAGGCTAAAAAAGGGTTATTTCAGACTCTTGATGGTGCCCTTGGGCAACACATTGGCGATGGCCGAACGCTGCACATTCAGGGCCACGCCATCTGCGACCTCAACCGTCACGAAATTGTCATCCAGTTTGGTGATCTTGCCAACCACGCCTCCGTTGGTGACCACTTCGTCGCCTTTAGACAAGGCCGCAATCAGGGCCTGGTGTTCCTTCAGGCGTTTCTGCTGCGGGCGAATAATCAGCAACCACATGATGCCGAAAAACACTACCAGAAACAGGATGCTGGTGATGGGATTGGCCTGGCCGGCGGCAGCACCATCCTGGGCCTGTGCGGCGGAAATGAAAAAATCGAACATGATCAACCTCCTGAGGTTTTTTACCGGCGAGCGGTTAGTGACCACTGGCTGGCGTAAAAATTCAAAGGGCCGTATTATCTCACAAATCCCTGACGGCCAACAGGGCGAGCCCCACTCCAGTGCCGTCGTCCGCGGACAAGACAGATCCGCTCTCTTTAACCACTATCTGGCCAAACGGGACACCGGATGGGACCAGTGCGGCATGGGACAGCCCGGCCGCATTAAAATTCCGTTAAGGAAGCGCTGATTGAATCTGGACGAAGCAGATTATGCCGGAAATGTTCGAGAACAAGGCGAAGTTCGCAGCCAATAGCGCGGGCTATTGGCCAGGGCTTCAACGCAGTTATCGGACATTTCAGGTATGAGAAGCGAGTTCACGATTCGATTAGCGCTTCCCTTACATATTGGCGTAATTGGGGCCACCTCCGCCTTCAGGTGCTGTCCAGTGAATGTTCTGGGACGGGTCCTTGATGTCGCAGGTTTTGCAGTGCACGCAGTTCTGGAAATTGATGCGGAAGACTTGCTGGCC
>JALWKC010000029.1 GCA_026996795.1 Lysobacterales bacterium | reverse complement strand
ACCCTGCGCCTGGGCAAAGACGGCTTTTCCCTGGCTGATTTGCGACGCCTCTGGCAACAGCCGCTCACACTGGCCATCGACCCGGTGTTGTGGCAACGCGTCAGACGCGCCCGCGAGGCCATCGAACTCATCGCCGACAGTGGCCAGACCGTCTACGGCGTTAATACCGGCTTCGGCCTGCTGGCGAGTGAGAAAATCCCTCGCGAAGAGCTGGATACGCTGCAGCGAAACCTGGTCATTTCGCACGCCACCGGGGTCGGAAAGCCGGTGGATGAAAACACCACCCGGTTGTGCATGGCGCTGAAAATCATCAGCCTGGCACAAGGCCATTCGGGCGTGCACCCACGCACCCTGGAACTGCTGCTGGCCATGTTCAACCACGGTATCTATCCGCTGATTCCCGAAAAGGGTTCGGTGGGCGCCTCGGGAGACCTGGCCCCGCTGGCCCACCTCAGCTGCGCCATGATCGGCATTGGTGACGTGCTTTATCAGGGACAAAAAATACCGGCTGCCGAAGCGCTGGCGGCCTGCGGCCTGTCCCCCATTCAATTGGGACCAAAGGAAGGGCTGGCCTTGCTCAACGGCACGCAAATGTCCACCGCGTTGGCCTTGAAAGGGCTGTTCCTGATTGAAAACTGCTTTAACGCCGCCGTGGTCGCCGGCGCCCTGTCGGTGGATGCCGCCAAGGGCAGCCTGCAGCCCTTTGACGAGCGCATCCACTGCGCGCGCGGGCAAGCAGGCCAGATAACCATTGCCGCGGTGTACCGCCAGCTGCTGGCCGGCAGCGAGATTCTGCATTCGCACGAACACTGCGACCGGGTTCAGGACCCCTACTGCCTGCGCTGTCAGCCACAGGTCATGGGCGCAGCACTGGACACCCTGCGCCACTGTGCCTCCCGCTTACTCATCGAAGCCAATGCCGTCACCGATAACCCGCTGGTTTTCCCGGACAGCGGCGATGTGCTTTCCGGCGGCAATTTCCACGCCGAGCCGGTGGCGTTTGCGGCCGATTTCCTCGCCATTGCACTGACGGATTTCACCAACATGAGCGAGCGCCGCATTGCCATGCTGATCGACCCGGTCATGAGCCGCCTGCCGGCCTTTCTGGTGCCGGACTCGGGCGTCAATTCCGGCTTTATGATCGCCCACGTCACCGCCGCGGCACTGGCCAGTGAAAACAAAACCCTGGTGCATCCGGCCTCGGCCGACACCATTCCCACCTCTGCCAACCAGGAAGACCACGTCAGCATGGCCACCTTTGCCGCCCGCCGGCTCACGGACATGGCCGAAAATGCCGCCACCGTCATTGGCATCGAAATCATGGCCGCCTGCCAGAGCATCGACTTCCATAAAGGCCTGAAAACCTCCGAAGCCCTGTTTGCGGTGTACCGACAGGTGCGCGAAAAGGTGCCATTTCTGGACCGGGACCGGTTGCTGACAGCAGACATCCACTGCCTGCGGAAGATGGTTCTGGCCGGTGGGTTCAATGACAAACTGCCAGCGGTCGTGCCCAGTCTGGCCGCTGCCTCGCCCGCGTCCGGCTAGCCCAGCGCCGACCATGGAAGCATCCGCCAGAAATCAACCGGTCGCTCAGAACCACGCCGATGCCCCACCCCTGTTTGAGCTGCACAGCGGCCATCAACCCGTGCTCATCAGCCTGCCCCACGACGGTGACTGGATACCCGCAGACATCGTCCGCCGGTTAAGGCCGGAAT
>JALWKC010000028.1 GCA_026996795.1 Lysobacterales bacterium | reverse complement strand
ATTTGGCTCCATAGCGATACATGGCCTTTTTCAGGCTGCGATAGGCCGCGTATTGCAGGCGGCGGTCAATACTGATGTGCAAATCCTGAGCCGGAACCACCGGGCGGATTTCTTCCACTTCACGAATCACATTGCCTTTTGAGTCCTTGACCACGCGCTTGAGTCCCGGTTCGCCGGACAGGTCCTCGTCAAAAAAACGCTCCAGGCCTTCCTGGCCCTTGTCCTCAATGTTGGTGATGCCAATCAATTGCGCGGCGGTTTCTCCGGCCGGGTAAAACCGTTTGAATTCGGTCTGGAAATTGACCCCTTCAATGTTCAAGGCCCGAATCTCATCGGCCAGTTCCGGATCAATCAACCGTTTGACATACAGAAACCGCCGTTGCTGTCTGGAGGATACCAGGGCTTTCAGCTTGTCGGCATCCAGGTCCAGTTTTTGCGCCAGCTGATCAATGCGGTCAAAGTTTTCCATTAGCCGGGCCGGGTCCACCCATACCGATTCCATGGCCACGGAAATGGCCAGCGGCTCCTGATTGCGGTCATAAATGACTCCGCGCGACACCGGTATGGTTTCCGTGCGTATCTGCCGCTTGTTGGCCTCGCGCTGGTAAAAGCGGGTCTGGTTGACCTGCACCTTGAACGCCTTGACCGCCACGGCCACAAACAGGCAGGCCAGCACCGCCAGCAGTACGCTCATTCGGCGGCTGATGCGTTTGGTGTCTGCTGCGGTCTTTTTTATCATCGGCTTATGGTCATAATCTGGTCGTTTTCTGGCTTTTTCATGCCCAGGCGTTCACGCGCAAAGCGTTCGATCAGCCCGTTGTCCACCTTGGTGGAATATTCGCTTTGTAGGCGGCCCCATTCCTGATTCAGTTCCTGTTCCTTTTTCACCAGCACCTGCAGGCTGGCAAATTTCTGCCGGGTGCGGTGCTGGCGGTAAACCGAGTCCACCACCACCGCCAGAGTGGCCGCCAGCAAAGTCAGGGACACCAGCCAGGGCGTCAGCCGGCTCATGTCTTTTCCGCCACGCGCATGATGGCGCTGCGCGAACGCGGGTTCTGCGCCACCTCTTCCTCTGATGCTTTGATGGCTTTACCAATCAGGCGCAACTCAGGCTGTTTGTCCTCGATGGCCAACGGCATGCGCCGGTTCACTGTGCCAGTGGAAGATTTTTCCTTAAAAAACCGCTTCACCAGCCGGTCTTCCAGCGAGTGAAAGCTGATCACCACCAAGCGACCGCCTTTTTTCAGGGCGGCCACGGCCTTGGGCAAGGCGTTTTCAATCTGTTCCAGTTCCTTGTTGATGTGAATCCGGATGGCCTGAAAAATCCGGGTTGCCGGGTGTTTCTTTTCGTATTTGCGGTTCACGGCAGCGGCAATTTCAGCCAGTTGGCCGGTTTCAGTCAGCGGCTGCTGCTGGCGGTATTCGCCAATGGCCCGCGCCATGCGGCGGGCATTTTTTTCTTCGCCGTAACGCCAGAATACCTGTGCCATCTCATCCTCACTGGCCAGTGCCAACCATTCGGCGGCGCTTTGGCCAGACTGGTTGTCCATGCGCATGTCCAACGGGCCGGGTTTCATAAAGCTGAACCCGCGCCGCGCATCATCCAGTTGCGGCGAAGACACGCCCAAATCAAACAAGATGCCGTCCACGGCGATCTGCTCAGCAGTGCTTTCGCTTTCATTGCCGTTATCGCTGTCTTCGGCCAGGGCCGCTGCCAGCAGGCG
>JALWKC010000027.1 GCA_026996795.1 Lysobacterales bacterium | reverse complement strand
GCCACGGCCATTCGCGAATCTGGCTTTGACGGCCTGATCTGTACTAACACCACCGTGAGCCGGCCTTTGTTGCAAAACACCCGGCTAGGCAGAGAAAGCGGCGGTCTCAGTGGCCAGCCGCTGCTGGCCAAAGCCAACCAGACCCTGGCGCAGATGCGGTCCTTGCTGGGGCCGGGTTTTCCCATCATCGGCACAGGTGGCGTACTGTCTGGCGAAGACGCACGTAGTAAACAAAAAGCCGGCGCCGACCTGCTGCAGATTTACACCGGCTTTGTGTATCGCGGCTCGGCGCTGATTGCCGAAGCCGCCAGAGCCTGGCAGAGCGCAGACAATAAACGCGACAGCCAGGCATGAGAATCTTTCCCAAAGCCGATCTGACCGGGCGCAACACCCTGGCTTTGCCCGCACGCTGTGCGCGTTTGATTGAATTGGAAAACCGAACCGACTTCAAACAGTTAAAAGAGTTACTTGAAGAAGATTCTCACGTCTGTGTCCTGGGTGAAGGCAGCAATACGGTGTTTGTCGATACAGACCTGCCGCACACGGTTATCCATCTTAAGCCACCCGCCACAATGACCCAGGGCATTGCGCGGGAAAACGATTTATTTGTGGTTGATGCGGGCCTGTCCTGGCGCGAGCTGGTGCAGTGGAGCGTCAATCAGGGCCTGGGTGGGATTGAAAACCTGGCGGCCATTCCCGGCGCCTGTGGCGCGGCTCCGGTGCAAAACATTGGCGCTTATGGCGTGGAATTGAAGGACGTGCTGGAGTGGGTGGAAGTTTTTGACTGGCAACAGGGCCTGTTTCAGCGGTTGAGCAACGCAGAATGCCAGTTTGACTACCGCAACAGCCTGTTCAAGCGCGAGCCACATCGGCCCTGGCTTATCACCCGGCTGGCGCTTCGGTTACGGCCAGACACGCCGCTCAGGCTGGGATACACCGGCGTGCGAGAGGCGCTGCAGGCACAGGGAATCTCCCCGCAGCAGGCCAGTTACGCCCAGGTGGCCCAAGCCATCACGGCCCTGCGGGCGAGCAAACTGCCAGACCCGCGCACGCTGCCCAATGCCGGCAGTTTTTTTAAAAACCCGGTGATTTCAGCACAGAAACTGCAGGCATTGCTGGCCCAGTGGCCTGCCCTGCCCCACTGGAAACAGGCCGACGGCCAGCACAAGGTATCGGCGGCCTGGCTGATCGAGAAAACCGGGCTTAAAAACCAGCGGGTGGGCGATGCCGGTTTTTACAACAAGCACGCACTGATTCTGGTGAATCACGGCCAGGCCACCGGTGCCGATGTGGCCGGGCTGGCTAAAAAGGTGATTGAAAGCGTGAAGCAGGCCTGCGGCATAGTGCTGGAATCCGAACCGGTGACCGTCCGCGCCACCTGATTCATTCAATCAGTCTTGCCGATCAGTCTAGTAGCGATCAATCTTCCAGTTCTCGATGCTGCACCAGCACATTGCCGCGCTGGGCGCCCAGGTGTTTGGCCAGTTGCTCTGCCAGGTACACCGAACGGTGATGGCCACCGGTGCAGCCAATGGCCACCGTCAGGTAGGCGCGATCGTTTTCTTCAAAGCGCGGGATCCATTTTTCCAGCCAGTCGTGCATGTCCTGCAGGTATTCCTTGACCATGGCCTGTTGGCCCAGGTATTCGGCAATGGGCTGGTCACGACCCGTGAAATCACGTAATTCCGGCACCCAGTACGGGTTGGGCAGGCAACGTGCATCAA
>JALWKC010000026.1 GCA_026996795.1 Lysobacterales bacterium | reverse complement strand
CAACGACAACCTGAAAAAACGCATTCTGTTTGGCACCGGCCTTATGATCGGAGGCGCCAGCATGATCGCCACCTGCCCGCCCATTCCGGTGGAATCCGATTTTCATCAGCTGTCCTCAGCGGAAAAGCTGCAACGCGCCCAGGCCCTTGGGTATCGGCCCGCCCCCATTCCGCCATTGTCCCGGGATGTGGATAATCCGGCCGACCCGGCTTCATGCACCAGCACGGTAGACATTGCCATTGACCCGTCCACCAGGAAAGTGACCGATTTTGGTGATTTTATGGAGCGGGACCTCGCTTATACCTCGCCCTTTGGCTCTTACCCTTCTGCCACCTCGGATGCCGTTCATCTGGCTTCAGAGTACACCGACTGCCTGGGTAGCCTCCTGCAACTGGTGCAGTTCGACGTCAATGAATCCATCAATGTTGGCCTTGAGAATGCCCCACAACTCCCGGATGTGCCGCTGGACTCGTTACTGGATGGCTTGCTGGATCTCATTATTGAAACCATCGGCCTGGATAACTTTGAAGCAGTGGCGCTGAGTTCCTTTAATGGCTGGAAGAGCAGTTATCGCGCCGGTCACCCTGCTTACTGTGACAGTAACAGCTGCCAGTTTGAACACGGTAACAACCGACTGACATTTTACATTGACGCACCGGCCAGTCTCTGGGGCAGTGTGACACCCAGTATCCAGTACTTCCAGGACCTTTCCGTGATGGAATACTTTGACCCGGAGATCACCGCCCTGCCCCTGACAATTCACCTGGAAGCCCTGGAAATTGGCGGGGTCACGGTCAAGGCCTACCCGCCCCGCTCCTGGGAAGGCAACCCGCCTGCCGACCACCATTATACCTTTGATCAATCCTGGCTTGGGATTCAGGACAACTGCGAAGCTAACCCCACCGTGGATTTCCCCATTGCCGACTTTTATCCTCTGGGCAGCTGGCAAGTGCCCATTACCGTCACCGACCGGGTGGGCAACACCACCACCGATTTTGTGACGCTGGTTGTTGAGGACTCCATCCCACCGGATTTATCGCCGCCCGAACCGGTGGGCATTCCGGTGCCCGATGGCACCACCAGCATCAATTTCACCGACCCTGGCATCGGCTGTGTGGAATACCTGTGCCAGGGCTTCCCGGCCACCCATTACATTTATCCTCCAGCCTATTTTGATTTTGCCAGCATTGCCCCGGATATCGAATGCTATGTGGAAAACAGCCTCTATTCCGAACCCACCGCCTGTTCAGTGGCTCAACTGCCAGTCAACGAAGGCAGCCTGATTACCTGGCGGATTTCTGATCCCTCCGGCAACCCCACCGAAACCACCCAGCCAGTTTTTGTGCGCGAAGAAAGCGCCAATACGCCCCCGGTGGCCAGTGACGCTTTCTTTATCATCGGCAACCTCAATCCCGTTGACATCCCCTTATCCGCCAATGACCCAGATTACGACAGCCTGGAATTCAGCATCGTCGATGCACCTGCCAATGGCACCGTCGCTGCTCGCACCGAGCCCATTTTTCAGACCCGATTCACCACCTCGGGATTGTTTCGTAATGCCTCCGGCATAGTTCATTTCGTGCTGACCTCGCAAAACGGCGGAGAAGGTGTTTTGGTGGCTGTCCCGGATGAACAACGCATTTATTCTTTTAAAGGGGATTTCTCACCCGGAAGTGAGCCGCAACTCATCAATCGTTACGAGCTGAATACCATTACCCCTTCGGCCATGGCCGTGACCGATGGGAAAAATATCCAGTTGAGTTCAGGCACGCTTTATCAGCTGCTGAAAGCCAGTGGTTCTGAACCCGGTGTGTGGCTAGGCGACTGGCAACAAGGCAAAATTTACCGCTACACCCACAATGGCGCCATCAACAATCCCATTGTGGAAGAAAAGTTTGTCATTGATCTACCGGCCGGCCTGGCCGACCCAGTGGGCCTGGCCGTTCGTCGAATCAGCACCACTCCCCGGCAATACGGCATTTATGTGGTTGACAAGGCCAACGGCGATTTGTGGCAGATGGCGGTCAACTGCACCCAATGCGGTGGCAATATCACGAACGACACATACACGCTGGTTTCGGCCCAGGTGGTTGCCTCCGGCTTGCCGACAACCGTGAGCGCCATTGACCTGACAGATAACAACCACCTGCTGGTGGCCAGCTGGGCTGACAATGACTTGCAGGAGCTGAACCTGCTGACCACACCGGCTTCCCTGGTCCGCCAGTGGGATCTCTCGCCCTTGCTGACAGACCCGGATGGCCCCGATAGCCCTGCGTTGCCGATCGTCCAGAACCCACGCGACCTTGCGTTTCTGCTTGCCCCGGCTAATGTCGGAACACCGTACTATGTCTTGTTGTTTTTTGATCAGGCCGAACAAAAAGTGGTCAACAAGACGTTTTACCTGGCCTCGGGGGATATCCTCTGCGGTAACTCAGGTAGCCCCGATCCCAACAACCCGCCTTATTGCCTGGATCCGGAAGACGATGTCATGCGTTTGCCCGCTCTGGTTGATATCCTCGCCATTGAGGAACGCAATGGCCTTATTTATGTCCTGGGCAATAACGTCGGCGGCACGCAATACCTGTTCCGGTTTGACCTTTTTGGCCGGCTGGACGCCATTATCAGCCTGTTTGCTCCTTCAAGCTCGCCTCTGCCACTGCCACCATCTTCAGGGGGAAGCATAAACGACCAGTTTGTCGATATGACGATTCATGACAATGGCTGGGTTTTCCTGCTGGAAGGAGGCGTATCCGGCTTTAATCCACGCCTGCAGTTGGTGAACATGTCAACGGGGGTTGACCAATACAGCCTGGCTGATGTACCCACCAATTGTTCCAGCGACCAGGCCATTGCTGTCGATGTCAACGCCAGCAATATCACCGCCTTGCTGTGCGATACTGAGTTGAGAATTATTACCGGCAACCTGACGGATCCATCCGCCACGATCTCAACCCAGTCGGTGAGCTTTTCCGAAACCTATAACGACGTCGCCATCGCCGATGACGGCACCATTTACCTGTCCAACCGGGCGCAAAATACCATTGACCGCTATGACAGCGCCGGCAACGCATTGACCCCTTTTAACGATGGCCTGGATTTCTTCGCCGACCCGCGCTATGGCCGCCTGTATTATGACAACCAGCTGGATCGCCTCTGGGTCACAGATTTCGCCGAAATTTTCTATCCCGACTTGGGCCAGAATGGTGAAACCCATCGCATGCCACGGGTTTCGGCCTTTGACACAGGTGGCATCCTGAGGGAACGTCTGATTCCCAACGGAGACCCCAATGAGTTCTTTAGCTGGCTGGAACCGGGCGATTTCGGCACCGTGACTTCCATGGCCACCAGCAACGACCGCTTTTACGTGGCTGAGAAAGAACCCTTCCACCGCCTGCACGTGTTTGACACCTCTCCGTTTGTGCCCATCACCTGCGACAACCAGCCCGAGGGCGAAAACTGCCGTCAGGTGGGCTATGAACCGGAATCCGGTTTTACCGGCGTGGTGGATTTCACCTTTGCCGCCCGCGACCCCTTTGAGGCGGTCAGCAACAGCGGACAAATCAGCTTGCAGGTCATCAACGACATCCAGCCACCCACGATCACCTGTCCCGACCCCATCTCGGTGGAAGCCAATACCGCTGGCGGTTTTTCAGCCAATCTTGATGACCCCGAAGAGGAACCAAACGAGGTCATGCGTGACTTTCTGCTGGGCGCCACGGCCAGTGACAACACAACCCTGCCCGAGGTTGTCCCGATGCATGACCTTCCCGAGGTGATCCCGCTGGGCACTACGCTGGTGACCTGGTCTGGCACCGATGGCAGTGGCAACACAGGCCAATGCACCACCATGGTCACCGTCACGGATCAGACCGCTCCGGTAATTTCCGACCCGGTGGACATCACCCGCGAAGCCACGGCGGAACTGACGCCCTTGGCGGACATCGGCCTGTCAGAACCCACTGTGGCGGACTTTTCACCCTATGTGCTCAGTCACAACGCACCGGCGGCATTTCCACTGGGTGAAACCCGCATCATCTGGCACGCCGAAGACCTGTCCGGCAATTCATCTGAAAAAACCCAACTGGTCACCGTGGTAGACACCACGCCGCCTGAATTTACTGACAATGGTGTCTTTGCTGATTTGACCGGCACCACCATCACCCGGCCTGTCAGCTACACGCCACCACAGGCCACTGACCTGGTGGGCCTGAGCGATGATGTGGCTTGCGTGCCCGCCATTGGCGAACCCGTGCCCATGGGCCCGGTATTGGTGCAATGCAGTGCTTCGGACACTTCCGGCAACAAGACAAACCTCAGCCTCAAGCTGGTCTACATGGACGATGACGACGATGGCGATGGCATTATCAATGTGCTGGATCAAGGCACCAATGCCTTTGACGACAGCACAAACGGCGGCACCACCAGTGGAGCAATCCTCACCCCGGGAGATTATCAGCTGCTGGTGTACGAAGGCCCCACGGAAGACACCGGGGTGGTGGTCGGCATTACCAGCACCAACGCCCAAATCAACCCGGCACAGGTCAGCGCCTGCTCTGGCAAAATAGTCTTGCCCAGTTTGAATCGCGAAACCTTGATGTTTGACGACATTGCCGCGGAAGTGCCGGATTATGCCGTACTCACCTGCACCCCGCTGGAAGACCGGGTTTATTCCAAGCTGGGCAATAACGACGTGCAAATCCTGATGCCGGATAATTCACTCATCACCAGCGTGCTGCCATTTAACAATGGCCTGAAAACCAAAAGCTGGCTCATTGGCGCCCTGGAAGACAACACGCAGCAAATCACCCTCATCGGGCCAAACGGTCGCTATCACCTGGAGCCGGGAACCTGGGTGGATTTACGTCAAAGCCCCAATGACGATATTTTCCGCAGCGGATTTGAATAAAACCGCTTCGGCGATCACTCACCAACTGCCGATAGTGGGCATGGACGCCCACGGCTCGGCAACAGGAAGTGCTTCACCCAGTTGTAGCAGTTCAATGGAGATACCATCTGGTGTTTTAATAAACGCCATTCGCCCATCCCGTGGTGGCCGGTTGATGGTGACTCCCTTGTCCATCAATTGCTGGCAATAGGCATAAATGTCTTCAACCCCGTAGGCCACGTGGCCAAAGTTCCGGCCACCGGACAGATTTTCCGGGTCCCAGTTCCAAGTCAGCTCCAGGGGATGGGCTTCATCCCCCGGCGGAGCCACAAAGGCCAGCGTAAACCGGCTTTTTTCATAGTCTGTGCGCCGAACCAGCACAAACCCGAGTTTATCCAGAAAAAAATCCAGCGATTCGTCCAGGTCACTGACCCGAACCATGGTGTGTAGGTATTTCATGGCATTCATACCTGTAAAGGAAAGCCATTGATAATAAACGGATTTTGACCAGACGGGAAGAAATCCATAAAAAAGCCCCGTTGCGAGCAACAGGGCTTTTGATGATGGCGGAGCGGACGGGACTCGAACCCGCGACCCCCGGCGTGACAGGCCGGTATTCTAACCAACTGAACTACCGCTCCGGATAGACCATTTTTTGAACTGAGCAGGCTGATTCTTGGAAAACCTGCTCAGTAGGCACGACTTGAGCCGTCATGGCAAAGCCATGCCAACCAAAGGGCAATCGCAGTGGCGACTTCCCATTGCTGTTTCCGTGGTTGGCCACAATCAGCCTTGCCACGGAATAGTGACTGGTGGGTGCTGCAGGGATCGAACCTGCGACCCTCGCCTTGTAAGGGCGATGCTCTCCCAGCTGAGCTAAGCACCCAGTTGATGACAAACATCGGCCATCCTGGCCGAGTTTGATGATCGAAGAGCCGGTACACGCCCGTCTCTTCTCACGGAATTCTGCCGAATTCCGGGCCAGCCATCTCTGGACTGGCTAAAAGCCTGACAAACATCGGTCATCCTGGCCGAGTTTGATGTTATTTTGCCACGTCTTTCCCTTTGAAAAATCTTGGGAAAAACTGAAAATATGGCGATGAAGGAGGGATGACTCCGGGCGTCCTGCCCTCCGCCCTGCGGGCCGACCTTCGGTCGTGCAAAATCGCTCCAGGCGATTTTGTCGAACCGCGAGGGTTCTCACCCTCCCTGATGGCCTTTCCTCATGCCACGTCTTTCCCATCGAACGCCTGCGGGAAAAACCTGAAAATATGGCGGTGAGGGAGGGATTCGAACCCTCGATACGCTATTAACGTATACACACTTTCCAGGCGTGCTCCTTCAACCGCTCGGACACCTCACCGGTGTTGTTTCTTTTTCTGCTTCTGGCCTGTGGCCTCAACAGGATGCGCATGATACTGGAAAATAATTCAAAGCTCAAGGCCGTTTTTGTTCTAATTGGAAAATCAGTCCTTCGCAGGCGTCTTCCAGTAAATCCAGCACCCGGTCGAAGCCGTGTTCGCCGCCGTAGTACGGGTCTGGTACTTCGTCAAACAGCTTGTTACGGGCAAAATCCATCATGCGATGCACCTTGTCGATGGCCGTTTCGTCGCACAGGCCCAGCAGGTCGCGGTAATTGCTGTTGTCCATGGCCACCAGCAGGTCAAACACGTCAAAATCAGCCGGGCTGACCTGGCGGGCACGCTGATGACTGATGTCAATGCCACGACGAGCAGCAGCCTCTGCAGCCCGCTGGTCCGGCGGACTGCCCACGTGGTAACTGTGGGTGCCGGCAGAATCCGCCAGGTATTTGCCCGTCAGGCCGTGTTCGGCCAGTTTTTTCTCAAAAACGCCCTGTGCCGTGGGCGAACGGCATATGTTGCCCATGCAGACAAACAAAATCTTTTTCATGGAGTTTCCCTGTTTTTCAAGTACTCTTCGAAACGTTTAACGTCTTCGGGTGTGTCGATGCCATGCGGCATGGCCTGTGGCGCTGGCACCGCAATAATGGTTTCACCCATTTGCAAGGCGCGTAACTGCTCCAGTGATTCCAGTGCTTCCAGCGGTGCTTCCGGGGCCAGCGCAAACCGCTTGAGAAAGCCCACCCGATAGGCATACAGACCAATATGGTGTTTGTAGTGCCCTTTTGCAATGGATTGAGCGGGACTTTTATTGACTGTGTTCCAGTGGCTTCTGTCCCAGGGAATGGGTGCGCGGCTAAAATACAGGGCGCGGTGGTGGTCATCCACAACCACTTTGACCACATTGGGATCAAACACAGCCTTGGTCGTTTCGATGGTTTGATAGAGCGTGGCAACACTGGCCGAGGGGTGCTGGCGCAAGGCGTCAATCACCGCCAGCGCATTGGCCGCTGGCACCAGCGGCTCGTCGCCCTGATAATTCAGCACAATAGTGTCATTATCCCAATCGCACAGTTTTGCCGTTTCAGCTAGCCGGTCGGTGCCTGTGGCATGGCTCGGGTCGGTCAAGACCGCGCGATGTCCCAGGGACTGCACGCAATGTTGTATGCGTGCATCGTCAGTGGCCACCACACACTCCCGCGCCGGCAGTTTTTCGGCCGAGGCCAGCGCCCAGGCAATCAATGGCTTGCCACCCATTTCAATCAACGGCTTGCCCGGCAGGCGACTGGACTGATATCGGGCAGGAATGCACACCACAAAATCTGAGTGACTGGTGTTTTCAGCCATGACTTTTTGCTCCTGCAGCGGCACCACTGCGGTAGCGTGGTTGCTTGAGTTTTTTATCCAGGCAGTGCCCAATGGCCTGACGGGTTTTTTCAGGCACTGCCAGCGTCATGGGCACTACCCACACCCGGTCTTTCCACGGGCCTTCCAGTGCCTCACATTTAACCGCGTCTTTTTCAGTGATCAGAATCGGGTACTCATTGCCGGTGTTAAAGTCGGCCGGGCTCAGATCGTGATGATCGGGCAAAGGGCGTTTGAAAGCCGCCACGCCCTGCTCGGCCAACAAGCGGAAAAAATGCTCCGGCTGGGCAATGCCGGCCAGGGCATTCACGGGTTGGCCAATAAAG
>JALWKC010000025.1 GCA_026996795.1 Lysobacterales bacterium | reverse complement strand
TTTTTTAGAAGAAGACCGAACCCCCTGCCAAAAAACCAATCAAACCGCCAAAAACCACGCCAAACAGGCCGGTTTGTGTGTCAACAGCGCCTATTATACACAGAAAATAGATTGATGCAAGGGTTTTGTTTTGTTTTAGAGAATAACGTTCGCAGCCTTTTTCTTAATTCTTGCTTAGCTCCCTGGCTCGGCTGCTCTTTTCCGAGCTGTTGGGTTTCCCAATCGACTCAAGAAACATGTTGAGCAGACCTTCGGCTGTGCCAAAGGCGGCATTTTCATCAATAAGTTTTTGCGTGTTGTTCAAGCCCATCACAACGCAGTAAGGCTCGCCCCGGGTCGGTTTCAACAGGTAATTCAGTTGCAAAACCCCTGGCTCACTGCCGCCTTTGAAACCGGCATATGCCAGCGGTGCCTGCTCCGCTGGCAATAAGGGCGTGTTCAAGGCGAGAATGGCTTTGGCCGTGGCGGATGCCGTTTGCTCAAAGCGCAACAGGGCATTGCACATTTCCCGCGGTGAAGCAAACCATTCAATGCGCTGTATGTGTTTCGGCTGGCGCCAATAGGCCAGCTTCAGTAACAATGCGGAACGGTTCAGTTTGGGCAGCCTATTGAGCATTTTCTCGCGTTCCCTGCGATTGCCTTGTTGCCACTGCCCAGCCTGTTTATCTGAGTACGTGGCCCGGATCAGAAACAGTTCGCGTGTGGTGAGCAACGGCTGGTTGTCAAAACGAGTCAACCTGTGGGTCAGCAGAAACTGTTCAATATTTTTTCGCCCAAGCAGATGAATCAAGTGATCCGTCGCGGTATTGTCACTGATGCGAGTCATTTTTTGCGCTAGCTGTTTGATGCTCACCAGGGTTCCTTCCGGCAGTTTATGCATTTCGCCAGAAGGCAGTGATTTGAACTGTTCCTTGATGGGCACTTCAGTGTGCCAGCTCAGTTCGCCACTGCGGATTTTTTCATCCAGGGCCATCAGCACCCAGAGTTTAAAAGCCGAGCCCAAGGCATGTTTTGCCTCCGGGTTGATGGCCAGCAGGTCATTTTTGCCCGTGCTGATAAGGAGTGATGCGATGGCATTGGCCGACTCGTTGCCAGTGTCTGGTGGCGGCTCTTCAGTTGGCGTATGAGTCCTGACCAGTGCCTGCCAGGCGTTGGCGGCTTGCTCCAATGAGGAAAACCGCGGCACCAGACTGGCTTCACCCAGCGCCATCAGGCCCGTGATGACAGAGCCGGAAGGATCCACCGCCAGAGAGAATCGTAATTCCTTGTTTTTGGCGTGACGCGTCAAAATGCGTCCGCTGTGATCGTTGCGCTTTTGTTTGAAGTACCAGCCTTGGCACGGTCCATATTGGCGCCTGATCTTTGCCAGGATGGAGTCGAGAGCTGCCTTGGACACGGCTTTTTTGAACTCGGCGGAAAAATGCGTTTCGTAGTCAACGGCCTGGCCAGCCGACACACTGTCACACACGTACTGGCTTTGCTCAGCCAGTGTACCCGCATTGGCATGCATGGCATAACTGGCACTGCTGGCACTCATGCCCCCCAGTCCGGACAGCAGACAGGCCATGGTGCGAATGGTGTGGCAAACCGACGCCATGTTCAACTGCGCAAACCAATGCCCTTGTGCAGGATATACAGGGAAATGCTGCCCAGGATGGCAATGAAAACGAAAATGATGACGTACGCCACCCGGATATCAATGTCCGAGACGCCCAGAAATCCGTAACGGAAGGCGTTGACCATATAGAGAATCGGGTTGAACTTGGACACCTGCTGCCAGAATTCCGGCAACATATTAATGGAATAAAACACGCCGGCCAGGTAAGTGAGCGGGGTCAGAATGAAAGTGGGGACAATGGCAATGTCATCAAACTTTTTGGCAAAAGCGGCATTGATAAAGCCGGCCAGTGAAAAAACAATGGAAGTGAGCACCGCCGTGGTCAGCACAATCCAGATGTTGTGGATCTGAATGTGGGAAAAGAACATCGCAATGATTGAAACGATCAGCCCCACCATCAGGCCACGTGACAGCGAGCCGGCGACATAACCGCCCAAAATGGCGGCATTGGGCATGGGGGAAACCAGAAGCTCTTCAATGTGACGGCCAAATTTCGAACCAAAAAACGAGGACACCATGTTGCCATAGGAGTTGGTGATAACAGACATCATGACCAACCCCGGCACAATAAAAGCCATGTAATCAAAACCACCCATCTGGCCGATGCGCTTGCCGATCAGGTTACCAAAAATCACAAAATAGAGCGTCATGGTAATGGCCGGGGGCAACAGGGTTTGTGGCCAGATTCGAAGAATGCGGTTGACCTCTTTGCGAACCAGGGTCCAAAACCCCACCCAGGCGGCTTTGCGTTGCACGGCATTCATGATGCCTCTCCGGTTGTGGTTGACCCGGATGAGTGTGAAGCCTCCTTGGGGTGCCCGATGGATTGTTCCAAGGTTGAAGGTGATGAAGGGTTCTGGGTCATTTTCAAAAACAGCTCCTCCAGACGGTTGGCCTTGTTGCGCATGGAAAGAACCCGGTAGCCGTGCGTGTCCAGCAATTTGAACACGCCATTCAGGGCGCGGCTCTTGGGCACATCCACTTCAATGGAATGGTCATCCACCAACCGCGCATCAAGTGCCTGCAGTAGCGACTCATCCGGTTCCCGGTCCAGATCAAAGATAAAGGTTTCCACATCCAGCGTGGACAGTAACTGCTTGATGGTGGTGTTGCGGATGATTTCCCCGTGGTCGATGATGGCGACGTTCTTGCACAGTTGCTCGGCCTCTTCCAGGTAATGGGTGGTCAGAATCACCGTGGTGCCAGCGGCGTTGATCTGGCGCACAAAGTCCCACATGGAGCGGCGGATCTCGATATCAACACCGGCCGTGGGCTCGTCCAGAATCAACAACCGCGGTTCGTTCATCATGGCCCGGGCAATCATCAGACGCCGTTTCATGCCACCAGAGAGGCTGCGAGAGATCGCGTCGCGCTTGTCCCACAGGCTCAGTTGTTTCAGGTATTTCTCGGCCCGCTTGATGGCTTCAACACGCGGTACCCCGTAATAGCCGGCCTGATTGACGCAAATATCGAAAGGCTTTTCGAACATGTTGAAATTGAATTCCTGCGGCACAATGCCGATGCTGGCCTTGACCAGGGCTCGTTCACTGACCAGGTCATGACCAAAGACCCTGACCTCACCTTCGGTCAGGTTCACCAGGGAAGAAATAATGCCTATCAAGGTTGATTTACCGGCGCCATTGGGGCCCAGCAGGGCGAAAATCTCTCCGGCATCAACATCCAGGTCAATGCCTTTCAGGGCGACTGTCCCGTTGGCGTAGGTTTTTTTCAGGTTGCGCACCTGCAGGGCTTTGTTCATTCGGGGTCCTCGTCTCGCTTCGAAGTATCTCCTGGCGCTCGATTATCCGGTGCTTTGCGGGGCATGTCCACTAGAGAACCTCTGATCGAATCGTGACACGGCATCTTGTGGCGTAAAATCGTCCATTTCTGTGTTGCAAACCTTCGCAATAGCCTTGCTATTACGTGCAGTTTGCGCCTTGAACTGAGCAATTTTACATGACAACCTGCTCGCGCCAGATTCAATCAGCGTTTCCCTAGCAATCCAGCCATTCTGACGGGCGTCTTTTATCGATAGAGGCAAAGCACAAAAGAAAACGGCCGGAGAACCGGCCGTTTCCAGGGGGGATGGACAGATTGCTCTGTCCGATTGCCAGCCAGTAGAGGGGGGGTTACTGACTGGCAATGCATGCAATTGGCTTCCTGCCAATTGCGATGTGCTTGTGTCCCGATTCATCAGGAACCGCTAATATAACGGTGAAATCAGAAAATTCAAGAGAAAAAAGAAAAACAATTGTGTTGTGGCTTCCAGGCCCAATGGAACAACACGCCGCGGAAACGCGCCATTTGGGGATTTTTCGGGCACCTTTATCCAGAATAATTTATTGGTAGGGATCGGGCAAGCCTTCGGGACGGGTTTTGAAACGTTTATGGATCCACAGGTACTGGGCGGGCGCGTCCTTGACCATCTGCTCCAGTCCCTGATTGACGCGCCGCGTATCAGCCACCGCATCGCGGCTGGGAAAGTCATCCATGGCCGGGGAAATGCGCAGTTGATACCAGGGCGATTTGTCCAGGCGTTTGACCGAGAAAAAATGCACCGCACATCCGCTAAGGCGGGCCAACTGGTGCGTAGCGGTGATGGTGGACGCGGGCTGACCGAAAAATGGCACAAACACCGAACTGCCGCGTCGGTAATCCTGATCCGGCGCATACCACACCACACCGCCTTTTTTCAGGTAACGGATAATGCCCCGCAACTCATCCCGTTTAAACATGGCATCGCCATAAGCCAGACGCGCCTTCAACACCTGCTGTTCAATAAAGCCCTGTTTATGGGGGCGATAGACAGCCGCCATTCGAAGCTGCTTGCCGAGCAGTTTGCCGCCCATGTCCAGGGCCGTAAAGTGGCCGGACACCAGTAACACGCCTCGACCCTGCTGCTGACTGCGGTGTATGTGTTCCAACCCTTCAATGCGAACCTGTTTTTCAAATTGCCTCGTGTTCCCCCAGAAAGCACACAGAGTCTGTGTCAGCATCTGGCCCAACTCGTCAAAATGCTGTTTGAGCAGCGCTTCGCGATCGGTCTCTGGCAGGTCGGGGAAGCACAAAGCCAGGTTAGTGCGAGCCACCCGAACTCGAGATGGCAGCCCTTTTCTGGCCAGCCGGCCGATGCCTTTGCCAAGCGTGCGTTGTAGCCCGTGTGGCAACAAGGCCAGCAAACGCACCGGAACAAACAGCAGCCACTGGCCCACACGGCCCAAGCCGGCCGATAGCGCACGAAAAGCGGCAACGATGGAATTCGAGGACTTCTTCATGCGGGGCATAATACCGTGTCTGCATAAATTTCAGGCAAAAAAAATCCGGTGGCAAAAGGGGAGAAAAGCCACCGGATAATCAAATTGGCTGGAATGGTTGGGGAAAACCAATCCAATCGGCTCATCCATAAAAAGGGGGGATGGATGAACCTCAGTCGACAAGGGGGAATCGACTTGCTGTATATGACATCATGAAATTCGGCAAAGTTCAAACATTATTTTAGATTTTTCTAATATAAGATGGTTTTCTCACAAAATTTTAACGGAATCACCCTTGCGGCAGGCTTTTGCGGCGGTCAGAACCACCATTCCGGCCCGCCACTGGCGAGATAAAAAGAACTCCAGGGAAGTGCTGATTGAATCTGGACGAAACAGGTTATGTCAGAAATGTTCGGGAACAAGGCGACGTCCTTGCCAATACTAGTATTGGCAAGGACTTCAACGCAGTTATCGGACATAATCAAGTGTAAAAAGCGAGCTCATGATTCGATCAGCACTTCCCTAGTGCCGCATAAACCGAATTTTTGCCTCAATTGTGTTGTTCCGGTTTTCTGGGTTTTTTGACCACTAAAGGTTGTTCAGAAACCTTGCCATTGGCACGCACCTGCACGGTGTATTTCCCTGGCTGGATGTAAAAGGGATGACCCAGCCGACGCGCTTCGGCATACGGGGTCAACGACTTGTTCAGAGGCTCTTTCTGATCCTTGTTGGCATGCGCTTCCGCAGCCAGCGCCAGGGACTCGTCCACCTGCCTGTTCCAGTCCCAGCGATTGATGCCCGCCGTGACTGGCTGCGTGTGTTTCAACAGCACCTGACCGTTCGCATCCAGCAAAACCCATTCCGCCGTGGTTTCAGCCGAGGTATTCGGCAGTGAGGACGGGCTGATCCAGACATACAATGGCAGCGGCTTTTCCTGATTACCTTTTTGATACCAGCGGGAAGGCCGGGCTCGCCAGGATTTCTTGAAGGTAAATTCTTGCGCCGGAAACAAGTAAAGGGCTTTTTGAGTGATTTTTTTGCTGTCATCCGCCAGGCTTTCCACCGGAGCCAGGTTCAACACCCAGGCACTGCGGCCATGTGTCCCGGCCACCAGTTCACGATCACGGGCCTGCAGCGCCAGGTCATGCACCGGCACGGTAGGCAGGTTATTACCCAGCATCTGCCAGGACTGGCCACCATTTGCGGACGCATAAATGCCTTTGTCGGTGCCCACGTACACCAGCTCCGGCTGGTGCGGGTCTTCCAGGATGACATTGACCGGTTCAGCCGGCAAGTTGGCGTTGATGCGGCGCCAGTGCGTGCCCGCATCGTCACTGCGATACACATACGCGCCAAGGTCGTCATTGCGGTAATTATTCAGCGCCAGCCAGACCCGGTTCTTGTCATGCGGTGACGCGTGCACCCGACTGACCCACAGCCCTTTTGGCAGTTTCTTGCTGATTTTTTTCCATTGGTGCCCCCCATCGGGACTGAACCAGACATTGCCGTCATCCGTGCCCACCCACAGGCGGCCGAACTCCAGTGGCGATTCGCTGATGCTGGTAATGGTTCCAAAAGGCACGTCGCCTTCTTTGGGGCCATTGCTCAGATCCTGACTGATGGGCTGCCATTTGTCACCCCGGTTGAGGCTGCGAAAGAGCTTGTTGGCCCCGAAATAGACAATGTCCGGATTATGAGGAGAAAGGATAACCGGCGTGTTCCAGTTAAACCGCAACGGCTCTTTCTGGCCCACGTAGTTATGCGGCTGAATGGGGTGACTGCCCTGCTTGTCCAGGCGGTAATAATTGCCAAACTGAAAGCCCACGTATTTGGTGTCATCGCGCGGGTCAATGGCCACGTGCATGCCATCGCCACCAAACAGCTGTTGCCAGGATTCGCCCTGACGCCAGTCGGTGGCGCTGGAGCCAGTCAACGTGCCGTTATCCTGTAAACCGCCATAGACGTTGTATGGCTTTTTGTTGTCCACGGCGATAGTGTAGAACTGACCTACCGGCTGGTAATCCAGCTTGCGCCAGTTTTTGCCACCATCGAAACTTTCATCCACGCCGCCGTCATTGCCGGCACGCAGGTGACGCGAGTCCGCTGGGTCAATCCACAGTTCATGGAAATCCACGTGCACCTTTGGGTCGTACAGGGATTGCCAGGTTTTGCCCGCATCCTGAGAGACAATCAGCGGCACACCCATGGTGTAGACCACATCCGGATTGTTGGGGTCAACGCGCACCTGGCCAAAATAGTAGCCGTAGGTAAAAACCACGTTGCTCAATGGCTGGTCGTGGGTTTTTTCAAAACTCTCACCGCCATCGTAGCTGCGGTAGACTTCCAGCCCCTTGATGTCGCGGTTGAACAGGTTGGCATTGGCGTCCTGCAGGCGGCCCACCAGGTCCTTCAGCCTGACCTGGCCTGAACGGACCTGCTCCAGCAAGGTTTCGGCTGTCAGTTCAGGTGGAAAGTTATTGGCCCGGAGAAAATCCTCGATGGCTTCGGGGTCTTGCAGCAGAAACTCTTCCCTGCTCATCTGCCGAAGGCGCTTGGCCGTGACGGCTTTGTCGCCCAAATCCCATTGCGATTCCGGCAGCGGCTCCTGATTGTCCACCACCACGTAGACAATGTCCGGGTCGGTGGGGCTGACGGCCACGCCCATGCGACCGGTGTAGGGGCCCTGAGGCAGGCCAGCGGTGAGTTTTTTCCAGCTTTTGCCGCCGTCCCGACTTTTGTAAACGGCGCTGCCCGGCCCGCCTTCGACGAAATTCCAGGCCTTGCGGTCTTTCTCCCAGGCCACCGCATACAAGTCACCATTGCTGGCCTGCTGCAGATCCACAAAGCCGGTTTTCCGGTCGCCTTTCAAGACCCGTTTCCAGCTTTTGCCGCCATCGGTGGTTTTGTAAATGCCCCGTTGCCCACCGTCGGTATAAAGCGGCCCCAGGGCCGCCACGTAAACGGTGTCCGGGTCGTCCTTGTCGATGACAATGCGGCCAATGCGATTGCTCTCGGCCAGGCCCATGGCCTGCCAGGTTTTGCCACCATCGGTGGATTTGAACACGCCCATGCCGCCATAAGACGACCGCGACGAATTGTTTTCACCGGTTCCCAACCACAAAATATTGGGGGTTTTTGGGTCCACGGCGAAATCGCCCACGATCAGGCTTGGAGCGAAATCCGTGATGGGTGCAAAGGTGATGCCGTTGTTACGGGTTTCCCACACGCCACCGGAAGCATAGGCCACAAACCAGTGGTTGCTGTCTGTGGGGTCGGAGACGATTCGCACCACCCGGCCACCTTGAACCACCGGGCCAATGTTGCGCCACTGCAGCCCATGGTAGGGTGTGGTTAGCCTCAAGGCTTGATGCTGTTCCCAGGCTTTACGGGCATTCACCGCCGAAGGCGGCACCTTGGCCACAACTGCCTGGGTCAGTAACAAACCCGTCAACAGGAACGAGGGCAGCACATAAGGCCGAAATCGAAGGCAAGAGGAAAACACGGTAGAAAGGAGTTTCATAGCACACCCACAGGGTTAAAAACACGCCAATTATTGCGCCGAATGCCACTGCTCACAAGGAACAACGTAGGGCGGAGACAAAAAAGCGTCAATATGACTTCTGGTCTATGGAAACTTGCTTGTTTTGCCGTTAAAGTAGGCGGTCATGTCTTTTTCCGACAGGATTTCTGTTTAACCCGCTAACGACCCGCGACAGGAACCGGATTTTATGGCTCGCAGCTCTCATCTCCTTCTCAAGGTTCTTGGGCTTGTGCCCAAGGCCCTGGTGAAAATTGCCAACTTCACCCGCCACCTGCTTTTTCTGTTGATATTTTTTGCCATCCTGTGGCTGGCCTTTGGCAACAAAAAGCTGGTGCTCAAGCCTGATACCGCCTTGGTGCTGGCCCCCAAGGGCTACCTGGTTGAGGAATACAGCGGCACTCCGGCACAGCGGTTTTTTGAACAGATGCAGGGCGTTGAAAACCCGCAAACCCGCCTGCGTGATGTGCTCAAGGCCATTGATGAAGCGGCCTTTGATGACAAAATCAGCGTGCTGGTGCTGGATGCCGACCACCTGTGGGGCGCGGGCCTGGCCAATCTGCGTGAAATCGAGCGCGCTGTGCTCAAGTTTCGCAATGCCGGCAAGCCGGTGATCGGCGTTGGTTCCACGTTTTCCCAGGCCCAGTACTACTTTGCCTCGCTGGCTGACGAAGTGCTGCTGGACCCACAGGGCTTTGTTTTTCTGCAGGGTCTTGGCAATTACCGCAATTACTTCAAGGACACCCTGGACAAGTTGGGGATCGACGTGCACCTGTTCCGGGTGGGCGAATACAAGTCCGCCGCGGAACCATTTGTTCGCAACAACATGTCACCAGAAGCCCGTGAAGCGGCTCTGCACTACTTGGGCGATCTGTGGGACATCTACCTGATCGGCGTGGCCGCACGGCGCAACCTGAGCGTGGAAGAACTCAAGGGCATCGTGGATCTGCAGGCCAAGCTGCTCAAAGACAACAACGGCAACGGCGCGCGCATGGCGCTGGACAGTGGGCTGGTGGACATGCTTATGACCCAGCATCAAATGGAAGAATACCTGGCCACCAAAAGCGCCGAGGAAGAAGATGGCTACCGGCGCATCGATTTTGAAGATTACCTGACCCTGGTCAAGGCCCGTAAAATCTTGCCCAAGCCCAACAAAGTGGCGGTGGTCGTGGCTGAAGGCGCCATCACCGCCGGCAAACAGCCGCCCGGTGTTGTCGGGGGCAAGTCCACCTCGGCGTTGCTGCGCGAGGCCAGAAACGACCCCCGAGTCAAGGCGGTGGTGTTGCGGGTCAACAGCCCCGGCGGCGAAGTCTTTCCTTCCGAGCAGATTCGACGGGAAGTGGAAGCGGTGCGAAACAGCGGCAAACCGGTGGTGGTTTCCATGGGCAACGTGGCCGCTTCCGGTGGCTACTGGATTTCCATGAGCGCCGATCACATTCTGGCCGATGAGGCCACCATCACCGGTTCCATCGGTATTTTTGGCTTGCTGATCCGCTACCCGAAAACACTCAACAAAATTGGGGTTCACACCGATGGCGTGGCCACCACCAAATGGGTGGGCGCTTTTCGCCCAGGTTTGCCGCTGGATGAGGAAGTGGCCGAGCTGATCCAGAGCAGCATTGAACACGGCTACCAGATGTTCATTACCCTGGTGGCCAAATACCGGAACCTGGACGTGGATATGGTGGACAAAATTGCCCGGGGCCGTGTCTGGACAGGTCGCCAGGCCAAGGAGCTGGGGCTGGTGGACAAAATCGGCAGCCTGGATGAGGCCATTGATCAGGCAGCCAAGCTGGCCAGTATCCCGCACAACTTCAGCGTGGTTTACCTGGAGCCGCAGCTATCCGGCTGGGAAAAATTCCTGTTTGGCGCTTCGGCCAAAATCCTCAGCTGGGCACCGTCCGCCGATCAGCTTGGCAGTCGCCCGGAACTGGCCATGCTGAAACGCCTCACCGAAAGCAACGACAGCGCCTGGCAGCTGATACAAAACGCCACCGAAGGCGATGCTACAGAATACAGTTTCTGCTTCTGTGAACCCAAACTTTGACCCCCGTAAATCTTTGCGTTACAATGAAATTCTTGCTGTTGCCTGTTCAGGGACACGCAAGAACTTTCTCTCTGTTGTGCAATCTAAGCTTGGATTGAAATCACGTGAAATTCGAGGTTGTGCCTAATCAGGGCAACAGCGTTTTTTGCTTGATCAGGAGGGAGTTATTATGAGCAAAGAGTTGACTATTTCACGCATGAGTTCATTGCCTGCATTAACCGGATCGCTGGATTCCTACATCACAGCGGTCAACCAGATTCCTGTTTTGTCTGAAGCAGAGGAACGGGAACTGACCCAGCGCGTGCACGACCACAACGACGTGGAAGCGGCGCACAAGCTGGTGCTGTCGCATTTGCGTTTTGTGGTGTACATTGCGCGCGGTTATGCCGGTTATGGCTTGCCCCTGGGTGACCTCATCCAGGAAGGCAATATTGGCCTGATGAAGGCGGTCAAACGTTTCGATCCGTCCTACAACGTCAGGCTGGTCTCATTTGCAGTGCATTGGATTCGCGCCGAAATTCACGAGTTTATTCTCAAAAACTGGCGAATCCTTAAAGTGGCCACAACCAAGGCTCACCGCAAGCTGTTTTTCAACCTGAGAAAAGCCAAGCAGCGGTTGGGCTGGTTGCGCGAAGAAGAGGTCAATGCCATCGCAGAAGACCTTGGCGTCAAATCAGAAACCGTGCTGGAAATGGAATCCCGCCTGTATGGGCAGGACATTTCCTTTGAATCTTCGGTTTCCGACGACGATGACGACAATTTTTCGCCGCAATCATGGCTGGTGAGTCAGGAGCCGTCTCCCGAACAACTGCTGATCAGCAGTGATGAAGGGGAGCGGAACCATCACCTGTTGCTTCAGGGCATGGATAAACTGGACGATCGCAGTCTGGAAATTATCCGTCGCCGCTGGTTAAGCGATAAAAAAGCCACTTTGCAGGAACTGGCTGACAAATTCGGCGTTTCCGCCGAGCGCATTCGTCAGCTGGAAACTGCGGCAATGAAAAAACTCAAAGCCCAAATGGTAGCCTGATTATAGTCAGGCTACCGCCTTGGTTTCAGGACTTTTCCCCTCTTTCGATTTCTTTTCTTCTCACCTGACCTTTTAAGCCCACCTTTGGCTGTTATTGCGGATTCCAGGGTAAATCCACCGGCTCAATGGCCGCATGGCCACACGCCTGCATGGCTTGCCATAGCTGTTTGATGGGCACTTGTTCCACCGGATGAATCCGTTCCGGATCCAGGTCGCACAAAGGCTTGAGTATATACGGCTGAGTGAGGGTTTCCTGGCGTGGAATATGCCACTGCGGCGCGACCAAATCCCCAAACAGCAGAATATCCACATCCAGCGTGCGGTCAGAAAAACGCGGCTGGCTGCGGTCACGCCCGTGCCGGTCTTCCAGGGCAATTAACCAGTCTTTTAAGGCCAGCGGGGATATGACACTGTCGATGCTCACCACCAGATTGATAAAATCGGATCCTTCAAACCCGTAGGCCGACGAGCGATAGGCGGGCGAAACCCGCATCTGGCGAAAGGAATGTGCCAACCAGTTGAGGCAACTGCCCAGGTTTTCCCGGGCGCGGGTGTTGCTGCCCAGGCCAAGGTAAATGCGCTGCGGGTTGGGGGCGCTCATGACGGGCCTTTTCAGCGGCGCTGGCGTTCGATAATGACGCCCACGTTACGGCTGCCACGCACCGCGCCTGGCTTGCTCAGGCGCAATTTCAGCCAGGGCACGTGAAATTCTTCCAGAATAATCTGCGCGCAGCGTTCGGCCAGCGTTTCCACCAGTTGGAATTCACTGGCCGAAACAAAGGCAATCAGGCGCTTGGCCACGCTTTTGTAATCCAGCGCCTGGTCGATGTGATCCGTTGTGGCCGCGGCCTGAATGTCCCAGACCATTTCTATGTCCAGCGAGATAGTCTGACGAATCTTGCGTTCCCAGTCAAAAATACCGATCACCGTTTCGATTTTCAGGTCTTCAATAAACACGCGATCACCCGGGCACGCGCCGGCGCTGACTGGCACCTGGGAAAGCGGGCTCATTGGTGCGTCACCTTGGGCAAGCCGCTGGTCAGGTACCAGCGTTTCTGTTCGGCGTCATAACGCCATTCCTGCCGATCCACAATGCTGCGCTCGCGGTTGGTGTAACGGTTGTAAAACGAAATGCGGACTTCCTGCACAATCCGGTTGGGATCGCTGCCAGGCTGAATGGGCTGAGGCTGATAAGCCGAAATACGCAAATTCTTGTAGCGTTCCATGTCCAGCCGGGTGGGTCGTTTATCCGGAGCGATGTTGGGGTCAAGAAAACGGCTGGCACCGGCAAAGTCTCCCCAGCGTATGGCCGTGGCGTAGTGGCTCAAGGTGTCATCCAGGGCCATCTTGCGCTTGGATTTTGACGGTCCGCAGCCGCTGAGTGCCTGCACTGCGACCAAGGCCAGAAAGGCCAGCCATAAAAAGCGAACCCCAGCTGGGTTCCAACGGTAGTTATAGGCAGAAATGCGGTTCATCAACTGGCCTCCTGGTGTGCGTGTCGGGTGTTGTCCCTGGCCGGCATAATCACGTAATCGGCGGCCATCTCGCTGTGTTCCCGGCCTTCGGCATCCAGAATCCGGATGGCACACGACACCCGCTGCCGGCGTTGTCCCCAACGATTGCGGTTGACCACATCACTCTCCACCGGTGACTGAAACCGGGCCACCACGGTGGCGTCGGTGGTCAAAGGGCGATGCCACTGGCTGCTGTTTCGATAAATCACCACATCGGCGTCTATGCCCTGTTCCTGCAAACTCAGGTGCAGCAACGACCAACCCGCCAGTATCATGGCCGCCGAGGTACTGCCGCCAAAAGCGGTGCCCTTGTCGTTGAGGTTGTTTTGCAAAGGCAGGTGAAAGCGTATTTCGCCATCGCCAAAGCGTTCCGGGCGCAAGCCCATGAACCGGGTCAAGGGCATGTGCTGATATAAAAAAGCCTGGAAATCGCTGAGCTTCAAGGCTTTGAAAACAATCAGGAAGAGGAATTGTGGCGCAAGGCGCTGGGTATCAGCATGCGCAATACACCGGGCGAACCTGAGGCGGCACTTTTCTTGGGCTTACCAGTGAGGGTTTTGTCAGCAGGCAGCGCCGTTGAGGCCGACCCGGGCAGGGCGTCTTCCGCCGACAAACCGACGCTCTTGACGCAATCGCCTACTGCCGCCTGGCTGGCACTAGCCCAGCACAGCAAGACACCGGCCAGTAAGGCTCGGCGACTGAAAGGCTTGTAGCGGCGCGTGGACATGCTGGCGATTGTACCTGAACAGCAACACATTTCAAGTGCTCGCCCGGTGACTTCCCGACGGTTTGCTTTGCCCGCGCCAGACAGGCTAAACTGCTGCGCATGAAGAAAAAAACTGCAGGCCATGGCACGTCTTCACGCCGTTGGCTGCCGGACTTTTGCGATCCCATGCGCGTCTTTGTGGTGTTTGTCATCACCGAGATGCTGGTGTTTATCTACGCTCTGCCCTCCCTGGGCGAAACTCAGCATTTCTTTGTCCGGTTCTCGGTCACCAGCCTGTTTGCCCAGTTGATCGCCCTTAACCTGGTGTTAGTGCTGTGCCATTTCCGCTCGACTTTCAACCGCCTCCCCGTAAGCGCCGGCGTGCTGGCCTATTCGCTGTTGCTGATCCTCACCGCCTGGCTGTACGCACACCTAGCGCTGTGGTTGAACGCCAGCCTGAACACCCCGTTTGGCCCCCCGGTGACCGCGCAGCACTGGTTTGTGCTGCGCACGGTCATCATGACCTGGCTGGCCGGGCTGGCCTTGCTGCGCTATTTTTTCGTTCAGCGCCAATGGCAGAAAAAAACCCACCAACACGCCGAGGCCCGCTTCATGGCCCTACAGTCACGCATCAAGCCCCATTTTCTGTTCAACAGCATGAACAGCATCGCCAGCCTGATCGCCATTGATCCGGCCAAAGCCGAAAAAGCCGTGGAAAACCTGGCCGGACTGTTTCGCCATGCCCTAACTAAAAACCCCGGCCAAACCGTGTCGCTGGCCGAAGAGATGCAATGGGTGGACAAGTACCTGTCCATGGAAAAAATGCGCCTGGGGCCACGACTGCGATGCGAAACTGACGTCGCTGAAGAGCTAATCGACGCCCAAATCCCGGCCCTGTGCCTGCAACCACTGGTGGAAAACGCCATCGTGCATGGCATTCAATCGCGCCCTGAAGGTGGTAAAATCCGCCTTGAAGCCCGCCGTCAAGGAAACCAACTGGTGATACGCATTCACAACCCGCTGCCGCAACCCCGTGTATCAAACACCGATCACACCGGTCATGGCATGGCACTGGACAATATCCGTGAACGCCTGCGGCTGCTCTATGGCACGAAGGCCAGCCTGGACACAGCCAGCACCAGCGATGGCTTCGAGGCCACCGTGCGCCTGCCACTGGTGCGGCCGTCCTGAACGCCCATGAACAAGCGGCTGGCCACACTGAAAACACTGATTGTCGATGACGAACCCCTGGCCCGTGCGCGCCTGCAACGCCTGCTGACCGAAGCTGGCATTTTCCACATTGCCGAAGCCGAAACCGCCGATCAGGCCCTGCAGGCCTGCGCCGACAACGCTCCGGATGTGATTTTTATGGACATTGAAATGCCCGGCACCAACGGCATCACTGCCACCGAGCAGATTCGTCAGCGTTACCCCGACACGCGGGTGATCTTCTGCACCGCTTACGATGAGTTTGCCGTCAAGGCCTTCGAACTGGAAGCCCAGGACTACCTGCTGAAACCGTTCAGCCGCAAACGCCTGCAACAGGCACTGGAAAAATTGCCCACAGCCGATGTGGCAGCCAGCATTACCGTTCGCGTGGGCACCGATCTGGTGCGAATCCCGGTGCAGGACATTCACTATTGTCAGGCCGACCACAAATACGTCACCGCTTACCACCGCCAGGGCGAGATTATTCTTGATGAGTCCCTGAACCAGTTGCAAAAACGCTTTCCCGAGCATTTTCTCCGCATTCACCGCAATTGCCTGATCAACAAACAGCGCCTGTGCGCCCTGCAACAAGACGGACAGGGCCATTATCACGTTCGCCTGAGTGACCTCGATTGCGCCCTGCCCGTGAGCCGGCGTAACCTTTCCACCGTCAGGAAAACCCTCAAACATGCTGAATAAAATCACCATCGCCACGCGCAATTCGCCCCTGGCCCTGTGGCAGGCCCGCTACGCCGCCGCGCAACTGCAAGCCGCCTACCCGCAATTGCAGTGCGAACTGCTGCCCATGACCACGCGCGGCGACCAACTGCTGGATGTCACCCTGAACAAAATCGGTGGCAAGGGGCTGTTTCTGAAGGAACTGGAACAGGCCATGCTGGAAAGCCGCGCCGATATCGCGGTGCACTCCATGAAAGACGTACCGGCGGAATTGCCGCCGGAATTTACCATTGCCTGTCTGTTTGAACGGGCCGACCCCTCGGATGCGCTGGTTTCCAACACGCATCACAGCCTGGAGACATTGCCCCATCAGGCCGTGGTGGGCACTTCCAGCCTGCGCCGTCAGGCCCAGTTGTTGAGTTTGCGGCCTGACTTGCGCATCCAACCCTTGCGCGGCAACGTACAAACCCGCCTGCGTAAACTGGACGAAGGCCAGTACGCCGCCATTGTGCTGGCCAGCGCCGGATTGCAACGCCTGGACATGGATGACCGCATTGCCTCCCGGCTCATGCCGCCGGACTGGTTGCCCGCCGTGGCCCAGGGCGCGGTGGGCGTGGAATGCCTGAGCCAGCGTCAGGACCTGCTTGAACTGCTGCAACCCCTGAATAACCCGGACACCGCCGCCTGCGTAAGTGCCGAGCGGGCCTTCAATGCCCGGTTGGAAGGCAGTTGTTCGGTGGCCATTGGCGCCCTGGCACAGTGGTGCAAGGGTCGGACGGATTGCCTGCAACTGCGTGGCGGCGTGTTTGCCCCCGATGGCCGCCAGGCACTGGTGGAGGAAGCCACAGGCAGCAACCCACAGCAGCTGGGCGAGGCAGTGGCCGAGCGCCTGTTGCAACGCGGCGCCCGGGCAATTCTGGACCTGGCGCAGTAAGCCGGCGTGACTGAAAACCGCGCGCTGGTGCTGGTAACCCGACCCGAACCGGGGCTGAGCGACACCGTGGCCACGTTCGAAAAAGCCGGTCTGCAGGCGCTGGCCTGCCCGTTACTGCAGCTGCTGGCCTGTGAACACCCCGAACAGGCGCGGCGGCAGCTTCAACGCATGAGCCACTGGGAGACGCTGATCTTTCCCAGTCAGCACGCAGTGGAACAGGCCTTTGCCCTGTGCCCGGACTGGCAGCTGTCACCGGCCACGCAGCTGATTGCCGTGGGCCAACGCACCGCTCACCGTTTATGCGACTACCTGCCGGATGAAGCCAAAAATCCCGTGCTGGTGCCGGAAAAAAACAACAGCGAAGGGGTTATCGAATTATTGACAGGCCTGCACCGCCCCGGCCGGGTGGGGCTGATCACCGCCGCCGGCGGACGTCAGGCGATACAGCACTGGCTGAATCAACGCCACACAGAAAACCCCGAAAGCCTGCTGGAATGGCAACAGGTGTTTGTCTACCGGCGGCAACACGCACAACCGGACACCGGCTGTGTGGCGAAAGTGGACGCGGCACTGGCCAGCAGCCAGCCCGTGTTTACCCTCGCCACCAGCGTCAGCATTGTCACTGCCCTGCTGGAAAACTGGCCGCGGGAATCGTTGGTCGCCCTCAAGCAACAGCCGCTGGTGTGCGCCTCCCGACGCATTGCCCTGGCCGCTGCCGATGCCGGGTTTGAACACTGCCTGATTGCCGAAGGGGCCACTGCCGGGCAACTATTGCATGCGATCAACCAGGCCCAGCCTGGCGCATGGGGAAGCTCCGATCGATCTAGCGCTGCACCCGAAAAGTAGCGCGACAACCCTTGTCCACCCAAATGCCTTCGGGCACCTGGCCCCAGTGACCGGCACAGGTGGCCCGGCTGTGCTGGCGCAGCAGCGTGACCTTGGCAAAGGGCCGTTGCACCGGGCACACCCGGTAGCGCCCATTGATGGAATCGCAGCGCACGTCTTCGGTGCGTGGCAAGGTCTGGCCGTAACCACCCTGACCGTAGGGCCGGTTTTCCACTGGCGGCTTCTGGTAAGGGTCGTGGCCCGGGTTGCCGTAAGGCGCTGGCCGATTGCCATAAGGCGACTGTCCATAGCCATAATGGTGGCGCTTGATGCGGAACGTGGCGCGGCAGCCCTTGTCCACCCACACGCCCCGTTCGTTATACCCCCAATTCCCCTGGCAGCTGGCGCGCGAATGCTGCTTGACCAGCTCCACGCCGTCACCGGTGTCCACCCGACACAAGCGGTAGCGGCCCTTGCGTGATGAACAGCGGATGCGGTCCGGATAGGGGTTCTGTTCGGCCACCGGTGGTGGCGGTGGCGGATCAACCCGGAACTGGGCCCGGCAACCGTTGTCGACCCAGATGCCGTATTGGTCATAACCCCAGTTGCCCTGGCAGGATGAACGCGACAACTGACGCTCAAACTCCACTCCCCAGCGCGTGTCCACCGGGCAGCGTTTGAAGCGGTGCCGCTCGGAACTGCAGATCAGCCGGTTGCCCTGTTGCGAATAACGATCATCCAGGGCAAACTCGGCTCGGCAACCGTTGTCCACCCAAATGCCGTTGCGGTCGTAGCCCCAGTTGCCATCACAGGGTGAACGGCTCAGCTGGCGCACCAGGATCACATCGCGCCCACCCAGTTGTGCCGGGCAGTAGCGTTCCTTGTAGCCTTCGGACTCGCACCGGATCAGGTTCTGGCTCCAGTTGCCCGGGCTGTTCCAGTCGCTGTTGATGGAAAAATCCGCCGCGCAGCCATTGCGCACCCAAATGCCACGCTGGTCGTAGCCCCAGTTGCCCGCGCAGTTGGCCCGGCTTAACTGGCGTTCCAGATTCACCCCGAAGCGGGTATCGGCAGGGCAAAACTGTTGTCGGCCATAGCGCGACTCACAACGCACCAGGCGCGAAGCATCGGATTGGTAGTGGTATTTGTCGGCGTAGGTTTTATCCAGTTTTTCACGCGCCTGCTGGCTCATGGGCACAGCGGCTTTCTGATTGGCCTCGCTCTGTTTGGTCGCCGACTGACGGCTGCGGCTGGCCGCCTGTCGGACCTGTTGGTGGCTGTCCATCTTTCGGCCGTCCTTGTTCATGTCATCCGCCAGGGCTGGACAGGTCAAGGCCAACAAAGCCAGCAAGGCCAGCGACAGCAAGCCCCGCGAAACCGACAAGTAGTGATTGAGACTGCGGTGATTGAAACAATGAAGAATGCTCATTGGCGCCCTCTTTTTGATGTATTCATGTTCGAGCTTACAGCATAATTGGCCAAAACTGAACGGGACTTGAATGCCTGAAGGGTAAACTCTTGTTGTGTCAGCCCAGTGGCCAACTGGCCAGCACACGATACCCGGGGCCTTCCCGGTGCAGAAAAGAGCGCAGCAGGTGCAGGCGCTTTACTGGCCAGTCAATGGCCGGCTTTTGACCACAAGTCCACGACCTCGACAATTTTTTCCACACCGTCACGTGCGGCTGATAGGGCCGGGTCTCCAGGGGAGTGCCCGGGGCAGCCACCTGCTCCCGAACGAACCGGTGCAAAGCCATCAGTTCTGCCGGTGGCCGTGCCGGGGCCAGCCAGCCCACTTTGGGTCGCAGCCACCAGCCGCAACGATCCAGCCGGATAACAAACGGTGATGGTAAGCCGGGCAGGGGCAGCTGACACAAGGCCTGACCCTGTGAAGGCGGCACATAGCCCACAAACAAGAGTGTCATGTGCCAGTTTTCCGGTGGCACCGGCCGGCCCGGGGCCGGGTTATGGCGCAAAAATGCGGCGATCTGCTCGCGCGTCAGCGGGTCCGGGCACAGGGCAAAAAACAACCGCCAGGGCGACCGGGAAGCATTCTTTGGTTTTTGCCGGGGACGGTCAGGCATCAGGCCCAAGGCGTGGGCGATTTGCTGATCGCCACCAGCACCATGTAAGCAAACACCAGCGTGGCCAGCACGAATGCCAGCACAGCGACCGGGCCACGGCTTTTCATCGCCACCAGACCCAATATGATGTAAACCAGTAACGCCAGCAATTTGGCCAGGGTCCAGGAGACTTTCCAGGGCACGGCGCCACTGAGGGCGATCATCGCCACGCCTGTGGCCAGCAGCACAGTATCAATCACGTGCGGGGCCACACGCAGAAAAGGTCCCGGGCGACGACGGCGCATCTTGTTCATTAGAAAACGCCATTCAAACAGGATGATGCTGAGCGTGATCATGCTCAGGTGGGTGTGCTTAAGGATTTCGTACATGGGTTTTCCAGTATTTATGAAGAAAGAGACAGCCGACTCTGGGTGCCGTGCCTGTGGTTTTTTACCGGGGTTTTCCCTGCTTGCGAGGCTAATGCGCCTCTTGCCAGTTGTCCCCCACGTCCAGGTCGACCTTCAGCGGCACTTGCAGTTGCGCGGCTTTTTCCATTTCCCCGGTGATGATCCGGCTCACTGCATCGACCTTGTCCTCAGGCACTTCGAAAACCAGTTCATCGTGTACCTGCATAATGGTTTTGACATCCGAATGCGCCTCACTCAATGCCTTGTCAACCCCGATCATAGCGCGTTTAATGATGTCTGCCGCCGAGCCCTGCAATGGCGCGTTGATGGCAGCCCGTTCGGCAGCGGCCGCCACCCGTTTGTTGCGGCTGTTGATGTCGGGGAAATAGATCCGGCGGCCAAAAATGGTGTCCAGGTAACCCTGCTGCCGGGCCTTCTTGCGCAGGCTTTCTATAAACTCGAAGACCTTGGGGTATTTGGCAAAATAGGTGTCCATATAGGCCTGGGCTTCTTCGCGACTGATGCCCAGCTGTTTGGCGAGCCCAAAGGCGCTCATGCCATACATCAGGCCAAAATTGATGGCCTTGGCGGTGCGCCGTTGTTGCGGCGTGACCTCGTCTATGGGCACGCCGAACACTTCCGAAGCGGTGCGTGCGTGCACGTCCTGGCCTTTGGCAAAGGCATCCAGCAGGTTTTCATCGCCGGACAAATGGGCCATGATGCGTAGTTCAATCTGCGAATAGTCTGCCGCAGCGATCTTGTTGCCGGGGCTGGCAATAAAGGCCTTGCGGATGCGATTGCCCTCCGGCGTGCGAATAGGGATGTTCTGCAAATTGGGGTTGGAAGAGGACAACCGGCCGGTGCTAGTGTTGGCCTGGTGATACTGGGTGTGCACGCGGCCGGTTTTGGGGTTGATCTGTTTGGGCAGCTTGTCCAGGTAGGTGGACTTGAGCTTGGCCAATGAACGGTATTGCAGTATCAAGCGCGGCAAGTCGTATTCCCGCGCCAGTTCTTCCAGCACGTCTTCGGCGGTGGAGGGCTGGCCTTTGGGGGTCTTGCGCAACACCGGCAGGCCCATTTCCTCAAACAGCACCTGCTTGATCTGGTTGGTGGAATTGAGGTTGAACTCGTGCCCGGCCAGTGCCCAGGCTTTCTGCTCCAGTTGCTGCATTTTCCCGGCCAGTTCCTGCGACTGCCGTTGCAGTTCGTCCTTGTCAATCAGCACGCCGGTCTGTTCCATTTTCGCCAGCACCGGCACCAGCGGCATTTCAATGTCTTCAAAAACCCGCTTCTGGCCCTCGGTTTTCTTCAGCTTGTCCCACAGCAGTTGATGCAGTTGCAGGGTCACATCGGCGTCTTCTGCGGCATAGGCCGTGGCCTGGTCCAGCGGCAATTGCGAAAAACAGATCTGCTTGGTGCCCTTGCCGCAAATGTCCTCGTATTTGATGGTTTCGCGGTTCAGGTAATGCCGCGCCAGTGAGTCCATGTCGTGGCGGGTGGCGCTGGGGTTAAGCACGTAGGACTCGAGCATGGTGTCAAAATCCGGCGCTTGCACCTGCGCGCCGTTGGCCGCCAGCACGTTCATGTCGTATTTGAAATGCTGACCGATGAGCCTGACTGCCGGGTCATTGGCCACTTGCAGGATTTTTTCCAGCACCAGCTCGCGCGGCAACTGCTTCTCTTCAGTCTGATGCCCCACAGGGATGTAAGCCGCTTGCCCGGGGGTGGAAGCGATGGAAAAGCCCACGATGTCGGCCTGCATGGGGTCAAGACTGGTGGTTTCCAGGTCCAGCGACAGCACGCCGCGCCGTTTGGCCTCGGCCAGCCACTTGTCCAGGGTCTTTTCGTCCTGAATGGTGACGTAATCACCTTTTTTTGGTGCCGGCTTTTTTTCCTCGCGCAGGGAAAACATGCCGTATTGCTCAATCAGGGCATCCAGCGTGCCCGGATCGGTCTCGCCCAACTCCAGCTCTGCCGGATCGATGTCCAGATCCAGGTCGCGTTTGATGGTGACCAGTTCACGACTCAGCGGCAATTGCGCCTTGTGCGCTCGCAGTGATTCCCCCACCTTGCCAGTGATTTCCTCGGCATGGGCCAGCAGTTCATCTAGATTGCCGTACTTCTGCAACCATTTGGCCGCGGTTTTGGCGCCCACCCTGGGCACGCCCGGAATGTTATCGGAGGCATCGCCGGTCAGGGCCAGAAAGTCCACTATCTGTTCCGGTTTAACGCCAAATTTTTCCTCAACGCCTGCTGCGTCCATGGCCGTGCCGGTCATGGTATTGACCAGGCGGACCTTTTCATTCACCAGTTGGGCCATGTCCTTGTCGCCGGTGGAAATCACCACCGGCATGCCTTTTTCCGTGGCTTTTTCAGCCAGCGTGCCGATCACGTCATCGGCCTCCACCGCCGGCACTTCAATCAAGGGAATGCCCATGGCGCGTATAAAGGCCTTGAGCGGCTCAATCTGCGATTTCAGCTCCTCGGGCATGGGTGGCCGGTTGGCCTTGTAGTCTTCAAACAGGTCGTGACGAAAATTCTTGCCCGGGGCATCAAACACCACCGCCATGTGGCGTGGGGTTTCGCTCTCCAACAGGCTTTTGACCATATTGATGACGCCATACAACGCGCCGGTGGGCTGACCTTCGGCATTGCTTAACCGCTGCAGTGCCGGTACGTGAAAAGCGCGGTACAGATACGATGAACCGTCCACCAGGTACAGGGTATTTTCGGCCGCCGCCGACGTGCTTTCTGGCGGGGTTGACGGGGTTGGGGAGGGGCTGGAGTCGCTCATGCACAAGCCTGTGACTGGAAAACCGCCATTATACCAGTCAGGCCCCAACAGGCCGCTTGCCGGCAGGCCGTGGCCGGATTATTTTCAGCACCGGTGAAAAAAATTTCATCGGACTGATTCTGTTAATTTTTGTCACATTGGGCGATTTCCACAGACAATTTTTGGCCCTGACTTCATGCAATTCTTTAACTTCATTTGGCAAACGCCCGCCGTTGGTGGGATTGCCCGGGGCTGTGCCTGGCATGGTTGAAAATCTGGGTTGATTTCTGTGAAAGCAATTCACATTTTGCCTCTGGAATTTGGTCAAAATCGTGCTAAGGTAGTGCCCAGATCAGACGGAATTCAGGGGCTCAAAACAACTTCCCCAGGCACTTTATCTCGCAGGACTTTTGCAACGTAAAGCGCCCCTTCACGAATAAAAACGAGCCATCAAGTCCGCCACTGCCATGAGGGAGACTCGTGCCGCCGGGCGCGTGGCGCAGCACAATCCCCTCAATGAGCAAACACCGGCAACAGCCTGTGAGCAACGCAGGCCTGGTGCCCGCAACCCATTGATGTAAAACATTTTTTCTCGGAGTCAGCATGCAGCAGCCAGATTCAGACACCAGCAAGAACACCGCTGAAAACATCACCCGCACCCTGGACGAAGTGAGCCAGAAAGTGAACGTGGTGCCACCGGGGCAGTTCCAGGTCATCCGCCGCAACGGCAAAATCACGCCCTTTGACTCGTCCAAGATTTCCGTGGCACTGACCAAAGCCTTTCTGGCCGTGGAAGGCGGCTCGGCGGCCGCTTCATCGCGCGTGCACGAAACCGTGCGAGACCTGACCCAGCAAGTGGTGGACGCGCTGTTTCGACGCATGGAAGACGGCGGTACTATCCACATTGAAGACATTCAGGACCAGGTGGAGCTGGCCCTGATGCGCAACGAACACCACAAGGTCGCCCGAGCCTACGTGCTGTATCGCGCCAAACAGGCCGAAAAACGCGCCCGGGCCGCCGCGCGCGAGAAAAAACAGCATCCGGACAAGCCTTCGGGCATCTCCGTGGTGGCCGCCGATGGCACGCGTCAACCACTGGATGAAGAACGCCTCGCCGCCGTGGTCAGGGAAGCCTGCTCAGGACTCAAGGGCGTGGACGCCAAACTGGTGCTGGAACAGGCCCGGCGCAGCCTGTTTGACGGCATGGCCGAGAAGGACGTGGCCACCGCGTTGGTGATGAGTGCCCGCACGCTGATTGAACGCGATCCGGACTACTCCAACCTGACCGCACGCTTGTTGCTGGACAGCCTGCGCAGCGAGGCCCTCAGCTTTACCTATGGCCAGCCCACCAGCGCCACCTACAAGGAAATGAAAAAACGCTATGGCGATTATTTCAAGACCTACATCAAAAAAGCCGCGGAACTGGAACACCTGGACAAGGAACTGACCCGCTTTGACCTGGACCGCCTGGCGCGCGCCATCAAGCCCGAACGCGACCACACCTTTACCTACCTGGGCCTGCAAACCCTGTACGACCGCTATTTTATCCACCACGAAAACGTGCGTTTCGAATTACCTCAGGCCTTTTTCATGCGCGTTGCCATGGGCCTGGCCATCAACGAAGTGCAGCGCGAGAAAAAAGCCATCGAGTTCTACAACCTGCTCAGCTCGTTCCGCTTCATGAGCTCCACGCCGACGCTGTTCAATTCCGGCACCTTGCGGCCGCAGCTGTCCAGCTGCTACCTGACCACCGTGCCGGATGACCTGGAAGGCATTTTCAACGCCATCAAGGACGACGCCATGCTGTCCAAATACGCCGGCGGCCTGGGCAATGACTGGACGCGGGTGCGCGGCATGGGCGCACGCATCAAGGGCACCAATGGCGAATCCCAGGGCGTGGTGCCCTTTCTGAAAGTGGCCAATGACACCGCCGTGGCTGTCAATCAGGGCGGCAAGCGCAAGGGCGCCATGTGCGCCTATCTGGAAAGCTGGCACATTGACATCGACGAATTTCTGGAACTGCGCAAGAACACCGGCGACGAACGCCGCCGCACCCACGACATGAACACCGCCAACTGGATTCCCGACCTGTTCATGGAACGCGTGGTGGAAGAAGGCGAGTGGACGCTGTTCTCTCCCGACGAGGTGCCGGAACTGCACGACTTGTACGGCAAGGCCTTCCGGGAAAGATACGAAGAATACGAAGCCCGCGCCGAGTGCGGCGAAATCCGCAATTTCAAGAAAGTTCAGGCCAAAGACCTGTGGCGCAAAATGCTCAGCTCCCTGTTTGAAACCGGCCACCCGTGGATTACCTTCAAGGACCCGTGCAACATTCGCTCACCGCAGCAGCACGTGGGCGTGGTGCACAGTTCCAACCTGTGCACGGAAATTACCCTCAACACCTCCGATGACGAAATCGCCGTGTGCAACCTGGGTTCGGTCAACCTGCCGCTACACACCACCGAAGAAGGGCTGGACATGGAAGCATTGGAAAAAACCATTTCCACGGCCATGCGCATGCTCGACAACGTCATCGATTACAACTTTTACAGCGTGCCACAGGCCCGGCGCTCCAACCTGCGCCATCGCCCGGTGGGCATTGGCCTGATGGGTTTTCAGGACGCCCTGTTCAAACAAAACATCCCCTATGCCAGCGAAGCCGCACTGGAATTCGCCGACCGCTCCATGGAAGCGGTGTCCTATTTCGCCATCAAGGCCTCCAGCGATCTGGCCGAAGAACGCGGCCCCTACCCCAGCTTTAACGGTTCGCTGTGGTCACAGGGCATTCTGCCCATTGACTCCATCGACTTACTGGAAAAGGAACGCGGCAATTACCTGCAGCAGGACAAATCCCGCACGCTGGACTGGGACAGCCTGCGCGAAAAAGTCAAAACCCACGGCATGCGCAATTCCAACACCATGGCCATTGCCCCCACCGCCACCATTTCCAACATCTCCGGCGTCTCGCAATCCGTGGAACCGACCTATCAGAACCTGTTTGTGAAATCCAACCTGTCCGGGGAATTTACGGTGGTCAACCCCTATCTGGTCAAGGAGCTGAAAGCCCTTAACCTGTGGGACGATGTCATGATCAACGACCTGAAATACTACGACGGCTCCATCCAGGCCATCGACCGCATTCCTGACGACATCAAGGCCAAGTACCTGACCGCCTTTGAAATGGACCCACGCTGGCTGGTGGAAGCCGCTTCACGCCGGCAAAAATGGATTGACCAGGGCCAGTCACTGAACCTGTACATGGCCGAGCCGTCCGGTTCCAAGCTCGACAACCTCTACAAACTGGCCTGGGTGCGTGGCCTGAAAACCACCTATTACCTGCGCTCCAAAGGCGCCACCGGCGTGGAAAAAACCTCGGTGCCCGACAGCGCCGCCCAGCCTTCCAGTGAACCGGTAGGCTCGGTCGCACCCAGTGCCTGCAGCCTGCTGGACCCGGACTGCGAGGCCTGTCAGTAAATCCCTGGCGGGCGGGCGGCTTGAGTCGCCCGCCGCATTACGCTATAACTAACCCTGAAAAATGCCTGTAAAACAACGGCATCAAACAACATAAAAGGTGTGTGGACATGCTTAACTGGGACGACCCCATCGGACAACTGAAAAAGGACAAGGCCAAGACCGCGGCTGCCAACCTGCCTGAAACCACAGAAATCGCCGGCGCGGAAAGCACCGGCAGCGAACCTGGCAACGCACGGAAAGCGCCGGTTTCGGCCGGCATCAAGGCACCGGTTTCCACCGGGCCGGATCGAGTCCAGCTCACCGGGGGCGCCGAACCCGTACGGGCCGAAGACAAGCGCATCATTAACGGCAAAACCGATATTAACCAGTTGGCCCCCTTCAAATACCCGTGGGCCTGGAAGTATTTCCTCAACGCCAACAAAAACCACTGGACGCCCACCGACATCAACATGGGCTCCGACCTGCACGACTTCAACCACAAGCTCACCGAAGACGAAAAGCACGTTTACACCAACGTGCTGGCCTACCTGACCACCTCCGACATTCTTGCCATGCGCAATATCGGCCTGGCGGTGATGGAAAAGATGAGCGCGCCAGAATTGCAAATCTATCAGGCCCGCCAGGTGTATGAGGAAGCCCTGCACACCTGGACCTACCAGCACTGCATTGAATCCCTCAACCTGGATCAGGGGGAAATCTACAACCGCTATCGCGTGATTCCGGAAATCAATGCCAAGATCCAGATTGCCAACCGGCGCCTGAACAGCGTCTTGCGCCCGGACATTGACCTGGAAGACCCAGGCGAACTGACCAACTTCGTCATGGCCTATATTTTCTTTGCCGCCATTTTTGAAGGTTGCTGGTTCTACAACGGTTTTTCTCCCATTTTTGCCCTGCAACGCCGTGGCCTGATGAAAGGCACTGCTGAACAACTGCAATACATCATGCGCGATGAAGTCATGCACGCCTCCTTTGGCATCCGCGTAGTCAAGCACATCCTGGTGGAAAACGACGTGCAGCTTGACCCGCAGGCCATTCGCAACATGTGGGACGAAGCCGAAGCGGCCGAAAAAGCCTATGCACGCTACCTGTTGCCGCGCCCCATACTCGGCTATAACGCAGAAGACCACAGCGAACAGTTCCGCTTCATGGCCAACCGCCGCGCCCGCCAGCTGGGCCTGGAAGAACCCTTTCCCGGCGCCAAATGCACCCTGCCGTGGCTGGACGAACAGGCTAACCTGCGCAAAGAGAAAAACTTCTTCGAAACCCGCGTCACCGAATACCAGACCGGCGGTGCCCTGACCTGGGATTGACTATTCTTCCTGTCCCAAAGCCAGAAACGAAAAATGCCCCAGCTGGGGCATTTTTCTTACCGGCAAAAACCTCACACTAATAGTGTATTAACCTCTGTATAGAGATTAGGGTCTCAGTTCGGTGATATACACCACCCAGTAGTCTTCGTGCAGGCCTTTGGGGTCGTGGTAATAGCCCACACCCAGCCAGTCCTGTTTTTTCAGAAAGTCCGTTTCGCCCATTAGGGAAGCTCTGATTGAATCTGGCGCGAGCAGATTGTCGTGAAAAATTGTTCAGTTCAAGGCGCAAACCGCACGCAATAGCCAAGCTATTGTGCAAGTTTGCAACGCAGAAATGGACAATTTTACGCCACAAGATGCCGTGTCAAGATTCGATCAGCGCTTCCTTAGGTGGGCCTTGTGCCGGGGGCTGTCCATAAACAGCTTGAAGGCATGCCGTGGCGTGCGGCCGCCACCAAGGATGGATTCCACCTGATTGCCGATGACCGGATAGGTCACCGGCAATTTGAGTCCGC
>JALWKC010000024.1 GCA_026996795.1 Lysobacterales bacterium | reverse complement strand
GGTTGACGGAAAGACTCATTCCCAACACACGGTCGCCGCTAGCGGCAAGGCGACCACCGACGCCACGGTTGGGAGTGAAAGTGAAAATATTACCGCTGATGCGCCGGCCCTGGAATCGGCCTTGCCATTGGTTCCCGTCAGCCTGCTGCCAGAAAACGCCCCGTGGGTGGAACCTGTCCTGATCCATTTTGAACGCGAACGGAACCGTTTTGTGGGTGATGTGGACATTGAGCATTTTCTACGCCCCGGCTTGACAGAACCCCGTAAAAAACAACTGGCACCGGGATCGGGCCAGGGTGTGGTCACGGGCATTGTCGATGGGGGAAAGGCGCTCAGCCCAAACGAACAACTCAGGAAAAAACCCGTGTTCAACTGGTCGCTATCCAGCTTGCTGGAAGTCAGCCTGGACGTGATTGCTGCGCGCGGCATCCAGACCCAGACCGCCACGAACGGGACGCCCCCTGTCGATAGCGGCGCCTTTACAGGCGGCGTGGTGGAATCGGGCAAGGACACTGGCGGCATCGGTTTCAGCTATGCGCCTCCGGTCAGTTCCATTGCCACGGCTAACAGAAACCCCGGGCAAACGGCACCCACGGCTTTTTCACTGGAAGGTTACCAACTGGGGCTACAGTCGTCACTGGATTTGGGCGACAGTGCCACCTTGGGGTTTGATTTTGGCCTCGGTCAGGCCCTGAGCCGGGACCTTGGCCATGAAGAGTCCCGGCAGATGACAGTGACTTCATTGGGCATTGGCCTGGGTCACAAGCGCTTTCGTGCCAGCGTCAATTCAGACGTGTTCATGAACAACAGCGGGCAGCGATTGGGTCAGCAGTCTACGCTGGGTGTGCAGTTTGACTGGCAATTTGATGATTCCACCCTCAGTGTTGGCGCCCGCCGTCCGTTGGTGAGCGAGAGCGGCCAGGCCGATCGCGATTTTTCCTCCACCATTCCCTACATCCGTTACCGCAAAGACCTTTAATTTCCTTTCTTGCCGCCTATCGGCCTCTTTGTCTTGCTTGAAACCTTTATTTGACCCACCGACTAATGCCCCGGCAGTCATGCTTTAGCCTTATTCTTTTAATTGGTAGAAGCGGGAGACCGTTAGGGAAGCTCTGATTGAATCTGGCGTGAGCAGATTGTCATGTAAAATTGTTCAGTTCAAGGTGCAAGCCGCATGCAATAGCAAGCTATTGTGAAGGTTTGCAACACAGAAATGGACGATTTTACGCCGCAAGATGCCGGGTCACGTTCGATCAGAGTTTCCTTAGGTTGTTTCGGAGGCCTTTGACTCAGCGAGTCCAGGCGCAGAGGGCCAGGCGCTGGCGTCAATGACTTCCCGGTAAGCGTGCCAGGTAGCGTGGCCGATAACCGGTAGAATGATGGCAAAGCCGAGAAAGCCGGTGGCGATGCCAAACAGGACGCCAATGACGATCAGCATGCCCCAGAGTAACATGACTTTCTTGTTGGTCAAGACCGCGCATACGGAGGTGATGACGGCGGTGACGGCATCCACGCGCTTGTCCATCATCATGGGGATGGAAAAAGCCCCGGCGGTGAATATCAGTGCTGCAAACACCGCACCAATGGCGCTGCCGATACTGAGAAACAGCACCAGGTCGCCGGGTTTCATGGATTCGTGAGAGGGAAAGAAGATGTGCGTCATGGACGCGGCACGCATCCAGACCAGAAACACAATAAGAAAAATAAAGGCCAGCACCAGCTCATTGCCCAGGTTCTTTTTGCCTTCGCGCAAGCAACGCATGAGTTTGGGCTGCATGCCCACTTCCAGCTGACGGCTGATGGAATATAGCCCCATGGCAATGGCCGGGCCCATGAAGAAAAACCCCGCCACCATGGCAATGGCAAGGACGATGCTGCCGGCTTTCCATGCCACCCAGGTAATCAAGGCGCTGATCAAGGCCATGACAATGCCATAGCCCAGACTCATGGGCAGGGCGCGGGTAAAATCCCGCCAACCCAGTTTGAGCCACCGGAAGGGCGCGTCCAGGCCCACTTTCCGGCACGGGGCCATTAACGGCAGGGGCTCTCCAGCGGTGGGTGCCGATTCGGTTTGACGGGTGTTTGCTTCAGGCGATGTGTTTGCCGGCTGTGTCATGGTGTCCCTCTTGTGGTTGTGGTTTTTGTTATGGCCTTATTAACCTGGCATCACCTATATTGATGCCAGGTTAATAACTATAATGAAATTTACTCGCGGTTTCAAAAGGGCTTTGTGCCTGCTGCGCGTCTTTCAGCGCTGACAGAAACGCGATAAACTGCTGATTTTTATTCTGTGGAAGGCACGCATGCAGGTAGTCAAATTCGGGGGGTCCTCCCTGGCCGATAGCGAACGGTTTCAACACGTGGCGGAGCTCATCAGGCAGCGCGCTCAAAACGGCCGCACAGCGGTGGTGCTTTCCGCCATGCAGGGGGTCACAGACGCGCTGATTGAGGCTATCGAAACGGCCAAAAGTGGTGGTGACTGGCGTGTGTTGCTGCAGGCCATTGAAAAACGCCATCAGGACACACTGGCCAGCATGCAGTGCGCCTGCCACATTGAGGCGCAGCGCCAGTTGACACGCATGAACTACCTGCTGGCCGATGCCGAAGCCCTGCTGCAGGGTATATCCTTGTTGCGGCAATGCCCGGATGAAACCTGGGCTACACTGGTTACTCTGGGTGAATACCTCAGTTGCGCCATGATGCAGACTGTACTGGCCTCTGCCGGCTTCAGCAGCGAGCTGATTGATCCGGCTGAATGCGTGGTGACTGACGGTAAACAGTCTCAGGCCGCAGTAGACTTGGCCCTCAGCCGCCAGCGGTTGCAGCCTTATGCCGAAAGCCCGGCTGATGTGTTGCTGATGCCCGGTTTTGCGGCGTCTGACCGGGACGGAAAACGCACCACGCTGGGCCGCAACGGTTCGGATTATTCGGCCGCTATCCTGGCCGTTGGTCTGCAGGCTAGCCGCTGTGATATCTACACCGATGTGGATGGTATTTACAGCGCCAATCCACAGGAGGTGGCCGATGCGCGGCCGGTGCCCTACCTGTCTTACGCTGAGGCCATGGAGTTGGCCTATTTCGGTGCCAGCGTCCTGCATCCCAAAACCATCACGCCACTCATGCAGCACGACATTCCCTGCCGGATACTGAACACTTTTGCGCCGGACAAGCCCGGTACCTGCATCAGCCGCCAGCCTCCAGAAGACCAGCGGCGCATGGCAGCGGCCATTTCCGGGCTGGAAGACATGGTGATGGTGTCGGTTAGTGGCCCGGGCATGAAAGGCATGGTGGGCATGGCCGCGCGGGTTTTTGATGCCATGGCCGATGCCGGGCTTTCGGTCAAACTGATCACCCAGTCGTCGTCCGAATACACCATCAGTTTCTGTCTCGAAGCCGCCGATCAGGAAGCCGCCCGGGCGGCGCTGGAAGCCGCTTTTGAACTGGAGCTGGAAAACCGCCTGCTGGAACCGATTGAATTCAAGACCGGCGTGGCAGTGGTCACGCTGGTGTCGGATCAAATGAAGCAACGCCGGGGCACGGCCGCGCGCTTCTTTCAGTCATTGGCCATTGCCAATGTGAACGTGGTGGCCATCGCCCAGGGTTCCAACGAGCGATCCATTTCGGCCGTGATTGATCAGGGCAGTCTGAAACGCGCCATCCGATCCTGCCATCAGGTGTTTTTTGACACGCGCCAGCAGGCGGCAATCATCCTCGTGGGCACCGGTTTGGTGGGTAGTGCGTTTTTGCAGCAGATCGCCCGCCAGCAGGATTACCTGAATGAACACAACCTGGCATTGACCGTTTGCGGGGTGGTGAATTCGCGTGGTGCCTGGTTGGCCGAAGAAGGCATTACGCCCGAGGCCCTGGCACAGCTCGATGACAAGGACCTGCAGCCGGTGAGCCGGGAAAAGCTGAAGGCATTTCGCCGGCGCAGCAACCTCATCAACCCGATCGTGGTGGACTGTACTGCCAGTGATTCGGTGGCCCGGGCTTACCCCGACTTTTTTGCCGCTGGCTACCACATGGTGGCCGCCAACAAGAAAGCCAACACCGCCGACATGGCCTATTACCGCCACTTGCGCCAGTGTGCTCACGCCCATAATCGCCAGTTTCATTACGAAACCAATGTGGGCGCCGGCTTGCCGGCGATCGATACTTTCCGCAACCTGTTGCGGGCTGGGGACAGCCTGCGGCGTTTCACCGGGGTGCTTTCCGGTTCGCTGTCATTTATTTTTGGCAAACTGGATGAAGGCATGAGTTTGTCCGAAGCGGTGTCGCTGGCGCGGGAAAAAGGCTTTACCGAACCAGACCCACGGGAAGACCTGTCTGGCATGGACGTGGCCCGCAAGGTGTTGATTATTGCCCGCGAAGCTGGTCGGGAAATGGAGTTGGAAGACGTTGAAATTGAATCCCTGGTGCCCGAATCACTGATGAATGCGGGTGATGTCGATGCCTTCATGCAGCAATTGCCAGCAGCCGATGAGGCCATGGCGCAACGAGTCGCCGACGCAGCAGCTCAGGGCAAAGTACTGCGCTATGTGGGCACGGTGGATGATGACGGCGCGCGGGTGTCGGTGCAGGCGGTGGGGCCGGATGACCCCATGCACGCGGTGGTGGATGGCGAAAATGCGCTGGCTTTTTTCAGCCAGTATTACTCCCCCATTCCACTGGTGCTGCGCGGTTATGGCGCCGGCAGTGAGGTGACTGCTGCGGGCATTTTTGCCGACGTAATGAAAATTCTGCCAGCGCGGGACATTGAATGATTCGAATGAACCCAATGAACGGGCCGTGTGGCTCCATGAAACGGTGGTTGTCGGTACTGCTGATCTGCTCGATGACCGCTTTGTTGCTGATGGCGTGCCAACCCAGGCATCAGACCATGCGGCCGGATGCCAGCGGGGATGATGCCCTGCGCCAGCGGATTGAAACCGGGCCCTGGAAACTGGTGGGCAAATTGGCCATGTCCGATGGCGAAAACAGTGGCAGTGGCCGCCTGTGGTGGCAAAAGGACGCGGGTCTGAACAAGGTTGAATTCAAGGCCCCATTGGGACAGGGCCACTGGAAATTGCAGGAAACCCCGGACGCCGTGCGGCTGTTCAGCTCGGTCAGGGGCTCCCTCAGCGACGCTTCGGCCAAAGACCTGTTGAGTGCCGAGGTTGGCTGGCCGGTGCCCTGGGATTCCATTCAATACTGGTTGTTTGGCCAGTCACGCACGCACACCTGGAGCCGGGCTGGCGCGAACAGTGGCGCAGAGAGCAACCAGAAAACCAAGCAGGAGATCAACCAGCTCAGTGAAGACGGTTGGGCGGTCAGCTATTCCCGCTACAAGGCCACAGCGCTGGGCAGGCTGCCGCACAAAATCATTGCCCGCAAGGGGCCGTACCGGGTCAAAGTCTTTATTTCCCATTGGGAGTTCCCAGTGCCTGAAAAGGCCGTTGAAGTGGAAAAAGATAAGGCAAGCACCCAGGAAAGTGAGGAAAAGGAACAGCCCGCCCATGGCAGCTAAAGGGATGTCATCCGGGCTATTCGAGCCGTTTGAAGTTCGTGCGCCAGCCAAATTGAACCTGATGTTGCGTGTACTGGGCCGCCGCCCGGATGGTTATCACGCACTGCAAACCCTGTTTGAATTGCTGGACTGGGGAGACAGCCTCCGTTTTTCCCCCTTGCCCGGCACCTCGCAACCCGGCACCAAAACCACGCAGCCGCTCATTGAAATCAAGGGCGATTTTGCCGGCCTGCCAACAGAAAAAAATCTCATCTGGCAGGCAGCGCACAGCCTGCTTCGATTTGCCAGAAAGCCAGTGCCTGTCAGTATTCAGGTCCGCAAGCGCATTCCCGCAGGTGGCGGCCTGGGCGGTGGCAGCAGCAATGCCGCCAGTACGTTACTGGTCTTGAACCGCTTGTGGGATTGCGCGCTGGATGCGGACACATTGCAGGCGTTGGGTTTGAGCCTGGGGTCCGATGTGCCCGTTTTCATCGGCCAGCGCCCGGCACTGGCCACGGGCGTGGGCGAACGATTGGTGCCTGTGGCATTGCCGCTTCGGCACTTCGTATTGATACTGCCCCAAGAGGGCGTTTCCACTGCCGAAGTGTTTGCCGATCCGGGTCTGCCCCGCGACAGCCAGGCACTGCCGCTGGCCAAGGCGCTTGCGCCGCAGCACTGGTCCAATGATTGCCTGGCTGTTGCGCTCAAGCACAGCCCGAGCCTGGCGGCCAGTTGGCAATGGGTGGAAACCGTGCGACGGCGATTTGCCTGTTCGGGGCTGTCTGACATTTCCGGGCCACACCTGTCTGGCACCGGTTCCACATTCTTTGTGGCTTTCGAAGCCCTGCAGACGGCCCAGGACTTTTTGCATGCCCTGGAACAGTCTCGCCAGGCACTGGCCGACCAGGGTCACAGTGTTCCGGCCCGTTTGCGTCGGGTCAGTTCCTGGCGTGCCAAGTCTGGCGAAAATCCATAAAAATCGCCCCGGCGGGGTTTTCAGAAAAAAAATTGGTGCTATAATACGCGTCCTTCGCAAGGTCGGGAATCAAACTACAGCCGGCTTTGGGAACAGAATTCTTGGGATGTCGCCAAGTGGCTAAGGCACCAGGTTTTGATCCTGGCATTCGCAGGTTCGAGTCCTGCCATCCCAGCCATATTCGCATTGTGCCCGCTTTGACTGCCGTCGAAGCGGGCATTTTGTTATGCGCGTTTCGGTTAAAAGTGCTGTGCCGCGGGTACGGCTTGCTTGAGTGGCGCGTCTTTTTTGCCACCGGATGCAGGGATTGCTTCCTAATTGTCCGGGCCTGAATTAAAATGTGCGCCAGATGACACACAGGCACCGACCGGGGCAAAAGGGCATGGCTGATCGAAGCATCAAGTTGTTTTCAGGGAACGCCAATCCGCGTTTGGCGCAAAAAATTGCCGATAACCTCGGCATGTCACTGGGCAAAGCCCAGGTCGGCCGCTTCAGCGATGGCGAAGTCGCTGTTGAAATTGCGGAAAATGTACGCGGACAGGAAGTGTTTATCATTCAGCCCACCTGTCGGCCCACGGCCGATAATTTTATGGAGCTGATGGCGATGGTGGATGCCATCAAACGGGCCTCGGCCGCATCGATTACGGCCGTTATTCCGTATTTTGGTTACGCGCGCCAGGATCGCCGACCGCGCTCGGCGCGGGTGCCCATTACCGCCAAGGTAGCGGCCAAGATGATCAGCACCGTTGGCACGGACCGGGTCCTGACGGTGGATTTGCATGCCGACCAGATTCAGGGCTTTTTTGATATTCCGGTGGATAACGTGTATGCGTCACCACTGACCCTGGCGGATATCTGGTGCAAATACGACAGCAAGGATCTGGTTGTTGTGTCACCGGACGTCGGTGGCGTGGTTCGGGCCCGGGCGATTGCCAAGCGTGTGGGTGTCGATCTGGCCATTATTGACAAGCGTCGCCTCAAGGCCAACGAGGCCACGGTGATGAACATTATCGGAGACGTGCAGGACAAGATCTGCATTCTGGTGGACGACATGATTGACACCGGAGGCACCCTGTGTGCCGCAGCCACCGCCTTATTGGAAAAAGGCGGCAAGGAAGTGATGGCTTATTGTGTCCACCCGGTGCTGTCAGGCAAGGCCATCGACAACATAGAGAGTTCGGCCCTCAAGGAGTTGGTGGTGACAGACACTATCCCGCTCAATGAAGAGGCCAGAGCGTGCAAGAAGATACGTCAGCTTTCCGTTGCGGAAATGCTGGCCGAAACGATTCGGCGTATTGCCAATCGTGAATCCGTCAGTTCCATGTACATTGATTGACAATGACAGACAGGAAGCTGGCATGAAGCGCAAGCGGTTGGTCGCGACCGCTGCATAACGCCCCAAGGGGCATAGACTGATAGGAGATAGCCATGGCTATTTATAAACTGGATGCTGAACTTCGCGAAGACGTGGGGAAAGGAGCGAGCCGCCGCCTGCGTCGCGAAGGCAAAATACCTGCCATTATTTACGGGGCTGGCCGCGATCCGCGTTCCATTGTTCTGCGACACCACAAGGTGACCAAGTTGCTGGAAGACGACGCGTTTTTTTCCAGCATCATTGAGCTGAAAGCCGCTGGCGGCAATCGCCAGAAAGTGATTCTGCGTGACATGCAACGTCATCCGGCCAAGCCCATTATCATGCACATGGATTTTCAGCGTGTGCGCGATGATCAGGAATTGCACATTTCCGTGCCGATTCACTTTCTTAACGAGGAGGTTTCTCCCGCTGGCAAGACCACTGGCGTGGTGATTTCGCACCAGAAGAACGAAGTGGAAATTGTCTGCTTGCCGAAAAATCTGCCCGAAGCCATTGAATTGGATCTTGCCGACATGGAAGTGGGTCAGAGCATGCACCTGAGTGACCTGCCGTTGCCCGAAGGCGTTACGCTGGCGGCCTTTACCCATGGCGATGATGAAGCGCATGACGAAGTCGTGGTTTCAGCCGGTCACGTTCGTGGTGGCGCCAAGGCAGAGACGGAAGAAACAGGCGAAGCCGGTGAAGACGGTGAAGCCACAGAAGAAGCGGCTGAAGAATAGGCCTTTCTTTTCATCTAAGCCAAAACGCTCCTCATCGGGGCGTTTTTTTTGCGCTGATTTTTGCGGTGTCCGGGTTGTTGCTGTGCAAATACGTGGTGGCCTGGGAGAGTTTGCCCTGCACCAGCCAGGGTGTGACTTCAACGGCGCGCTCGATGGCCTGTTCGATGGCCATGCGGTCATCGGTGGCCGGTTTGCTTAACACCCAGTTCAGCACCTGACTTTTATGGCCCGGGTGGCCGATGCCAATGCGCAGACGCACAAAGTCCTTGCTGCCCAGGCAGGCAATAATGTCCCGCAAGCCGTTATGGCCGCCGTGGCCACCGCTTTTTTTCAACTTGACAGTACCGGCTGGCAAGTCCAGGTCGTCGTGGGCCACCAGCATTGCTTCCGGCGCAATCTTGTAGTAGTTCATCAGGGCGGCCACGGCACGCCCGGAATGATTCATGTAGGTGAGCGGTTTTTGCAGCCACACGCGCTGGCCTTCAATCAGGCCGGTGCCCAGCAGTGACTGAAAGCGTGATTCGGGCCTGAACACGATGGCGTATTTCTCCGCCAGACGGTCGATGTACCAGAAACCCACGTTGTGCCGGGTGGCGAGGTACTTGTCTTCCGGGTTGCCCAGTCCAACCAGCAGTCGAATGGGTGTGTCCTTGTGGCTCATGCGGGCGTCTCTCCGGGGTGGTCGGCAGTGCGGTCAAGTGCCTGACGAATCAGGGGTGAAAAGGTCGCTGTGTCCACCAGGAAAGCGTCGTGTCCTTCGATGGAATCGACAATTTCAAGCCGGGTCTTAATGCCGGCAGCGGCCAGGGTGTCGTGCAATTCCTGTTGCTGGTGCGGTGGGAAAAGCAGGTCAGTGCGGCAGCCGATAACCTGCGCTGAGCGCAGTCCGCAGCCGCTAAACGGGTTGCTGTCGTCGCTGGCGTGCTCATGCGCGTCAAACCAGTCCATGGCGCGCGACAGGTACAGGTAACTGATGGGGTCGAACTGGTGCACAAATTTGTTGGCGTGGTGTTCCAGGTAACTTTCCACCGGAAACTCGATGCCAAAAGGGCGACTGGGAACCTGGCGCAGGGAGCGGGGGAAGCGCTCGTCCCATTCTTCGGCTGAACGGTAGGAAAGCATGCCGATCTTGCGCGCCAGTTTCATGCCTTCGGTGGGCCAGTTGTCGGCCGAGTAATACCCGTTTTTGAAGTTCACGTCCTTGAGTATGGCTTCACGCTGCAGCGAACGGATGGCGGTACTGAACGGGCGGGAAACCATGGCTGCAGCGATGTTGATCATGTGACGGGTGTAGCCAGGGTTTTCCAGCACCAGTGCCTGGGCGGTCATGCCGCCCATGGAAGGGCCAATGACCGCATGCAATTGCTCGATGCCCAGTGAGCGCGTCAGACTGGCACTGGCATTGGCGATGTCTTCCAGGCACAGATCCGGAAAAGCGAAACGGTAGGGTTCCCCCGTGCCGGGCATGGGGGAGCAGGGGCCGGTGGAGCCCTTGCAGCTGCCCAGGGAGCTGGCACAAATCACAAACCAGGTGGTGGTGTCGATGGCTTTGCCTGGTCCTATCATGGCCTGCCACCAGCCGGGGGTGTCGTGTTCATCGTGGGCGGCGGCGTGGGAATCGGCGGACAGGCCGGTGAGTATCAGCACCGCATTGCTTTTGGCCGCATTAAGCTGTCCCCAGGTTTCGTAGGCGAGGGTTGCCTCGTGCAATTCGCTGCCACGGTGCATGGCAAAGGGAGAAGGCAATTTATGCAGTTGTATGTGAGTGGCCATACCGGCGAGCTGTCCTCTGTTTATGGCGGAAATCAATGTGCCAACGCCCCGGAATGGCCGAGGCGTTGGGTGGATTTTAGCCGGTTGTGGGGGTTAAGGGAATCCTTTTGCACTCAGGTGGTATTGCGGTAGCGGCGCACCCAGATGGCCAATGCCACGGTTACGGCGGCAAAGGCCAGGCCAGAGTAAATGGCCGGGTCCGTCAGTTCCGTCAGCAGGCGTCCGGCCATGCCTGCCGGATCGTTGCCAAGCTGATTGCTGTTAAAAGTCATGGCGCCCTTCGCATAGGGAATCATGGCGTGGCCAAGGCGGGTAAATATAGCCGAAAACACCTCACCTTTGGTGAAACTGAGGGAGGTCAGCACGTTGTACCAGTACCAGCCAAAGGCCACCAACATGGGGATAAAGACGGCTTGCAGAAAGGGACGACGTTTGGCCCAGGCCGAAACCAGCAGCAACCAGCCGTAAATGGGCAGTGCCCACATCATCTGCAGAAAGGCACCGGTGATCAGCAGCCACCAGTTGCCCAGCAGATCGACGGGCTTCCAGATGCTGGAAATGGGGTCGCCCCCATACATCCAGAAAATCAGGGAGGCTAGCACCAGCACCAGTAACTGGGTCAAGGCCGCAATGGCAACAAAAAATGCCGGCGCCACCACAATGGCTGTCAGCAGTTTTGACAGCACCGTCTGCGTGTCGGAAAGGGGCAGGGATTTCCAGAACAGGATGCTGCCGTCCTTGCGGTCATCGTACAACGAGCCAAGCAAGTAGAAGAAGACCACGATAAACAGCACCATCAGAAACAGCAGTGAAATGTTCATGAGCACACCGTTCCAGATGGTGGCCAGCGTGTCTGGTGGCAGTTTGGCCATCTCGCGGATGCCTTGCTTGAGGGTGTATTCCATGCCCTGAATGTGCACACTGGTGGCGATGGCGGTGATCCAGAAAATAAGGATGCCAACCAGAAATAAACTGCCAAGAATCAGCGGCGTGCGGCGAAAGGCACCGCGATGCTCCCAGTATTCGCGCTTGAGCAGGGCAGGGGTGGTTTTTATGGCGGTGTTCATTGGTCATTCTCCTTTAGGGAAGGCTCCCTTAACAGAGCCACAAACAGGTCGGCCACACCCGGTCGCTGGACTTCACCTAACTGTTCCAAGGCGGATTTGTCGGCGTGGCGAAACAACATGATGTGTTTGTTGAAAATGGTGCGCTCGGTGAGTGGTTTGAGCTGACGTGCTTGTTCGAGCTTGTCCGGTTGCACCATGACCTCAAAGTAGTTTTCGGTAATTTCTTCCATGCTGGCGTCCAGCACGATTTCACCGTTTTTTATAAACAGCAAATCGGTGAGGATGTGTTCCACTTCTTCCACCTGGTGGGTGGTGATGAGTATGGTGCGTTGATGGTCAAAATAATCGTTCAGCAGGTTGTCGTAAAACTCCTTGCGGAACAGGATATCCAGCCCCAGCGTCGGTTCATCCAGTACCAGCAGTTTGGCATCAATGGCCATCACCAGCGCCAGGTGCAGTTGCACTACCATGCCCTTGGACAGTTCGGAGACGCGCTGCTGGTGTTTGATTTTTGTTCTTTTCAGGTGGCGTTCGGCTTCGGGGCGGGAGAAGTGCGGGTGCACGTTCTCGACGAACTCCAGCACCTGTTCAACTCGGATCCATTTGGGCAACACCGCCACGTCGGCAATAAAGCTGATGTCCTGCATCAGCTTGTGACGCTGTTTGAATGGATCAAGTCCCAGCACCGACAACTCGCCGTCATAGCTGGTCAGTCCCAGCAGGGCTTTGAGCAAGGTGGTTTTGCCGGCCCCGTTGGGTCCGATCAGGCCCACGATTTTTCCTGGCTTGATGTCCAGGGTGATGTTTTTCAGGGCCTCGAACTTGCCGTATTTCTTGCCAAGGTTGCGTGCCTGGATGATGGCGTTCATGCGTTTTCCCCTTTGCGTGTCTGTTTTTTCAATAGGCCAGTGATGAACTGGCGATTCATGTCCTGATTCACTTTGTGGTCTCGGGTGGTTTTTTTGTGCCAAGTATTTTTAGGGACTCGATCAATGGTTCCACGTCAATCCCCAGGTCCTGGATGCGTTGCAGTGTCAGCGGCCATTCGTTCTCCACGAACAGAGCTTTTTCCCGCTGCTCCAGCAGGCGTCGTGCCTGCGGCATGACAAACATGCCCAGGCCACGTTTTTTTTCCACCAGTTTTTCTTCAGCCAAAGCCTTCCAGGCCTTGGAGACGGTAATGGGATTGACCTGGTATTCCGCCGCGACCTGACGCACCGAGGGCAGGGTGTCTCCCGCCTGCAGATCACCGGTGAGAATGCGGTTTTTTACCAGCTCTTTAAGTTGCAGGTAAATGGGCTGTTTGTCATTCCACTGGAATGGCATGGTTAGCCTTTGGCCGCTGTTTTCGGTAGCAGCAAGGTCCAGATGGCCTTGATGCCGGCCGGGGATTGAGTGACCTCAATGCGAATGTCCGTGCCTGCCCGGTTTTTACTTTCCGGCGTGGTTGGGTTGCCGGTGACCTGAGTGATGAGACCGGAGACCACCAGACTCAGAAACAGGGACACGGCCAGCAAAGTACCGGCTATCAATGATTGCTGGATAAAGCCGGCGGCCGGACGGTGGTCAATGGGTGCGGTGCTGTTTTTCATGGGATGCCCCTCGTTTGTGTCTATGTGTTGTACTCTACTACAACACCATAACCGTGTCAAGGGTTCGTCGAGCTGCTTATTGAAAGGCCCTGAGGGCAGGCCTCATCCTGGCGTAAAAGAAGCGTAGAACAGAAAATTCAGAGGGGCGGAACAGGCCAGTTAACGGCTGGCTGCCAGGGCCTGGTAAAAGGTGTGCAAGTGCCTGACCCGCTGTGTGACGTGATCAGGATCATCCTCATTGAGGATGAGGTCATCGGCCATATGCAACCGGTCAGCGTCGCTGCACTGTGCGGCGATCATCCGCTCTGCCAGTTGCGCATCAATTGTGTCGCGTTGCATCAGGCGTTGTTTACGCAGGGCCGGGTCTGCCTGCACGACCAGCGTGCGGTCAATCCAGTCTCGAGGCGGGGTTTCGCACAGCAACGGAATCACGGCCAGCACGTAGTCGCTGTTGGCGGCAAAAGCCCTGGCTTGCATGTGTTCACCAATCAGGGGGTGCAGGATGGCGTTGAGGGTTTCGCGTTCTTCGGGTCGGGAAAAAATGCGCTGCCGCATGGCTGCCCGATCCAATTGTCCGTCGGCGGTTAGTATGGCCGGGCCAAAGGCATCCACCAGCGCCAGCAAGCCGGGGCTGCCCGGCACCACAACGCGTCGAGCCTCCACATCGGCGTCTATCACCGGCACACCCAGGCTGGCGAAGGCATCGGAAACCAGCGTTTTCCCCGCTGCGATGCCCCCTGTCAAGGCGACAACGAGGGGTTTCGAATCAGCTTTCACCGACTTGCACTAGGGAAGCTCTGATTGAATCGGGAGGAAGCAGCTTATGCCGGAAATATTCGAGAACAAGGCGAAGTTCGCGGCCAATAGCGGGCTATTGGCAAGGACTTCAACGCAGTTATCGGATATTTCAGGTGTGAGAAGCGAGTTCATGATTCGATCAGAGTTTCCCTAGAGTCCGGCGGCGTTCAGGTACCAGTCCAGCAGTTGATCGCCGTACATCAGGGCGATCCAGGTGCCTATGGCCAGGTAGGGGCCGAAGGGGATGGGCTGGCTGCGTTTGTGCCGCATCAGCAGCATCTGGGTGATGCCAATGACCGCCCCGGCAATGGAGGAAATCACCAGCACCAGTAACAAGGCCTTGGGCCCCAACCAGGCGCCGGCAGCAGCCAGGAGTTTGAAATCGCCATAGCCCATGCCTTCCTTACCGGTTAACAGCCGGAACAGGTGAAAGATGGACCACAGAATCAGGTAGCCGAGCACTGCCCCGAGTATGGCCTGTTCGGGGCTGACAAACACGCCTTTGAGGTTAACGATCAGGCCCAGCCAGACCAGCGGCAAGCTGAGCTGGTCGGGGATCAGCATGGTGTCGAGGTCAATAAAGGCAATGGCAATCAGCCACCAGGTCAGCACCAGGGCCGCTGCGGCCTGAATGGACCAGCCAAACTTGAGCGTCACCAGGGTGGACAGGATGGCGGTGAGCAATTCCACCAGCCAGTAGCGGGCGGCTATTTTTTCCTTACAGTTGGCGCAGCGGCCGCGCAACAGCACATAACCCAACAGGGGAATGTTCTGCCAGGCTTTCAGATGATAACCACATTTGGGGCAGTGCGAGCGTTCAAAAACAATGCCCGGCGGGGGGGGGGCTTCAAATTTTTCGCCCAGGTGCTCCTTGCAATCCCGTGTCCACTGGTACTGCAGCCGTTTCGGAAAGCGAAGAATAAGCACATTAAGGAAACTGCCAACCAGCAATGAAAAGACAAAGGTGACAATGGCCAACGCCATGGGGTTGGCCTGCAGGGCTTGTAGCAGATTCATGGTTACATTACGGCCGCGAGCTTGAAAATCGGCAGGTACATGGCCACAACCATGACCCCAACCAGCCCCCCAATCAGCACCATGACCAGCGGTTCGATGAGGCTGCTCATGGCATCCACGGCATTGGACACTTCCTGCTCGTAATACTCGGCCACCTTGTCGAGCATGGTGTCCAGGTTACCGGATTCCTCGCCAATGGCGGTCATTTGTACCACCATGTGCGGAAAGCGGCCAGTCATTTTCATGGCCTGTTCCAGTTTCAAGCCATTGGAAACATCGTGTTTGATGCTTTTGACCGCATTGTAATATTCAATGTTACCCACGGCCCCAGCCACGGTATCCAGGCCCTCCACCAGCGGCACGCCGGCCTTGAATGTGGTAGCCAGGGTGCGAGCATAGCGTGCAATGGCGGCTTTGTTGACAATGTCTCCGATGATTGGCATGCGCAGGATCATGCGATCCAGAAAATGCGCAAAAGCCCTGGATCGCTTCTTGAGCAAGACCAGCCCAAAAATAATGCCGATAAAGGAGAGGAAATATAAGAAAAAGTTCTCCTGCAATGCGACCGAGGCCGCCACCACCATTTTGGTTAATGCGGGCAAATCGGCACCAAAGTCCTTGAAGATGGCTTCAAACTGCGGCACTACCTTGATCAGCAATAACGCCGTCACCAGTACGGCGACAACCAGTACCGCAATGGGGTAGTACATGGCCTTTTTGATCTTGCCCTTGATTTCTTCGGTGCGTTCCTTGTAGGTGGCAATGGTATCCAGCAGCTCATCCAGCACCCCGGCTTTTTCACCGGCTTTCACCAGATTGACGTAAAGCTCGTCAAAATACATGGGGTGTTGTTCCAGTGCTTCGCCCAGACTGGTGCCCGACTGGATATCATTTTTGATGTCATTGATGAGCTTCGCCATGCGGGGGTTGCTCTGGCCGCTGGCGATGATTTCAAAGGCCTGTACCATGGGCACACCGGACTCAAGCATGGTGGCCAATTGGCGGGAGAACAGGGCGATGTCCTTGGGCTTGATGGTCTTGCCAGCACCGCCAAACAAGGGCTTGGGCTTTTTCGACACCCGGTTGACCTGAATGCCCTGACGGCGCAGTTCCGCCCGCACAATGGCCGGGTTCATGGCTTTTTGCTCGCCCTTGATTTTCTTGCCGGTCTTGTCCTTGCCTGTCCAGACAAAGACGATCGGTTCGTTCAATTTCTGTGCTTTGGTTGCCATGGGTTTACTCGACTGTGATTCGGAGGGCTTCTTCCAGACTGGTTAAGCCATTTTTTACTTTCAGCAAGGCGGCATCACGCAAATCCAGAATGCCGTCTTTTTTTGCCTGGTCGGCGATCTCCAGCGCGTTGCCGCCTTCCAGGATAATGCGTTTGATGCTGTCGGTCATGGGCATGACCTGATAGACGCCCACGCGGCCCTTGTAGCCTTCGTTGCATTTGCGGCAGCCCACCGGGTCATAGGCCTGCAGGTCATCCAGCTCGTCTTCACGGAAGCCCGCAGCGAGAAAGGCATCGCGTGACTTTTCCGACGGTTTTTTGCAATCGTGCAAGCGACGGGCCAGACGCTGGGCAATAACCAGCGAAACAGCAGAAGTAATATTAAATGGTGCTACGCCCATATTCATGAGCCGGCTGATGGTTTCCGGGGCGCTGTTGGTGTGCAGGGTGGACAGCACCATGTGGCCGGTCTGTGCCGCCTTGATGGCGATTTCAGCCGTTTCCAGGTCACGAATCTCACCCACCATGATGACATCGGGGTCCTGACGCAAAAATGAGCGCAGGGCCGCGGCAAAGGTCATGCCCTGTTTGGCGTTTTGTTGCACCTGATTGACGCCGGCCAGACGAATCTCAACCGGGTCTTCGACAGTGGAGATATTGATGCCATCGGTGTTGAGGATATTGAGCGCGGTATACAGGGAAACCGTTTTACCCGAACCAGTGGGGCCGGTGACCAGCACCATGCCGTAGGGTTTTTTAATGGCTTCCAGAAACAGGTTTTTCTGTTCTTCTTCGTAGCCCAGCTTGTCAATGCCCATTTTGGCCGCTGCACTGTCGAGGATGCGCATCACGATTTTTTCGCCAAACAGTGTCGGGCAGGTGCTGACCCGGAAGTCGATGGCCTGGGTCTTGGAGAGGTTCAGCTTGACGCGCCCATCCTGTGGCACCCGTTTCTCGGCGATATCCAGCCGCGCCATTACCTTGATGCGTGACGCAATACGGGGGGACCAGCTTTTGGGCGGTTTGACCACCGTTTTCAGTATGCCATCAATACGGAACCGAATCCGGTACTGGTTTTCGTACGGCTCAAAATGGATGTCCGATGCACCACGCCTGAAAGCATCCAGCAGGGTTTTGTTAATGAGTTGAACGACCGGAGTTTCGTCAACCTCATCCGAGCCGCTGTCGTCTTCCACGGTTTCTTCTTCGAAGTCCAGGTCAGCCAGGCCTTCTTCTTCCAGCCCCGACATGACTTCGTTGCTGGCCTGGAAGGCATCGTTAATGGCTCCCTCCAGCGCATCCTGTTGCACCAGGATGGGGTTGACAGATAAATTGGTGTGAAAGCCGATGTCCCGCAGTGCCTGTGAGTCAGTCGGATCGGACACCGCCAGAAAAAGTTTCTGGCCCCGCTTCCACAGTGGCAGCACGTTGTGCTTTTCAATCAGCTCCTGTTCGACCAGTTGCAGGGGGATTTGCGACAGGTCCATGGCTGTGACGTCCAGCAGGGGAATGCCATATTCCTGGGCAGCGGCATGGGCCAGTTCTTCGGCCGGGACAATGTCGTTTTCCACCAGGTAGCGGAACAGGGGGATTTTTTGCGTGCGTGACTTGATTTGGGCGTCTTCGGCCATTTCTTTGGTCAAAACCTGATCCATGACCAGCCGCCGCAGCGCCCCCTCCATGATGATAGTATTCTGTGCTTCAGCCATTTTGCCCGTTAAATCCCCATTAAAATCCGTACTTTACCCGATTTTCTTAACAAATTGAACAAGAAAAGACCAAGCGGCTCAAGTGCAGGCCCGCGCGTGTTTTTATTATGCGGCAAGAATCCCCCGTTTTTTGAGAAAGGCAACACAATCTGACACTTGAGTGACGATTGTCTGTGAGAACAACCCCGGTGTTGGTGGTTGTGTCTGCTGTTGGGTGTGTTGTTTTGCCTTATTGCCAAAATCTTCAGCCAGTCAAATTGTTCGAGCCGGCTGGATGGTCTCCGGGAAGTCCCGTCAGGGCAGGTCGAGTGGCAGAGGTTTCAGGTGGGGAATGGCACCCAGTAGTGACTGAAACCCGGTTGTTGACAGGTTGATTGCCCCCATGCGTTGCAAATGGGGGGATGGCAACTGGCAGTCCAGCAGGCGGTAGCCACTGACACACAGTGCATCGCACAGGGCTTTCATGGCGATTTTGGAGCCGTCGTTCTGGCAGGAAAACATGGACTCGCCAAAAAACACATTCCCCAGGGTGATGCCATAAATGCCTCCGGCCAGTTGGCCGTTAATGTCCACTTCCAGGCATTGGGCGTAGCCCATGACGTGCAGGCGGGCATAGGCGGCCATCATCTCGGCACTGATCCAGGTGCCCGGCTGGCCCGGACGCGGCGCGGCGCAATGGCGCATAACGGACTCAAAATTGCGGTTGAGGTGAGCGCTCCAGTCCAGGTTTCGCAGGCGGCGGGTCAGTCGCCGCGAGACGTGCAATTGCTCCGGAAAAATCACCGCGCGCGGGCTGGGGCACCACCAGAGTATGGGCTCGCCTTCGCTGTACCACGGGAAAATCCCTCGGGAATAGGCCGAGATCAGGGTTCGGGGCGACAGGTCGCCGCCCCAGGCCAGCAGCCCGTTTGGTGTACTCAGCGCGTCACTTACGGGCGGGAACTGGCCGTTTAGTTCATCCAGATTGGGGATGAATTCATCCGCTGACACGGGGAACCACAGGGGCTGGATTTTGTTGTTCGGCGTGGTTCAGGCCAGGAAGCGTTCGGCGTCCAGCGCGGCCATGCAGCCGGTGCCGGCTGAAGTGACGGCCTGGCGGTAAATCCAGTCGCTGACGTCCCCGGCGGCAAACACGCCTTCCACCGAAGTGGCGGTGGCGTCGCCGTGCTGACCGCTTTTGACCACGATGTAGCCGTTTTGCATTTCCAGCTGACCGGCAAAAATGTCCGTGTTGGGTTTGTGGCCAATGGCAATGAAAACGCCTTTGACGGGCAGGTTTTTTTCTTCACCGGTGTCCACGTGTTTGACCTTGAGGCCGGTGACTTCATTGTCATCACCAACAATTTCTTCCACCACATAGGGCGTTACCAGCTCGATCTTTCCTTCCTCTACGGCCTTCATCATGCGGTCGATAAGGATTTTTTCGGCCCGGAATTCATTCCGGCGATGCACCACATAGACCTTGGACGCGATGTTGGCCAGATACAGCGCTTCTTCCACGGCGGTATTACCGCCGCCCACCACGGCCACGGGCTGGTCGCGGAAAAAGAAGCCGTCACAGGTGGCGCAGGCCGACACGCCTTTGCCCTTGTATTTTTCTTCCGATGGCAGGCCCAGGTACTTGGCGGTGGCACCGGTGGCAATAATCAATGAGTCACAGGTGTAGGTGCCTTGGTCGCCTTGCAGGGTAAAGGGGCGATTCTTCAGGTCCACCGAATGAATGTGGTCAAAAATGATCTGCGTGCCGAATTCTTCCACGTGCTTCTGCATGCGTTGCATCAGCTCCGGCCCTTGCACGCCACCGGGTTCGCCGGGCCAGTTTTCCACATCGGTGGTGGTCATTAGCTGGCCGCCAGGTTGCATGCCGGTGATCTGGACCGGTTTCAGGTTGGCACGGGCCGCGTAGATGGCGGCGGTGTCTCCCGCCGGGCCGGAGCCAAGGATAATCAGCTTGTGGTGTTGGGTGTCTTGTTCGCTCATGGTTGTCCTTTGCTTTGGTTTTGTTGGATGCGCCCATTATAGGTGGCCAGCCGGGCCGAGGCCATTGCGATTTATCGCAGGTGTTGTTCGATTTTGTCAATACACCGCAGCCTTGACCTACTGATCGGGTTAGTAATATAGAGGCGGGTTTCAGCTTTTCCAATAGGCCGGTGTCAACAGCACCAGCACAGTGAACAACTCCAGGCGACCGGCAATCATGGCCAAAGCGAGCGTCCATTTGCTGGCGTCAGTGAGATCAGCGTAGTGTGGGCCGGCCTTGCCCAGCGCCGGGCCAAGGTTGGTCATGCTGGCGATGGTGGCCGACGCGGCGGTGACCAGGTCTTCGCCATAGGCGGCCAGCAGCAGGGTAAAGAGGGAAAACAGCAAGGCAAACAAGACGAAAAATGCGGACACCGAATCCAGCACACGGTAGTCCACCGTGCGGCCATTGAGTTTGATGATGAATTTGCCGTGAGGGTGAATCAGCCGGTAAAGCTCTTTCAGGCTGATTTTATACAGCAGGATCACGCGTACCACTTTCATGCCGCCACCGGTGGAACCGGCGCAACCGCCAATGGCGCTGGAGAGGATCAGCAACAAGGCAATGGCCGCTGGCCACAGGTAAGCCGGGGCCGTGCCGAAGCCGGTGGTGGTGACAAAGGACACGGTATTGAAAATCCCGTAGCGCAAGGCAGAAAACAGGCTGGGAAAGGTGCCGGTCAGGTACAGGCCAAGGGAAATCAGCAGGGACAAGGCCGCCAGAATGGCGATAAAGGTCTTGACCTCGCTGTCTTGCAGATAGGCCTTGATGGTGGCGTGCTTCCAGGCCATGAAGTGTGAAGCGAAATTGATCGCGGACACCGCCATGAAAAACACGGACACCATTTCAATCAGCGGGTTGTTGAAATACCCCAGCGAGGCATCGTGGGTGGAATAGCCGCCAGTGGATAAAGTGGCAAAGGCATGACACACGGCGTCAAACAGCTCCATGCCGGCCAGCCAGTAGCACAGCACGCACAAAACGGTGATGCCCAGATAGATGAGCCATAAGGTCTTGGCCGTTTCGGTAATGCGCGGGGTCAGTTTCTGGTCTTTCATGGGGCCGGGTGTTTCAGCCTTGAACATCTGCATGCCGCCAATGCGCAGCATGGGCAGAATGGCGATGGCCAGCACAATAATGCCCATACCGCCTAGCCAGTGCAGCTGGCTGCGGAAATAGAGCACGGAATGGGGCAGCCCGTCAATGTGCGTCAGAATGGTGGCGCCGGTGGTGGTGAGGCCGGACACCGATTCAAACGTTGCATCGGTAAAGGAGAGATCCAGTGCGTCACTGAAATACAGGGGAATCGCTCCGCTCAGACCCAGCAGTATCCAGGAAACCGCCACCACCAGAAAACCGGCGCGGATTTTCAGGTCGGTACCGGCCTGGTAATAGCGCAGAAACAGCACCGCACCGGAGAGAAACAGGACCAGGAAACCTTCCAGAAACGGCTGCACATCGCCGTCTCCATAGTACCAGCCCACCAGCGCCGGTGGCAGCATGGTGAGGCTGGAAACCAGCAGCACCATGCCCATAATTTTCAGTATCACGCGAGGGTTCATGGGACCGCAGCCTGCATCAGAGGAAGGTCGGGCTGACGTGAAACAGCCGTTCGATGTCGTTGATGTTACGTTTGTCGGTCACAAACAGGATGACATGATCGCCACTTTCGATGACCACGTCGCGATGGGCCATGATGACCTTGTCGCCGCGGATGATGCCGCCGATGATGGTGCCTGGTGGCAGGTTGATTTCCTGCAGTTCCTTGCCGATGACCTTGGAAGTGTTGTGGTCGCCGTGCACTTCCACTTCAATGGCCTCAGCCGCTCCTTCGCGCAAGGAGTGGATGCGCACCATGTTGCCCTTGCGCACGTGCGCGAGGATGCCGCCCATTGTGATTTCTTGCGGTGAGATGGCAATATCGATTTTTTCCTGTTCGATCAGCTGCGCGTAGTTGTGCCGGTTGATGAGCGTGATGACTTTCTTGGCGCCCATTTTCTTGGCCAGCAAGGCCGACAGCAGGTTGGCCTGGTCGTCGTTGGTGAGCGCACAGAAAATATCCGTCTGGTCAATGTTTTCCTCGCGCAGGATTTCTTCGCTCATGGCATCGCCCACAATCACCAGTGCCTTGTCCAGTTCTTCAGCGATGTGCTTGGCGCGTTTGTTGTTGGCTTCGATGATTTTGACCGAATGGGTGTCTTCCAGCTTGCGCGCCAGGTTGAAGCCGATGTTGCCGCCGCCGGCCAGAATGATGCGCCGGGTGGGTTCCTCGGTGGTGTGCAGCAGCCGGATGATGCTGGGAACGTGCTTGCGTGCGGCCAGAAAGAAAACCAGATCACCGGGCTGGATGACCGTGTCGCCTTCCGGCAGCACCGGTTTGTTATCGCGGAAAATGGCCGCAATGCGCGTGTCCATGCCTTCAGGCAGCAGCTCTTTCAGTTCCCTCAGCTGGTGCCCCACCAACGGGCTGTTGTCATCGGCCTTGACGGCCACCAGTTGCGCCACGCCCTGGGCAAAGTCCATCACTTGCAACGCGCCGGGGTATTCGATCAGCAGGTGAATGTGGTCTGTCACCAGCTGCTCGGGGCTGATGGTGACGTCGATGGGCATGTGATGGGGCTGGAACAGTTGTGGGTAGTCCAGGTATTCACTTTCCCGTATGCGCGCGATTTTGGTGGGGGTGTGAAAAATGCTGTGCGCCACCTGGCAAGCCACCATGTTGGTTTCGTCGCTGTTGGTCAGCGCCACAATCATGTCGGCATCTTCGGCGCCGGCACGAATCAGCACGCTCGGGTGCGAGGCGTTGCCCTGTACGGTACGCAGATCGAGCCGGTTTTGCATGTCTTCCAGCTTGTAGATGTCTTTGTCGATCACGGTCACGTCATTGCCTTCGTGCGAAAGGTGCTCGGCAATTGACGAACCCACCTGGCCACAGCCAAGGATGATGATTTTCATGTGTTACGCGTCCCCTTTGCCACTGTCGGTGGCGTTTTCGCTTTTTGACTGGATGGATTTCGGATTGATGTTGAGCGCCCGCAATTTGCGATACAGGTGCGTGCGCTCCATGCCGGCCACTTTGGCCAATTCGCCGACGCTGCCGCCACAGGCTTTCAGTTGATGCACCAGGTAATCGCGCTCAAAGGCTTCCCGGGCTTCGCGCAAGGGCAGATCAAAGCGGCACTGGGGGGACTCCGGCTCGGTGGCCTGATGCGTTTGCAGGTAGGTTTCCACCTGTTCCAGACCAATTTCAGCACTTTCGGCTTGCAGCTGCAACTGCCGCACTGCATTTTTCAATTCGCGCACATTGCCCGGCCAGGGGTGATTGCGCAAACGGTTCTGGGCCGCAATAGCCATTTTCCGGTAGGGCGTTTTTTCCAGGTCCGGCAGGTGGTTAATAAAGAAATTGATCAGCTCGGGCACGTCTTCAGGCCGTTCACGCAGGGCCGGCACGCGCAGGCGCACTTCGCCCAGCAAGTCCAGCAAGTCGCGGGAAAACTCCCCGTTGGCAGCCAGTTCCTGCAGGTCGCGTTGGCAGGTGGCCAGCACATCAAACTCAACCGCTTGCAAACGTTGCCCACCGGCGGCCGGGTACTGTTTATGTTTCAGGACGGATAGCCAGGCCTTCTGCTGCTTTTCTGTCAGGCAGTCGGCGTTGGTCAGTATCAGGCTGCCATGGGCCGCCTGTTCCAGCAGCCCGCCGGGGGCAAACAGCACCTGCTCGAAGCTGTCGTCATTCAGATTCAGGCCATCCACAACCACCGCCGGTGACTGTTCGCCATGCCGTTGGCGATGCAGCCAGCGCGCCAAGGTCAGTTTGCCGGTGCCGGCTTCGCCCTGGAACAGCACATGGTTGCGTGTTTTGGTTAGTTTCGTCAGGGCTTCCCTGATGGCACGCATGGCCGGGCTGTTGCCAATGGGTTCCAGGGCCGCAGCAGGCGGTGGAGACGAGGATTCAGCGGTCGGTTGCGCGACTTTCAGGGCGTCCTCGACCGTTTGCAGCAACTTGGCCAGGGAAATGGGCTTTTCAATGAAGTCACAGGCGCCCAGTCGGGTGGCCTCAACGGCCGTTTCCACCGTGCCATGGCCAGACATCATGACGATGGCGCCGGGCCGCGTGTTGCCGTTGCGGTTGGGGTGCAGCCAGCGTTTCATCAGGCTGATGCCATCGATATCCGGCATCCAGATATCGAGTAACACTACATCGGGGCGCTGACGGCCAAGGGCCTTGTCGGCCTCGTTGCCATCAGCCGCGGTGGTGACCTGATAGCCTTCATCACTGAGGATGTCAGAGATCAGTTCCCGGATATCGGGTTCGTCGTCCACCACCAGAATGTGCGCTGAGTTCATGGGGCTATTTTAGCCTGCTTGGGCAAAAAAGGGGAAGTGACCGTATTGACCCCTGAGCATCACCTATATTGATGCCAGGTTAATAACTCCTGACGATTCATGGCCGCACTGCGGAGGCCAGCACAAAACCGGTGATAAAACCCGCAATATGGGCCGACCAGGCAATGTGATAGCTCTGGGAATTCAATTGCAAGGCAAATTGCGTCACCAGCCAGACCAGAATAAAAATGGAAATGGGCACGCGGGCCTTCTGCAGGTAGAGGCCAATGGGGATCAGCACATGCAGCCGCTTTTTCGGAAAAAGCCGTAGCCAGGCACCCAACAAACCGGAAATGGCGCCGCTGGCGCCCAGCAGGTAATGGCCTGAATCACGCAGCAGCACCAGCGAAACCCCGTTGCCCACCAGACCAGAAAAGAGAAAAACAAAGGCAAACCAGCGGCTGTTGGTGTGGCGTTCCAGATGAATGCCCAGCGGCAGAAAAATCACCATGTTGCCAGCCCAGTGAAACCAGTTGGCGTGCAGGAAGATGGCCGTCATCAGGCGGTACCATTGGTGCAGATTCAGGCGCTCACCCGTGAAAAAGGACTCGGGTAAAATCGCAAAACGGGCAAACAATTGCCATTCCGGGTGCGACTGCGCCAACCAGGTCAGGGCGAAACTCAGAAGCAGAAAGCCAATACTGAATTTGGGCAGCGGCTTGCGCGTGTTGGTGGCAAACTTGAGGGCCACAGGGCGTTAACTCAGCGATGCGTGGGCAGCAAAAAGACTTCACCACCGGTTTGCAGCAGGGCGCCTTCAGGCAGAATGTCCTTCACCACCACGTCGCTGCCTTCCAGGGTGTCGCCAATGCCCAGGTCCAGGCCATTGATGACCACCAGGCGGTGCTCCGGGTTCTGATCGTAGACGTGAATGCTCAAGCTCAGTGCAGGCAGTTGCTTGCGCAGGGAAAAGGGTAGCTGATAGAGGTAGCGGTATTTTTGCCCGCCGGCGCGCGTCTGTGGTGCCTGATGGTGCTGATCGGCCTTCCTGTCCTGTGCCGAACCGGGCTTTTTTTGGCCACTGGCGTTTGCATCGGCCGACGGCAGGTGCTGTGCTGTCGCTTGCTGCACTGCCGGTTGGGTCGGTTGGGCCGGTTGTTCAGTGGCTCGGCTTTGTGTTTGTGCCATGGCATTCCCGGCCCGGTTGGTTCCTTGCTCAACCTGGTGAATCGGCCTGTCTTTTTCCAACCGCTGCCGGGCCGCCAGGGAGGCGCGGGCCTGATTCGGGTCGGGTCGGGGCAGGGCCGATTGTGCCCGGCTGATGGTGCCGGTGTCGCTGTCAGGATTCAGCGCGTCCGCTTTTTTTCTGACGGTTTTTCCCGGTTGGGGCTGAACCATGTTGAGTTGCCGGGGAGCCGCTACCCGGGATGGTTCCGAGCTTTTTTGGCCAGCTGGTGGCGGTGTGGTGTGGTGGGAGGACTGCCAGACACTGCGCAGTTCATCGGCAAAACCCCAGGCCAGCAGCGCCAGCAGAAAGAGCAGGCCAAGCAGCAGCGGCCAGCGGCCGCGACGCCCCCCGTCTGCGTGGTGAGCACCGGAGCCGAAACGCCAGGCGCGGCTGGCCGGCTGGCCTTCATCAGGCCGTAGTTGCTGGGATTTCTTCAGTGATTCCAGTATGGATGACATGCGTTGTCCTGTTAACTATCCGGTGAGTTTGTGCCGGCGGGGCGCTCGTCCGTGACCGGTGTGGTGGCTTTCTGCCTCAGTGACGGCCCGGTATACGCTTTCAGGCTCAGGGCCATGGCGGTTTCCGGGCCGATAATGCCATCGGCCAGCAAGCCGTGTCTGGCCTGAAAGGCCTTCAGCCATTCACGCAGGGCCGTATCGGAGGCCAGGGATTCCCCACTGATTTGCTCCGCCAACTGCCTGGCCCAGTCAGTGACTGCCGTGCTCTGTTGGACCGGCAGGGACAGGTGCAGCAGTGCCGCTGGCATGGGCCACAACACATAATACGTGCCCAGCCAGTGCTGTTCAAGCCAGGCCCGCCCAACGGTCACGGCCCGTTCGTTGCGGTCACGCAGCCGGATGTAGCCGTCGGGGTCGATGCCGTCCAGCAACACCAACTGCTGCGGTTCGCTGGTTTGCAGCAACACCGGCCGGTTCAACCGGCGTATCTGGGCCAGGTTGCCCTGCCGCCGCAAACAGGCCATGCCGGTTTTTTCAGCCGGCGGGCACTGCATTTTGTCCCAGCCGCCGGCATGGGTGCCCCACAACGCCGTCAATTGTCGCCAGGCCTGTAGCGTATCCGGCCAGTCCTTCAAGTGTGACTGAAAAGGTGTACTGGCATCGTGGCCTTGGGTTTCAGCAGACACGGGGGCCAAAGTGGTTGGATTGGTGTCTGTGATGCTGCCTTCACTGGCCGCCTGTGAAAGGGTGGAGCTGGCAGGCTTATGCGGCGGGTCAAGCGTTCCTGTCGCCCACAGGCCCAGCACAACCAGTGCCAGCAGGCCCGTGCCCATGGCCACCGACCTCCATAATCGACGCGCTTGCCACGGCCAGTGTTTAAGGCCATTGTCCGTGCCTGCATCCAGCACTTCCGCAGCGGCTTGCTTGACGTCTTTGGCCTCCACGTGCGGGCTTTCCCGATTCCAGGCCACCAGCAAGGCGCGATCGGCCAGGGTGTTGATGAGCCGGGGAATGCCGCCAGAATGGCGATGAATGGCTTTGCTCGCGGCCGGGCTAAAAGGGGAAGCGTCCGCCCCCGCCACGCGGCAGCGGTGAGCCAGGTAAGCGGTGGTGTCATTGGCATTCAGCCCGCCCAGGTGGTAGCGGGCGGTGATGCGTTGTGCCAGCTGGCGCAGGTCGTTGCGGCGCAGGGTATCGCGCAGTTCCGGCTGGCCGATGAGGATAATCTGCAACAGCTTGTGCGTATCGGTTTCCAGGTTGGTCAGCAAGCGCAGTTGTTCCAGGGTTTCCGGCGGCAGGTTTTGTGCCTCGTCGATCATCACCACCGTGTTCTGGCCTTTGGCCCAGCTTTTCAGCAGGTAGTCGTTGAGGCGATTGACCATTCTGTTGAGCTGGCCGGTGACTCCGCGTCGGGGAATGCCCAGTTCCTGCAGGATGGCTTCCAGCAGTTCCACCGGGCTAAGCCGCGGATTGAGCAGCAGGGCGATTTTGGTGGACTGCCCGTCGGCCTGTTGCGCGTGCTGTTCCAGCAACAGGCGGCTTAAGGTGGTTTTGCCGGTGCCCACTTCGCCGGTGAGCAGCACAAAACCGGCGCCACCGCCACGATTGATGCCATAGATCAGGTGGGCGAGGGACTCTTCGTGTTGCGGACTGAGGTAGACAAAGCGGTGATCCGGGGTAATGGAAAACGGTGCTTCATCAAAGCCAAAGTGACGCAAATACATGCCTCAGGCCCGCATTGCTGTTGTGATGGCGTTCATTCGTCTTCGGACAGCTCCAGCAGTTCGGCGTTCCCGCCCACGGCGGCAATGTTGTTGGTGACGGTCTTTTCGGTGGAAAAGGCATGCAGGTACTGCGGCCCACCGGCTTTGGGACCGGTGCCCGACAGGCCCATGCCGCCAAACGGCTGCACACCCACCACCGCGCCGATGGTGTTGCGGTTAATATAACAGTTACCGGCCTGGATGTGGCTGATCACGTGTTCAATGGTCTCATCAATGCGGCTGTGAATGCCAAAGGTAAGGCCATAGCCGGTGGCATTGATGTCGTCGATGACCTTATCCAGTTCGTTGGCTTTAAAGCGAACCACGTGCAGAAACGGGCCGAACACTTCCCGCTCCAGTACGGA
>JALWKC010000023.1 GCA_026996795.1 Lysobacterales bacterium | reverse complement strand
AATTTCTGGATTACCTGCCAAACGCTGAACTTTCAGTCCTGCTCAGAAACGCCACCTGCCTGGTATTCCCTTCCATTTATGAGGGCTTTGGCTTGCCGGTGCTGGAGGCCATGAACCACGGTTGCCCAGTGGTTTGCTCACGTGTTTCCTCCCTGCCTGAGGTGGGCGGGGACGCGGTGGCCTACGTGGACCCGTATCGGCATGAAGACATACGCAATGCCCTTGAATCATTGATCAACTCGCCTGACAAACGGGAGGCCATGCGCGCCAAAGGCCACAAGCAGGCCCAGCGTTTTTCGGCGGAAAACTACGGCCGCCGCCTGCAAGCCGCCTATGACGCCATTCTCAGCCGTTAAATTGCCGGATCGCTGAGTCATGGCATCGGCAAAACACCTCCTGGGCCACTGGCTGACCCGTTTCCGGCGTGCTGCTGTGGGGAAAAAACGCCCCCAACCCATGTCAACACAGCCGCTTGGGAGCGTAGCGGAAAACCCAGGTCTGGTCTCAAATGGCTTGCTGGGTCTGCCCTGGCCGGGGCTGACCAGCGTCTGGTGGCACGATAAAGAACAAAGCCAGCGCCCGTTTTATTTTGTTCATATCCCTAAAACCGCAGGCACCAGCCTCATTACCACCCTGGATCGCTTGTTTCACCAGCGGGCGATTTTCCCGGCCCAGCTGTGGCGCGAACTGACCCCGGAGTTGGCCGAACGCGCCGGGGAATATGCGTTCTTCCGGGGTCATTTTGGCGGCGGGGGGCTCAAGGTCTTTGCCGGTCAGCAACCGCGCTTGCTGACCTTGTTGCGCGATCCGGTCTCGCTGTCGGTTTCCACCTATCACTTCGTGAAGCGGGAAAAAAACACCCGTGTGCACGCGCTGGTTCAGCGTGAAGCCATGAGCCTGCTTCAGTTTGTAACCGATTCGCGCACTGGTCACCTGATCGAAAACCGGCAGGTGCGCTACCTGTCTTTCGATATCCATGATGACCCGGATGCCCAGGACATTTTTCTTTCCGAGCGCAGCGAACAGGTGGTCAGGCACTGGTTGCCGGATGAGGTGCCGCAACTGAGCGCCGAGCAGCGCTATCAACGCGCGCAGGCCTTGCTCAAACGGTGCGACTGGTTCGGTTTGCAGGAACGCTTTGACGACTCCTTGCGCCTGTTTGCCTGGCAGTTCGGTTTGCCACCTTTGGGTAACAGCGAACGGTTGAATGTCAAGCACCCGGCACCCGGTGAGGCCGATGCAGGCGAAGATGATGCTACACGTGACGCCATGCTGGCGCGTAATCACTGGGACAATCGCCTGTATCGCTGGGCCAGCGAAGTCTTTGAACGCCGGTTTAGCCTCATGCGGCAGGACTTGGAAGCCTGGCGTTTGAATGATGCTGACACCCTGGACGACTTGCTGCGCCGCGCCTACCGAAGACGGGCGGAAGAGCAATTGAATTCCCTTCCCCAAGACAGCTTGCCCGCGCAGTTCCGGTATGATTTTGCCTGGCCACTGCTGGGCAGTCACTGGCACCGGCGCGAGCTGGCCCTGCCGGAAAAGCAGTGGTTCCGCTGGAGCGGCCCTGCGCCAGCGGCCGACTTATGGCTGGTGCTGCAACCGGGTGACTACGTGCTGAATCTGGACATTGCCAACGGCCTTGGCCCGGAGGACATAGAAAACCTGCAGCTGGCTGTCAATGGCGTGGCGCTACCTGTTCAGGTGGCTGGCGATGCCCATTCGGTGGTTCGCCAGCTCA
>JALWKC010000022.1 GCA_026996795.1 Lysobacterales bacterium | reverse complement strand
GCCCGAAAGCCGGGCAAATCCGGGTCGATAATAACAAATTCACCGGCCAGTTGTTTGACCCGTTCGCGGATGCCCGTCATGCCATTGCCTTCCGGGGCGCCACCCAAACCACGCCCGTTATCGGCAAATTCCAGCTCCAGGCAGCCCTGTTTTTTCTGCAGTCGCAAACGGAAGGCCGAGGCATGGGCGTGCTTGAGGCAGTTGGTGATCAACTCCTGCGTGCAGCGCAGCACACTTTGGGCGATTTTCGGGTCTTCCACCAGCAGGCTGTCGGGCACGTCCAGATCGATGTCATGGGAGGGTATGTCGTCGATCAGTTCCTGCACCGCCTTGCCCAGGTCCAGCGTGCCGCGATTACGAAAGGCGCTGACCACCTCGCGCACGTCACTAAGCAACAACCGCGCCAGCGTTTGTGAACGGTCAACGTGTTCCTTGGCACGGCCTTCGGCCAGGTGGCTGGCCACTTCCAGGTTCATGCTCAGGGCGGTCAGGTGATGGCCGAGCAAATCATGCAACTCGCGCGAGATGCGCAAACGCTCGTTGATGCGTGAGCTGTCCGAAAGCAACACCTGGGTGGCGCGCAGCTCGGAATTGAGCTTGCGCAGTTCTTCCTTGGCATGCTGCTGCCGCCGCGCCACCAGCGAAATAATGTAGGAAAACAGCGAAAAACCCACAAACAGGAAGATGAACAGGGTCTTGTCCAGCAACGAGGTTTCATCGCCAATGGAATGGGTGAACAACTGCCAGCCAATCACCGAGTTCTGCATCAGCAGAATCAACAGGCTGAGCCGGTTTTCCAAAATCCAGGGCAACAGCACCGAGACAATCAGCGCGTACAGCACGCCCATGGCGCTGCCAGTGGCCCAGTTGATGGTGAACACCATGAACAGCAAGGCCATCAGCAACAACCAGGAACGGCCGCTGAGCTGGTAGGAACCCAGCTTTTGCGTCAGCACCCAGAAAATGGCGCCAAACGCCAGGTGACAACACAGCCAGACCAGGGTTTTCCAGTCCAGGGCCAGGCCACTTTGCACCAGCACAAAAACCAATGGCACCGAGACACTAATCCAGATGACCAGTCCCGCCAGTCGAATCAGATTAATGTGTGAAAAACGATAAATCATGGGCGCTCGTCAGCAGGCAAGGTTGCCGATACGCTGGTACCCGCGGCACTCAGAGATCGGCCAGGCTGTCCAGCACGGCATCGGCACCGAAATCAGCAATGTCGTCACCGTGATTATACCCGTATGTGACGCACACCACCGGGCAACCGGCACTTTTGGCCGCCTGAATGTCGTGCCGGGAGTCTCCCACCATCAGGCATTTATTGATGGGCAGGCCAAGAAAGTCTGCCGCATGCTGCAAGGGCCAGGGATCAGGCTTTTTCCTTTCCACCGTGTCGCCGGCCAGTACCAGCGAAAACCACTCGCGCACGCCGAATTGCTGCAACAGGCTTTGGGTGAACTCCAGCGGCTTGTTGGTGATGCACACCATCGGTTTACCGGCGGTACGCACTTTTTCCAGGCCTTCACAAACGCCCTCAAAGAGGCGCGAATACTGGCCCACGGTCTGTCGATAGGCCGCATCAAACAGGCTTTTGGCCTGATCGAAGTCCGGCTCCGGCACACCGGCGGCTTGTGCGCGATCTGCCAGGGTGCGCTGGATCAGTTTCGGCACGCCATTGCCTATCCAGTGCCGCACCTGTTCCTCACTGGGCCGTGGCAGCGCCAGAGCGTCACACATGCGGTCACAGGCCGCGGCC
>JALWKC010000021.1 GCA_026996795.1 Lysobacterales bacterium | reverse complement strand
TCAACAGGCCGCCAAGCTGGAAAACCTCATGGCGCAGATGGGCAAGGAAGAAAAACTGGTTGTCAACCTGCTCATCAAGGCCGATGTGCAAGGTTCCGTGGAAGCCCTGCGGGACTCGCTCACCAAGTTGTCCAACGACGACGTGGAAGTGCGAGTGATTTCCTCCGGCGTGGGTGGCATCACCAATGCCGATGCGCAACTGGCACTGGCGTCGGATGCCATCATTATCGGCTTTAACGTGCGTGCCGATGCCGTGGCCAGGGAAGTCATCAAGCAGAACGACATCGACCTGCACTATTTCAGCATCATTTATGAAGCCATTGACCGCGTCAAGGAAGCCATCACCGGTATTCTGGGCACCGAAATCCAGGAAAACATCATTGGCCTGGCCGAAGTCAAGGACGTGTTCCGCTCTTCCAAGTTCGGTTCCGTGGCCGGTTGCATTGTCACCGAAGGCGTGATCAAACGCGCCAACCCGATTCGCGTCCTGCGTGATGACGTGGTGATCTTTGAGGGCGAACTGGAATCCCTGCGACGCCACAAGGACGACGTCAACGAAGTCACCGCCGGCACCGAATGTGGCATTGGCGTGAAAGGCTATGACAACATCAAGAAGGGCGACCAGATTGAATGTTACGAGCGAATCGAAGTGCAGCGCACACTGGATTAAGGAGGCAGTAATGCGACGTGAATTTACCCGCAGTGACCGCCTCTCGGCGCAGATCCGCCGCGTGCTGGGCACAGCCATTCGCCAGCTGCAGGAAGAAGGCTTGATGCACGTGGCCGTGTCGGACGTGGAAGTTACGCGTGATTTGTCCCTGGCCCGGGTGTACATTAACGTGCTGGACCCGGCCAAAAGCCAGCAAATACTCAGGCAGCTTAAGGACAACGCCGGTCGCCTGCGCAAGGCCATTGCCCAGGACATACGCGCCCGTCGTATCCCCGAACTGCGGTTTATCTATGACGACTCGCTGGAACGTGGCAAGCACCTGGAGTCCTTGATTGAATACGCGCGGGCTACGGACAAGCAGCGCCGTGATGAAGACGCGGACGATGACGGGCATGCGGACGCTGATAGCCCAGTGTCCTGAGCGGTCCAATGGATTCACCCGAATGAAGCCTGACGCCCGTTTCCGCGTCGGGCTTTTCTGTGCCGGTTATATGGCTTTTGACAGCACAAGCCGCCTGAAATGCCGGCCAACCCGTTCTTGCACGGATTCACGCCCATGAGCCGAACACCCGATCACACCCGCGCCGTAAAGCGCCGTTGGCAGGAGGTGCATGGCCTGTTGTTGCTGGACAAGCCCCAGGGCATGACTTCCAACCAGGCCTTGCAGCACGCCCGCCGCCTGTTGAATGCCGCCAAGGCCGGTCACACCGGCAGCCTCGATCCCATGGCCACCGGCCTGTTGCCCTGCTGCTTTGGTGATGCCACGCGCATTGCGCAGTACATGCTGGATTCAGACAAAACCTACGAGGCCACCGTGCACCTGGGCCGGGAAACCGACACTGGCGATGCCACCGGCAACACCGTTCGTGAACTGCCGGTGCCAACCCTGACCGATGAGCACATTCTGGCCGCCTGCCAGACGCTGACCGGGCCCATCCAGCAAATTCCGCCCATGTATTCAGCCCTGCACCATCAGGGAAAGCGCCTGTACGAACTGGCGCGCGAAGGCATCGAAGTCAAACGCGCAGCGCGGCCGGTGACCATTCATCAATTTGAGCTATTGGCCATGCGTGGCAACGAACTGGATTTCCGCATCA
>JALWKC010000020.1 GCA_026996795.1 Lysobacterales bacterium | reverse complement strand
TCAACAGGCCGCCAAGCTGGAAAACCTCATGGCGCAGATGGGCAAGGAAGAAAAACTGGTTGTCAACCTGCTCATCAAGGCCGATGTGCAAGGTTCCGTGGAAGCCCTGCGGGACTCGCTCACCAAGCTGTCCAACGACGACGTGGACGTGCGCGTGATTTCCTCCGGCGTGGGCGGCATCACCAATGCCGACGCGCAACTGGCGCTGGCGTCGGATGCCATCATTATTGGTTTTAACGTGCGTGCCGATGCCGTGGCCAGGGAAGTCATCAAGCAGAACGACATCGACCTGCACTATTTCAGCATCATTTACGAAGCCATTGACCGCGTCAAGGAAGCCATCACTGGCATTCTGGGTACCGAAATCCAGGAAAATATTATTGGCCTGGCCGAAGTCAAGGACGTGTTCCGCTCCTCCAAGTTTGGCTCCGTGGCCGGGTGCATCGTCACCGAGGGTGTGATCAAACGGGCCAATCCGATTCGCGTCCTGCGTGATGACGTGGTGATCTTTGAGGGCGAACTGGAATCCCTGCGACGCCATAAGGACGACGTCAACGAAGTCACTGCCGGCACCGAATGCGGCATTGGCGTGAAAGGCTATGACAACATCAAGAAGGGCGACCAGATTGAATGTTACGAGCGAATCGAAGTGCAGCGCAGTCTCGATTAAGGAGGTGATAAATGCGACGTGAATTTACCCGCAGTGACCGCCTCTCGGCGCAGATTCGCCGCGTGCTGGGCACGGCCATTCGTCAGTTGCAGGAAGAAGGCCTGATGCACGTGGCCGTGTCGGACGTGGAAGTTACGCGTGATTTGTCCCTGGCCCGGGTGTACATTAACGTGCTGGACCCGGCCAAAAGCCAGGCAATTCTCAGGCAACTCAAGGACAACGCCGGTCGCCTGCGCAAGGCCATCGCCCAGGACATACGCGCCCGTCGTATCCCTGAACTGCGTTTCATCTATGACGACTCGCTGGAACGAGGCAAGCACCTGGAGTCCCTGATTGAATACGCGCGGGCCACGGACAAGCAGCGCCGTGATGAAGACGCGGACAATGACGGGCATGCGGACGCTGACAGCCCGGCTTCCTGAACGGCCCAATGGGCTCACCCGAATGAAGCTTGACGCCCGTTTAAGCGTCGGGCTTTTCTGTGCCGGTTATCTGGCTTTTGACAGTACAAACCGCCAGAAATGCCGGTCAAGCCGTCCTGACCCGGATTCACGCCCATGAGCCGAACACCCGATCACACCCCCGCAGGAAAGCGCCGTTGGCAGGAAGTGCATGGTCTGTTGTTGCTGGACAAGCCCCAGGGCATGACTTCCAATCAGGCCTTGCAGCGCGCCCGCCGCCTGCTGAATGCCACCAAGGCCGGTCACACCGGCAGCCTCGACCCCATGGCCACCGGCCTGTTGCCCTGCTGCTTCGGTGACGCCACGCGCATTGCGCAGTACATGCTGGATTCGGACAAAACCTACGAGGCCACCGTGCACCTGGGCCGGGAAACCGACACCGGCGATGCCACCGGTAACACCATCCGTGAATTGCCGGTTCCGGCACTGACCGACGAGCACATTCTGTCCGCCTGCCAGACGCTGACTGGTCCGATCCTGCAAATTCCTCCCATGTACTCGGCCCTGCATCATCAGGGAAAGCGCCTGTACGAACTGGCGCGCGAAGGCATCGAAGTCAAACGCGCAGCGCGGCCGGTGACCATTCATCAATTTGAGCTATTGGCCATGCGTGGCAACGAACTGGATTTCCGCATCA
>JALWKC010000019.1 GCA_026996795.1 Lysobacterales bacterium | reverse complement strand
AGCCCACCGGAATGCACGGGTCTTCGGCTTCCTTGAGCATTTCGGCCACCTCGTTGTAGTAACTTTCCAGGCGCTGTTTCAGGCGTGGGTGCAGGCGTTCGGCCTTCCAGGGCGGGATCTGGGTGGAATACACCGAACCTTGGAAGTTTTTCATGGCAGCCTCTGGGGTCAGGCGATTGAATTCAATGGTTTTGCTCAGCTGATCCATGGCCCAGACGGTCGTATTTAGAAAATCTAAGGAATCTTTCTCAGGGGAGTAGAATGGGCTTGTGATCTTAATCCCAGTGTCACTCACCTTGATATTACCTAGTCTTACTAGCTCACGAAGCACGGCCTGGGCATGCAACCGCCCGGGCACCAGTTGCTGGCAAATGGCTTCCAGGCTGGGGGCTTCGCCCTGCACTGGCAGCACCCCGTCGGGGCAGTGGGTCTGAATGGTGCGGTGAATTTCCGCCAGCAGCATGGACACGGTATTGGGCTTACACCAGGCCGGGACTTTTTGTTGTTTCAGGTACTGGCTGATCTGGCGCCGGTCGATGCCGGTGCGCAGGCTCATTTCGGCGATGGTCAGTGTGGGCTGGCTCTGGCGCAGAATGTCGATCAGCCCTTCGTTAAAGGCGCGGATAAAGTCCTGGGCCGGGCGGTTGACCGACAGCACAATGCGGGCGCAGGTCTTGGCCAGGATTTTGATAATGCGCTGGTAACGGCTGTGCTGGGGTGCGGTGTCTTGCGGGTTTTGGGGTGTGTGTGCGTGTTCTGGCATGGTGGATTCACGTGTTGGTTTGTTTTGTTAATTGTTTAACAGATTGCAGGGCTGGATACAAGCCCTTTCCGGTTTCGGCGGCAAAAAAACAAACGCCGGCCGCGCAGAAGCCCAAAAAATCGGTCACAGGCTTCTGCGACGGTCGGCCGTGGTGACAATCAGAAGGGCAGGAAATCAAAAAGGCTGTGGCGGCACAGGGCTTTATTGCCGGAGCGTTCGCCTTCGACTTTATTGCCCGAACGTTCCAGTTCAACCTTATCACCAGTTCGCTCACCTTCTATTTTGTTTCCTGTTCTTTCTCCTTCTATCTTACTTCCAGTACGTTCTCCTTCAATTTTTTGCCACAGGCAGGCTTCGCTAAAATCCCCTTTCCAGGCCATGGCCGGGGTGGCGGCAAAGGCGATCAGAAAGGCGCTCAGGATGACGGTGTTGTGAATGCGGTTTTTCATGGTGTTTTCCTCGGTAAGTGTTTGATTTTCAAGTTAAAGCAGGCCGTCATACATTTGTGTATGATGGGTTTCTGGTATATCACAGCCACCTGGCCGTGGCAATGCGCGCGGCCTGATTTTGCTGGCGGATGGAAAAAAAACGGCAAAAAGCCGGAATTCAGGCACAGAAAAGGTGGCTAAGGAAGCTCTGATTGAATCTGGATGAAGCAGCTTATGCCTGAAATGAGCGAGAACAAGGCGAAGTTCGCAGCCAATAGCAGGCTATTGGCAAGGACTTCAACGCAGTTATCGGACATTTCTAAGGATGAGAGGCGAGTTCACGATTCGATCAGAGCTTCCCTAAGGGAGATCGTGCCGTGGGCTAGGAGCGGTCTTGAAGGCGTTGACGGTAGCGTTTGTAGAGGATTTTGACCCGCTTGACGTACTGACGGGTTTCGTCAAAGGGTGGAATCTGGCGGTCAGCGGCCAATACCGCGTTTTCGCCGGCGTTGTAGGCGGCCAACACCAGGTCCAGATTGCCGTTGAACTGCTTCATCAGCTGCCGCAGGTAGGTGACGC
>JALWKC010000018.1 GCA_026996795.1 Lysobacterales bacterium | reverse complement strand
CTTCCAGCTCTTCAGAATAAGGCAAGTCCATGGGAGGCAGCTTGGATAAACTGTCCAGAATTTCAGACACGGACAGTTCTTCGTCCATTTTGCGGAATTCATGCATGTTTTCCTGCAGCCCCTTGGTCACCGGCACGTCTATCCAGTCAATCACCGGCCGGCCATTGGCCTTGGCCTTGCTTTGTGCCAGCAGCAGCAAATCGTGCAGCTTTTCATTGACAAAATCGTCCAGTCGTTTGATGTCGCTTTTGTCGATATCCAGTGAAGCGGCTTCACGGAACAGTTTTTCGAATTGTTTAACTCCCATAACCATAGCGGTTCTCCTTAAGTGGGTTAATGATAGTTGGTTTCTTCAGGGCAGTACAAAACCCTGGCCCCTAACAAACAGAGCCCCGTTATGGGGCTCCGTGGGCTGTTTTTCAACAGGTTTACTTCGATCAGGCTTCAACCGCGGCATTGATGGCATTGCGTGCGGCAATGGCTGTGGCGATCAGGAACCAGCCGTTCATCAATAATTCAATGGCGAAGAACAGGCCCGGCGCCCAGATACCGGAAATGGGCCAGTCCATGATCAGAATCACGGCAATGGCAATGTCAATCAAGCCGGAAACCACTGGCCACACCCAGGCCCAGCCGTTCTTGCGCTGCTGAAAGCCGAACACGATGCGAATAATACCGATAGCCAAAAACAGCGAGGCCATAACCAGCGTCAACCCGGCAGCGGCTGCCGGTGGGTTAAACAATGCCACACCACCACCAATGATGTAGATGATGGCAACCAGGATGTTAACGATTTTGCCTTTCCAGTTTTTTTCGCCGGCGCTGAATGAGGACACCAGTTGAACAATACCGGCAGCCATCAAAAAGGCACCGAAAACCATGGCCACGCCAATGGAATAGATGGGTGCCCAGATAATACCCATGGTGCCCAATACCACCATCAGTACGCCGAGGGTCATGAGAACGCCCCAGTTAATGGGCAGTTCGCCAGTGATGTGTGCTTGAATTTTCTCTCTTACAGTTTGTGTGGTCATCAATTCTCTCCCTATCTAGTGAATAGTCGTAAATAAAAATTTATAGTCCCGGCACCGCCTCTGCGCCGGCAATAATTACATCCTTCAATATGCGGGCAGGCAGGAGAAATTCAAGCCAAAAACGGCAAAAGATTTGCCTTTTATAACGATGATTGTTATGGGCAGGCTTATTCGGCCAGCTCAATACCGACAAAAAAAGCCACAAAACAGCTCAGGATTGTGGCCAGTGCATAGACAGCAGCCTTGCCTATCTGGCCATGTTCAACCATCAAGCCGGTTTCCAGGGAAAAGGATGACCAGGTGGTGAGCGCGCCGAGAAAACCCATCATGATAAACAGGCGCAGGTTTTCGTTGCCCATGGCCCGGTCCACCAGCCAGGCATAGGCCATGCCCATGAGCAGGCAACCCAGGACGTTGACGGTGTAAGTGGCCAGGGGCACAGGTCGCTCGAAGGCCCAGTGAAAAAGACGAAAATTAAGGTAGCGCAAGCTGGAGCCCAGCGCGCCGCCGGCGGCCACCACCAGCAATTGTTTAACCATGGCGCTTGTTCCGGATGCGTTGCAGCCTGTCGGCAATTTTCATTTCGAGCCCGCTGGGTTTGGGTTGGTAGTAGATTTTCTCGCCCAGTTTATCGGGAAAACCCGCCTGTGAAAAGGCCACGCCTTCCGGCTCATCGTGGTCATACTGATAACCTTTACCGTATCCTTGTTGTTTCATCAGTGCGGTGGGGGCGTTGCGCA
>JALWKC010000017.1 GCA_026996795.1 Lysobacterales bacterium | reverse complement strand
CTGGTTCACCTCACTCAACAAGGGCCGAGACTGGGCTGATTCCTGTTCCTTGTGCTGCGCGTTATTCTGCGCATTCCGGGCAGCGGATACAGCCGGTGCCTTGCCCGTTGACTGGCACCCGGCCAGCATCAAAACCACTGCCATCAGTGTGACCATGGCCCGTGTCAGGGTGAGTGAGTTTCGATTCATTCTGCCAGCTCCTGAATTTCTGCGGCCAGTTGCCCGGCCAGTTGCGTTGCTTGTTCGGCGCGCTCACATTCAACCATGACGCGCACCAATGGCTCAGTGCCCGAAGCACGTATCAGCACCCGCCCGGAGTCACCCAGAGAGGCATTGGCGTCTGCGGTCAGGGTTTGTACTCGCGGGTGTTTTATCAAATCGCGCGGCTTGTTGGCCTTGACGTTTATCAAGCGCTGGGGGAACAACGGCATTTCTGCGGCCAGTTCACGCAGGCTGCGGCCCGTTTCCCGCAACACGGCCAACACCATCAAGGCACTGATAATGCCATCGCCGGTGGTGGCCAGATCCAGGTTAAGGATGTGCCCGGATGATTCCCCACCCAGGGTCCAGCCGTTTTGCTTCAGCAACTGATGCACGTAGCGATCGCCCACGTTGGCGCGCTGGAAAGGGATACCTAGCGCTTGCAGGCCAGCGGCCATGCCCTGATTGCTCATCAGGGTGCCCACCACGCCGCCATTGAGTCGCCCTTGTTGATGCAGGTGCTTGGCCACCAGAAAAATCAGCCGGTCGCCGTCTACCACTTCACCGGTTTCGTCCACCATCAGCACGCGATCGCCATCACCGTCCAGGGCGATACCCAGGTCAGCGCCGGTCTCCAACACGGTTTTCTGCAACTGTTGGGGGTGCGTGGACCCGCAACCGGCGTTGATGTTGAGCCCGTCCGGGCGGTTGCCAATCACCGTGAGCTGCGCCCCCAGCTCACGAAAAACTTCCGGCGCCGTGCGGTAGGTGGCGCCGTTGGCGCAGTCCAGCGCAATGCGCATGCCATGCAGGCTGAGCTGATCAGGAAAGGTACTTTTGCAGTACTCCACGTAGCGACCGGCAGCGTCTTCAATCCGGCGCGCCTTGCCGAGTTTTTCCGAGGGAACGGTTTCAAAGTCTTTTTCCAGTTCCGCTTCGATGGCCAGCTCCAGCTCGTCGCTGAGTTTTTCACCGTACTGGTTAAAGAACTTGATGCCGTTATCGTGGAACGGGTTATGGGAAGCGCTGATAACAATGCCGGCCGAAGCGTGCATGGAACGCGTGAGCCAGGCGATGGCGGGAGTGGACATGGGGCCAAGCAGGAGGATGCCCGTGCCGGCCGAAGACAGGCCGGCTTCCAGCGCCGATTCCAGCATGTAACCGGAAATGCGCGTATCCTTGCCAATCACAATGGTGTTGGCACGCGACAGACCGCCCAGCACCTTGCCGGCCGCGCGACCCAGTCGCAAGGCAAATTCGGCGGTCATCACGCCGCCGCCCACCCGACCGCGTATGCCGTCGGTGCCAAAATACTTTTTTCTTGTCATGCCTGTGCTTGATTGATGGCCGTCAGCACCTTGAGCGCCTGGCGGGTTTCGGCCACGTCGTGAACGCGCAGAATGTCCGCGCCGTTAAACCAGCCCCAGGCAGCCGCGGCCACACTGCCCAGTACGCGCTGATGCGCCTCGGGCTGACCCAGGATGGCGCCGATGAAAGCTTTTCGGGAAACGCCCAGCAACAGCGGAAAACCCAGCGCGCGGATTTCGCGCAGGCCCTTGAGCAGAATCAGGTTGTGCTGCAGGCTTTTGCCAAAACCGATGCCCGGGTCCAGGTAAATGTGTTCCGGCTTGATGCCGGCGGCCAGGCAGTTATCGGCGCGATCCTGCAGAAAACTCTGCACCTCGTGCAGCACGTCTTTGTACTGCGGGTTATTTTGCATGGTTTCCGGGGTGCCCTTTTTGTGCATCAGGCACACCGGCACATCGGCCTCTACGGCCACCTGCAAGGCGCCGGCGGCCTGCAATGCGTTGACGTCATTGATGAAACCGGCACCGGCTTCCACCGCGACCTGCATCACTTCGGCCTTGCTGGTGTCGACCGAAATCAGGGTATCCGGCGCGGCCTGTGCGATGCCTTCAATGACCGGAATCACCCGCTGCAGTTCTTCCTCAACGGACACCGCGCTGGCTCCGGGGCGTGTGGACTCACCGCCCACGTCCACCATGTCGGCACCGGCTTCCAGCAGACTCAAGGCATGTTCAATGGCTTTTTGCGGGTCAAGAAACTGACCGCCATCGGAAAAAGAATCGGGGGTCACGTTAACGACCCCCATGATTTTGCAGTTTGGATTTGGCTGAATGCCGGGCATGTCAGACCTGTTCGGCCGGGCCGCCTACCGTCGGTGTGTTGCGACTGGGTTTGGCCGGCTTTTCCTCGGCCTTGACGCCACCACCTGGCCGTTCGTCGTCATTCCAGCCTTCCGGAGGAGACGGTTCCTTGCCTTGCATGATTTCCGCAATCTGGTTTTCGTCGATGGTTTCGTACTTCATCAAGGCCTGGGCCATCAGGTGCAGCTTGTCCAGGTTTTCTTCCAGGATTTCCCTGGCACGGTTGTAGTTGCGCGTGATAATGTCCTTGATTTCCTGATCAATCTTGCGCGCGGTTTCGTCCGACATGTGTTTGTGTTGGGTCACCTGACGGCCCAGAAAAACCTCTTCCTCGTCTTCATGGTAGCTCATGGGCCCCATGACATCCGACAGGCCCCATTTGGTCACCATGTTGCGCGCCAGGCTGGTGGCACGCTCAATGTCGTTGCTGGCCCCGGTGGTCACGGCCTCGGCACCACCAATCAGTTCTTCGGCAATGCGACCGCCGAACAGGCTGGCAATCTGGCTTTCAATAGCCCGTTTGCTGAGTGAGTACTTGTCTTCCTCGGGTAAAAACATGGTGACGCCCAAGGCCCGGCCACGCGGGATAATGGTGACCTTGTAGACCGGGTCGTGCTCGGGCATTTTCAGGCCCACAATGGCGTGACCGGCTTCGTGGTAAGCGGTGTTGAGCTTTTCCTTTTCACTCATGACCATGGAGCGGCGTTCCGCGCCCATCATGATCTTGTCTTTGGCCTTCTCGAAGTGCTCCATGGTCACTTCCTTGCTGTCATCACGGGCGGCAAAAAGCGCGGCCTCGTTGACCAGATTGGCCAGATCAGCCCCGGAGAATCCCGGCGTACCACGGGCCAGCACCGATGCCTTGACGTCTTCGGCCAGCGGCACTTTCTTCATGTGAACTTTGAGAATGGCTTCGCGGCCCTTGATGTCCGGCAGACCCACCACCACCTGGCGGTCAAACCGGCCAGGACGCAACAAGGCCGGGTCGAGCACGTCGGGGCGGTTGGTGGCGGCGATCACGATAACACCTTCATTGCCTTCGAAACCGTCCATTTCCACCAGCAACTGGTTAAGTGTCTGTTCGCGTTCGTCGTGACCGCCACCCAAACCGGCGCCGCGGTGACGACCGACGGCATCAATCTCATCAATAAAAATGATGCACGGCGCATGCTTCTTGGCCTGTTCGAACATGTCGCGCACGCGGCTGGCGCCCACGCCCACAAACATTTCCACGAAATCAGAACCGGAAATGGTGAAAAACGGCACCTTGGCCTCGCCGGCGATGGCCTTGGCCAGCAGGGTTTTACCGGTGCCCGGCGGGCCAACCATAAGCACGCCACGGGGGATATGGCCACCCAGGCGCTGGAAGCGGGTCGGGTCCTTGAGAAAATCCACCAGCTCCTTCACGTCTTCCTTGGCTTCTTCGGCCCCGGCCACGTCATCAAAAGTCACCTTGACCTGATCTTCGCCCAGCAACTTGGCCTTGCTGCGGCCAAAAGACATGGCGCCGCCGCCTTTGCCGCCACCTTGCATCTGGCGCATGATGAACAACCACAGGCCAATAAACAGCACCACCGGCAGCAGGTCGCGTAACAGCGTGAACAGCACACTGTCTTCCTGAGGCGGCTTGGAATCAAACTTGACGCCGTGCTTGAGCATGTCATCAATCAGGCCCGGATCATCGGGCTTTTGCACGACGATTTTGTCACCGTCCAGGGTTTTGGCGTGGATTTCCGTGTGCACCAGGCTTTGCTGGTCCATTTCGGCTTCGGTAATTTCGTTATTGCGCACCATCTGGATAAAATCCGAATAGGCCACCTTTTTGGCCACTTCGGGTTGTTGCATGGTGGCGCTGAAAATCGTCACCAGAACCATCAGGGCGACTATCCACAGCAGGATATTGCGGGCTACGTTATTCAAGTTGCTTTTCCTCTCCAGAAGTTATTCCTTGTGGCGACGGCATCCCTGCCCTCGCCGTTGTTTGTTTTCTAGCACAGTCAATCGCGTGACAAATCAAGGTGTTACGCCGGCTTTTTAAAGCCCTTTGCCACCGCGTACACTTCGCGGCTGCGCGGGCGCGATGCCTGCGGTTTGCGCATCACCACTTTATCAAACTGGCTGCGCAGTTGCTTCAGGTAGGCATCAAACCCTTCACCCTGAAACAGTTTAATGGCGAAATGACCACCCGGCTTGAGTTTTTGCTGACAAAAATCCAGCGCCAGTTCAGCCAGGTACATGGCGCGCGCCTGATCGGCGGCGGCCACTCCACTCATGTTGGGGGCCAAATCCGATAACACAAGGTCAACCCGATCCTCGCCCAACTGCTCGGTCAGCGCATCCAGCACCTCCTGCTCGCGGAAGTCTCCCTGAATGAATTCCACGCCTTCCAGCGGTTCCATGGGCAAAATATCCAGGCCTACAATGCGGGCTTCAGGCGGCAACAGCTGGCGTGCTGTCTGGCACCAACCACCGGGCGCGGCACCCAGATCCACCACACTGCTGACCTGATCCAGCAGGCCGTCTTTTTCGTGCAGTTCCTTCAGCTTGAAGGCGGCCCTGGAACGCAGATTCTGCTCTTGAGCCAGTTTGACAAAACGGTCGTCAAAATGTTCCTTGAGCCAACGCTGGGAGGATTTACTGCGTGTCATGTGGTTTCCGCGCCGCGCACACGGCAGTGATGGGTGTTTTGGCCGGTGGTGGCTGACTTGCCGGAGCCACCGCGGTACAATGCCATTTTATCACAGAACAACGCACCCACCCATGAACAAGGAACAACAGAAATTCCTGCGCGGACTTAGCCATCACATCCACCCGGTGGTTATCGTGGCCGGCAAAGGCCTGTCTGAAAACGTCATGCAGGAAATCGAAAACGCGCTGGACAAGCACGAACTGGTCAAGGTCAAACTGCGCACGGATCGTGACCAACGCGCAGAATTTACCGACAGCATTGTCAAGAACACTGGCGCGGAACTGGTGCATTCCATCGGCCAGAACATCACCCTGTTCCGACGCAATCCAGAGGCAGCGGTAATTGAACTGCCCTGAAAGAACCCCAATAACAAATAACGAATAACAAACAGACACCACAGCCGTTAGCCGGCCCAAGCGAGAACAAATCATGCTATTAAATGAAGACCCCTTAAGCAGCGATTACCTGATTAAGGCCATCGAAGACGAATGCCTGGTGTTGCCAGAAGAAAAAATCTGCCACTCCTGCCTGATCAGCAATCAGGAAATCTGGCACCGGCCTGAAATTTGCCACGTGGCGCAACTGGATCAGGCGCTGGTGGACAAGGTGCTGGGATTGAAACCGGAAATTTTCTTTCTGGGCACCGGCGCCAAAATCATCTGGCCCGACCCGGACCTGCTGCGCCCGCTGCTGGATGCCCACATCGGCGTCGAAGTCATGGACACCCACGCCGCGGCCCGCACCTATGACGTGGTAGTGGCCGAAGGCCGCCAGGCCGCCGCCTTTTTCATCATCGACAAAAACTGCCCCGAATAGGCGCTTTTCTGCTCCACCTGAAAACGAACGCCGCGCGCATTACATGAAGCATTGGTTTTTTTCTTGGGCTTTGAATAAGCACTTAAGGAAGCTCTGATTGAATCTGGCGCGAGCAGATTGTTGTGGAAAATTGTTCAGTTCAAGGCGCAAACCGCACGTAATAGCCAAGCTATTGCGAAGGTTTGCAACACAGAAATGGACGGTTTTACACCGCAAAATGCCGTGTCACGATTCGATCAGCGCTTCCTTAAGCGATTAGATCATCGAGGAACTCCGAGGCGGGCGACACGCCAGAGACCCACAGATGATCTCTGGCTCGTGTGCATGCCACATACAGTAAATGCCGCTCCGTGTTATAGACCTCTTCCAGATCCGATTCGTCCACTACTGATTCAATCCGTTCTTGGGAAGGAATCACTTCATCATCGCAGGCCATAACCACAACCACGCGAAACTCCAGTCCCTTGGCCAGAGGCATGGTCGCTAGGGATACGCAGTCCTCAACCGAATCTCCTTGATTTTCCAGCAGCTGATAGCGTTGTCCTGCCTGATCCAATGCTTGCTGTGCCCGATCCAGTTGCTCAGCTGACCGTACAAGAATACCCATCTCGTGGGGTAAAAAGCCTTCATTGATCCGACTGTTAAGCCATTTACTGACCGATTTGACTTCCTCCGCTATGGAATTGAAAACCTCAACAACCGGTTCAGGCCCATTAAAAACAGAAACCGTGCCACTGCGGTCTTCCACATTCCCATCCACGTCCGTGATCACTGGGTTCAGCAAGCGATCGGCTTGCCGCCTGATCTGATGCGAAGTGCGGTAATTGATTTGCAGTGTCTGGGAACGGCCTCTGACATCCACGCCCAGCGCTTTCCACGAAAAAGGCGTCTGAAAAATTCTTTGCCCCAGATCACCGGCAAAAAACAAGCCATCGGGTTTCTTCCCCGCCAGGGCCGCCAGAAAACGAAGCTGGGCAACATTGATGTCCTGAGCTTCATCCACCACGGCGAAGTCAAACGGTAAAGGACAACGACCTTCCAGTTCCTTGGCCAGGGCATGGAAAATCTCCGCCTGGGTCATCAGCCCGTCCTCACGTAACCGCGATTTGACCTGTGCAAACACCGCCCAAAGTTTCTGTCTTTGCTGTTCTGATAACCGTGTCTTCCGCCCCAGCCGCCTGACATCCCGGTAGTCATCCCACGTTTCAACCTGCCAGGCATCCACCACATCATTCCATTCGTCCAACAGGAATGGCTCACTGAACCGTGCTTCATTCAATCCAGCGGATGCCTGCCTGATTAACTGCCGAATCCGGGTCATTGATGCCAATTCCGGTTTGCCCAATAAGGCTTCATGCAGATTTATTCCAACTCTGTCTAATGCAAGCACTTCCAGGTGTCCGGTCAACTGACGGTTGCCGCCGGTCAATCGCTCAACCTTGGTTTTCAGTGAATTCGCCAGCGTGTCGGAGAATGTCGTCAACAGGACACGGGCATCGGGGTTCTGCCTGGCCAGATGAACAGCCCGATGAAGCGCCACAACCGTCTTGCCCGTCCCGGCCGAGCCGGACACACGAGCCGGGCCATTGAACGCCTTCTGCACCAGCTCGCGCTGCGCCGGGTGCAGGAAAATCGTCCATTTTTCCCAGGGATATTCCAGTGCCCGTGCCAGTTCGTCGATATCTGTCATGACACGAAAGCGCCTTTGAGCATCCGGGTGCTCAAACGGGCTGACCAAATCAGGAGGAGGCGTTACAACCCGCGGTTGACCACCTGTTGCCAATTCCAGTAACGCCTCTGCAGCCTCGGCTGGCAAATGGTCAGCCAGTTCAAGCAAGCTGTCCTCATCCGCATTCCGCACATCATCCATCCAGTCAAGCGGAACACCATAGCCAAGTAGCTCCTCTTCTGCAATATCAGCAAACAGTGCCGGCTTTACAGATTCCGTTGATGCCGCAGTCGTATAGACAGGAACCACGATCTCCCGAACCGTCTCGCGGATCTCCACGAGCTGCGCCGCGCCGGTCTTCGGGTGTGTCTCCAGCCTGCGCCGCTCCGCCCACTGATAGGCCTTGTCGTGGTGATCGACATAGCACAACAGCAAGCTGGATTCGGTTTTATGGACAATAATACGGATATCGCGATTGACCCGGACCGACCAGAAATGCTTGTCCCTGGCCCGATCGAGCTTATGGAAACTCATGCCCGGATTGGCCGGGTTCATCTGCAG
>JALWKC010000016.1:6100-8113 GCA_026996795.1 Lysobacterales bacterium | reverse complement strand
GGTAATCCAGAAATTCGTAGCGATAGCGGCCCAGATAGCTGTCGAGGTCCTTGAGCTGATTTTCCCACAGCCAGGCCTTGCGTCCGACAATGGCCAGTTTGTAGGAAGGATCAATGTACGCCATGGCGCGAATCAAAGCCTTGATGTTCTTCTTTGGTTCGATATTGCCCAGGAACAACACATACTTTTCTGTGGTCAGGCGCTTGGCTTTGAGAAAAACCGCATCGTCTTTTGATTTCCGGGCAGGGTCTTGCTGATCATCCCGAAAACGGCAAGTCTGGTAGGTGACATGAATTTTATCCTCCGGCACCTGATACAGTTCCATCAGGTCTTTTTTGGTGTGTTCGGAGACCGCAAAAATGGCATCGGAATGATCCACGTTCCAACGCACCAGCTTGTGAAACATTTTTTTGTCATCCAGGGTGGCAAAGGGCACCCGAAGCGGTATCAGGTCGTGAATGGTGGTGATGCTTTTGCTGCCGGAAACCGCTATGGGCAAAAGCGTCGTCCGATGCCAAATATCCGGTGCCGCAGGCAATTTCAGTTTCACTGGCCTGCCAGTCAGACTGAACAAGCGATTGGCGGCATGGAAGACATCCGGCACATTGGCGATTTTCTGATACAACACGCCCTTTTTTTGCGAGAGAAAATCACCAGGATTGGCCACCGTCACCCGCGGTGTAATTTCCACCGCAGGCGGTTTCCGAATCACATGCAGGGCCTGTCGTAATGCACGAACGCCGGGCATGTCCAGCCAGGTTTTCTTGCGAAATTCCTGTTGATCGAACAACATCACTTCGTCCAGCAAAGGTGAACGGCCCGACATATCCGGGTTAGCTGTCAGCACATTGACTGGAAAACCCAGGCGTCGATAGGCTTCCAGCAGGGTGATGCCGTAGGTCTTGATGCCCGAGCCATTCCGCAGGGCCAGGTTATAGGCATCAACCAGAATGCGCGGGGAAGTGCCGGCGGCTGAATCGGAGGCGGGCTCTGTCTGACTCATGGCGTGTCCTTGTCTGTCCTTGTCTGTTGTCTTGTGCGTAATAACCCGGCCATCAAAAGAGATAAAAGCATTTTGCCGCTCGGGGTCACTTGTCCATTGACGCAATGGCAGGCAATAATCAGCCAACCGCACGCCAAGCTGTGCTATTTTATCGGCATTTTCCATCAGCGTGCTTTTTAAATGGCTAATGCCTCTGCCAGTGACCATCCGCTCTTTTCCCAACCTCTGCCCGAGGCGGTACAGGCCTATCAGCAATGGCGGCAGCGCCCGGACACGGAAAACTTTCAGCACAATCTGGATTTTCTCAAGCGCCATGCCCTGCCAGCCACGCAACTGACAGAGGCCGCGTGCAGCACCGCCCAGTGGGTTTTCAGCCACGTGCCAAAAACCGCGGGCACCACGCTGGAAAGCATCCTGGCTAAAAATGTGCCCCTGAAGGACACCCTGCGCATCAACGCGCCGGTGCTCAATGACTGCCCCTGCAGCTATGGAGCCAATGGTCGTCATCCCCTTTTGTGCATGGGTCATCACCCCATGCACGGCCTGATCTACCAGCTGTTTCCGGAAGCCCCGGTTTTTCACTTCAGCCTCGTTCGCCACCCGCTGGCGCGCGTGGTTTCGTGGTTCAATTACCTCAAAAGCCATGCCGGGCACGCCCTGCACGCGCGAGTCAGGGACATGGATCTGGATGAATTTCTCGATCAGCCTGACCTGGTCGAAACACGCAATGGCCAGTGCCGCCGCTTCGCCGGCTGGTTGCATCAACCGCACACACCGGCCGATGCCATTCTGTTGCAACAAGCCAAGGAAGTGATTGAGGGTGGCTTTTCCTTTGTGGGCACTACTGAACGTTTCGATGAATCTGTACTGATTTTGCACAAACTGCTGGGCTTGACGGACATCTATTACCGGCGCCTGAACCAGTCCGAAAAAACGCTGCCGGTGGATGAACTCAGCCCCACTCAACGAGACCGCATTCTGACCATGAACCGGGCCGATGCAGACTTGCA
>JALWKC010000016.1:0-6000 GCA_026996795.1 Lysobacterales bacterium | reverse complement strand
GACTTGCCCGAACCCGTGCCGCCCACCACAAGAATCAGGCCGCGTTTTTCGAGAATCAGGTCCTTGAGGTGGGCCGGCAGGTTCAGCTCTTCAATGCTGGGGATTTTACTGCTGATGGAACGGATAACCATGCCCACTTCGCCCCGCTGCTTAAACACGTTGACGCGAAAACGGCCCACCTTGGGCAGGGAAATGGCCAGGTTCAGCTCCAGGTTTTTTTCAAACTCCGGCACCTGTCCTTCATCCATGATGGAGTAGGCAATTTTCTTGATCAGGCCCGGTGGCAGGCCGGTGCTGCCCAATGGCTCCAGTATGCCTTCAACCTTGATATTGATGGGTGCGCCCGTACTCAGAAACATATCCGAGGCATTGCGCTCCTTCATGATTTTCAGAAAATGGGTAAGATCCATGAGTGTGGCCTGTTGGTTCGATGAGAAAATTGGCTGTTTCGCCCCGGGTCAGTGCGATGAACCGGGCTTAAAATGCGGTCTGCATCCCCTTGTTATTCATGGCCAGACACCTTAGCCGGCATGATGCCCATAAGATGCCGGGTGCCTTGGTGCGATCCTTGATGCGATCCTGTGGCGCTTTTGCGCTCTTTACTTGTGTACCAGTTAGCGGCGAATTTCTTCCAGTTCAAGCGGCTCGATGTGCATGTCCCGCGCCAGCTGTTCGAGCATCGCATTTTCCATGACATGGACGGTGGAGTCAACCTGCGCCAGTTGCCACAAACACTGCAACAGCCGGCCTTTTTGTTCGCGCGTCATCAGTTCGTTGATAGGCACCAGATGCGATTGCCAGCCCAGTGATCCGTGGGCCTGATCCTCGGCATTGCGCAACAGTTTGTCCAGTTCTTCCTCGGCCAGGTCAAAATGACACCTCAGGCTTTCTGCCACCATTGTCCGCTCTTCCGGAACAGCCACAAAATCCGCGTACATCATTTCCAGCAGCAAGGCCGCTACCGCCTGTTTCAACTGAGCCAGATCCAGCGCGCTCAGCGGCACCGGCGTGGGCGGTTCCACCACAGAAGCCAAGCGCCTTATCCATTCGTTTATCATATTGTCCCCGGTCTAATTGCCAAGCATTTGCATCGCCCTTTTCCACTGCGCTTATAATACGCGTTTTGGCGCCAGACAAACAGTGTCTGCTGGTGAATGAACCATCAAGCGAGCGGCCTGGCGGCCACTGACACAAACAGCTGACGAAAACAAATCAGCCACCGGGAAATCTTTTTCACAGGTGGCTGTCTGTTATTAACCTGGCATCAATATAGGCGATGCCAGGTTAATATAAACCCAACCACCCCCTGTTCCCATGAACCCAAACACTGCCTGTTTATGACCCGACCACCCGAAACTGTCCGCATTTTTCAGTGCGCCTTTTGTTCGTTGACCCTGTACTCCCTGTGCTTTGTCCTGCTGGCCGGTTGCCAGAGCACCGGCAAACCGGTGAGCCTGGAACTGAGCCACAAACCTGACGCTGCCGAGTCCGTGACGATGGAATCCGTTATTTCATCCCCACTGGACACCACATCCGGTCATTCGGGCAATGAAGCGGATAACAGCACGGATGACACGCCGGCCCCGCTTTCAGCTGGCGAAAGCCCGCAGGCACACAGCGAAGAGAAAGTGCATAACCAGCACAATCACACCGTGTTGCCTCTGTCACCGACGGTAGAAACGGAACGCGCCCTGGTTTCTGCCGCCAACATCAAAGACCCATGGTTCGATCTGCTCAAAACCAATCGCGCGGTACAGGCCGCGGCCAACGAGTGGCTGACCTGGAAAAGACCCCAGTTGCTGCAAACCTGGCAGCATTACCAGCTGCTTAAAGACCAGATCAAACCGCCCTTTGACAGAGCAGGGATTGATGAATCCCTGTTTGTGGGCATCATGGCCCAGGAAAGCGGTGGCCGCGTGCATTCCAGTTCCCGCGCCGGTGCCGCCGGCCTGTTTCAGCTCATGCCCGCCACCGCGCGCCGCCTTGGCCTGCACGGCACACAGGGAGATTACGACCTGCGCTATTCTCCCCAGCACGCAGCCACCGCTGCAGCCACATTTCTGGCCGAACAGATGCAGCGCTACGACCATGACCTGGCCAAGGTGCTGGCCGCTTACAACCGGGGTGAAAACGGCTTTCGACGCCTCAACCGCCGTCACAAAAACGGCGATTTGTGGGCCATGTCCTACTACTATGACCTGCCAGCTGAAACCCGGGCCTATGTGCCACAGGTGCTGGCGGCCATGCTGCTGTACAAATACCCGCAGGTCTTTAACCTGCGCCTGCCTACGGCAGTGGCCGAAAACAAGCCCCCAGCCATGCGTGTGACCCTGAAACAACCGGCCTCCCTCAGCCAGCTGGCCGTGTGCCTGGGGCAGGAAAACAACCCCCTGGGTTGGTACCGGGATTTACGCAACCTCAACCACGGCATTCGAGCCAACAAGGATCTGCCAGCCGGGGCTCAGGTGTGGATTCCGGCGGCCGCGCACAAGGCCTGGGCCGGGCAATGCCAGAACGGTGAGCTGATGGGACTGGCGCATCAGTTGCATCAGGCCGACTTCCCTGAGAAACCACCCATGATGACTTACGTGGTTCGCGCAGGCGATGCGCTCAGCACCATTGCGCGGCGGTTTTCCTGCACCTCGCGCCGGGAAGTGGCACGGTTGAACAAACTCAAGGCGCCGCGCTACCTGATCCGGGTTGGCCAGAAACTCAAGATACCGCGTTGTTGACCGGTCTGTCCATGACACTGACCACGCATGCCTGAACTCGCCCACTCCCCCACCCCCCAGCCTGCCCAAAGGGCCGGCCGAAGGTGGTTGATGGGGTTTTTCCTGCTGGTTTTTGCCGTTTTTGCCTGGCTATCTGGCCACACCATCGCGCAACTGCCCCTGTTTGGCGATGAAGCTTTTTACTGGCTGGAAAGCCGTCACCTGGACTGGTCCTACAGCGACCTGCCCGGCTGGACGGCCTGGCAGGCGGCCCTGGCGGAAAAAATTGCCGGGCACAGCTATTTCGGCCTGCGATGGCTGTCCTGGCTGGCTGGTCTGAGCCTGCCCTGGTTGGGGTTCTGGCTGGCCTGGCAGGCCTATGACTGCACTGACACCCAGGCAGCCAGTCACAGCCCCAAGGCCGATCGGGCTGCCATCAGCATGACTACCATCAGTTGCTCGCGGCGCGATGTGGCGGCACTGGCCGGGTTATTGATTCTGGCACTGCCTTTGCTGCAAGTCATTAACGTACTCGCCCTGCCCGATGTCTGGCTGCTGTTTTTCAGCCTGTTGTTGACGAATCTTTTTCTGCTGGCCGCCCGTACCCATCGCCGCCGCTGGTGGCTGGCATTGGCCGTCTGTGTGGCCCTGACGATCAATGTGCACGTGCGGGCATGGATCTGGCTGTTTTTTGCCGCCATTGGCCTGTTGCTGGTCTGGCCCCGCTGGTCGGTGTGGCGGCCCATGTTGCGCTGGGTGGTCCCGGCGGTCATTCTTGGGTTGTTACCAGTGCTGTATTTCAATGCCCAGCATGACTGGGCCCTGTTTGCCTTCCAGTTCGGTCGCCGCCACCCCTGGCGTTGGCAGGTGGAAAACCTGTCGTTGATTCTGGCTCAAATCCTGCTGGTGTCACCGCTGTTGTTCTGGCTCTGGGGTTGGAGTCTGAAATCCCTCTGGCAGAAAAAAGCAGACAGGTCAGGCTTGCATCGCCAGCTACACCGCCAACGACAACCCCAACCACCACGCAAGCAACAGCGCCTGCAAAACACTCCGAAAACGCCTGAGTGGTTTCCGCAGGTGATGCGGTGGATTGCGTTGACCGCCGGCCTGCACTGGCTGTTTTACGCCATCACCGGGCTGTTTGCCGATGGCCTGCGCACCACCGTGCACTGGATGCTGGCTTCCTACCTGCCGGTTCTGGCCCTGGTGCCGGTGTGGTGGTGTCAACGCCTTGCCGGTTCAAAGACGCAACAGAGACAACACCCTCGTCTTCGTGGCACCTGGCTGCTGCCACTGGCCGCAGTGTCCGGCCTGGTACTGAGCCTGGGCCTTGCCCTGTGGCTGGCCCGACCTGGCCCGGCCCATGACCCGCGTCTGGCGCGGGTGCTGGACAATTCCAGCGGCTGGCCGGAAATGGCCCAGGCGGTAAAAACCGTGGCTGAAACCGAGGGCCTCAACGCGTTTATGGCCGATGTGTTCATGACTGGCGCCGAACTGGGCTTTGAACTTGACCGGGCCGGCATTCGCGTATTGCCGCATGCCAAAAACATCAAGCACGGACGCCAGACCCAGTTGCGCCGCATGGGCTTGTTGCATGACCCGGACCGGGCGGTGCAAAAACCCACTTTGCTGGTGGTCGAGGACTCCACACTGAAGCTCCAGGACAAGGGCCGCTACTACCTGGGCTTGTGCGCCATGCCCGGTGGCGTGCGCTGGCTGGGCGATCTGCTGGCCGCCGGCGGCAATAAGAAATTCACGCTGTTTCGTCTCGATCCGCCTGTTCTGGAAAACCCGGGGCCAGCCCCCTGTCAGTTGCCGGCCCTGTTCTATGCCCAACACCAGGTGACACCCGACGGCTTGCGTGTCAGTGGCTGGGTGGTGCGCCACCACCCGGTGAATGCTGAAAAGCCCAAGCCGACAGAAGACGCGCCTGGAAGGCAACGGCAATTATCACTCCGCTTTCAGACCGATAACGGCCAATGGCACCAACAGGACGTTCGCCGGCACAGCCTGTCAAACCCAGGCGTAGCCAAACTTTACCCTGACCTGGCTGATCCGGCCCTGCCCAACGTGGGGTTTGCAACCCTGCTACCGGCAAACACCCAGGCCTATCAGCTCATCTGGCAGGAACAGACAGCCCAGGGCCGATGGCAAAAACACCGCTCAAAAGTGTTTTTGGTGGACTGAACGCTGGGAATCCGGCTTCGAATTTGTTACCTTCGGCTTCTGGACACCACTCACACAAGGACACTGGAATGAACACCCTTTTTTCTCGCCTGCCAGGCGTACTGCTGATTTTCTGCCTCGGAGTTGCCATGAATGCTACCGCCAAAAAACCCATCGCCATTGTGATACATGGCGGTGCCGGAACCATCCTGAAAGAAAACCTGAGCGCGGAAAAAGAAAAAGCCATCCGCGCCAAACTGGCCGAGGCGACCAACGCCGGTTATGCGGTGTTGCAACGCGGCAGCCCTGCCACCGAGGCGGTGATCACAGCCATTCGGGTGATGGAAGACTCGCCCTTGTTCAACGCCGGCAAAGGCGCGGTATTTACCGCCGAGGGCACGCATGAACTGGACGCTTCCATTATGCGCGGCAGCGATTTGCAAGCCGGAGCCGTGGCGGCGGTCAAACACGTCAAAAACCCCATCACCGCGGCCATGGCCGTGCTGGAAAACTCCCCACACGTGATACTGACCGGTGACGGCGCCGACTGGTTTGCCAAGGAACAGGGCCTGGAATGGGTGGACAATCATTATTTCGACACCGAATACCGGCGCCAGCAATGGTTGAAAGCCAAAGCCCAACACAAAACCGCCTTGTCCGAAGATGACATGAAACATCCTGGGGAAACCAATGATTTCAAATTCGGCACGGTGGGTGCGGTGGCCATCGACATGCAGGGCAATCTGGCCGCGGGCACGTCCACCGGCGGCATGACCAACAAGTCCCATGGCCGCATCGGTGATTCCCCCATTATTGGTGCGGGCACTTACGCCGATAACCGCAGTTGTGCCATTTCCGCCACCGGCCACGGGGAATACTTCATCCGCTACGCCGTGGCGCATGACATTTGCGCGCGCAGTCGCTACCTGAAACAATCCCTGCAGCAAGCGTCTGATTCCGTCATCATGGACGTGCTGTTTTCTGCCGGCGGCAAAGGCGGCATCATTGGCCTGGACCGCAATGCCAAACCGGTGATGGTATTCAACTCCAAGGGCATGTACCGGGCCTGGCGCACCGCTCGAGACAGCGCCCCCATTATTGGCCTGTACGACAAGGGCAGCGA
>JALWKC010000015.1 GCA_026996795.1 Lysobacterales bacterium | reverse complement strand
ATCAGGACATCAGGGTCATGAATCACGGCCTGGGCCAGCCCCACACGCCGCTTGAAACCCTTGGACAGGGTTTCGATGCGTTGCCCGCTCACGTTTTCCAGATTCAGCAACCACAGCACCCGCTCCAGTGCATCGCGCAAGGCCTGATCGCGCAAGCCGCGCAACTGGCCGATAAAGCGCAGGAAATCCAGTACACGCATTTCTCCGTAACCCGGCGCCCCTTCCGGCAAGTAACCGATTCGTCGCCGCACAGCCAGCGGGTTTTCACGGACATTCATCCCACACACCTCTATCTCGCCGGCATCCGGGGTCAGAAAGCCGGTAATCATCTTCATGGTGGTGGTTTTGCCCGCGCCATTGGGGCCGAGAAAACCCAGCACCTGTCCAGTCTGCGCCACAAAGGTCAGCTCCTTGACAACGGTCACACCCTGAAAACGCTTGCTGATCTGATAACAGGAAATCATGGGCGGCGGTTTATTTTCCTTTTGGGAAGCTCTGATCGAATCGTGACACAGCATCTTGCGGCGTAAAATCGTCCATTTCTGTGTTGCAAACCTTCGCAATAGCCTTGCTATTACGTGCGGTTTGCGCCTTGAACTGAACAATTTTCCACGCCAATCTGTTCGCGCCAGATTCAATCAGCGCTTCCTTTGACAAAAATGGCCAAAAAACTAACGAAATAATAAATGGGAACATAATCCGGCTTAACGGGTTCTAGAGCCCTGAGCGAATCAGTTTGCACACAGGTTCGGCCTGTCATCCTGGCTCACCGGCGCCAGATTCCGTCTTGTCGCTGGCGCTGTGGCGAGTAACCTTGTAAAATTCCTGCGTTTGCGCCTCGTTGCCCCTGCGGCGGCATCGTCACTGGCGCTGTCCGTTGCCAGGAAACAACCGGCTCTGCCCGGTGCTCCTTGTCGCTTCGCCACAGGTATCACTCCATGGTCAAAACTCTGCAATACCTGCCGGAAGGCCTGCTTGATCTGCCCGCCAGCGAGTTGCACACCCGCATCGGCGATCATACCCTGATTCACTTGAGCGGCAAAATCAAACGCCCGGTTTTTGTGTCCATTTTGCAACACGGCGATGAGCACACCGGATGGGACGCGTTGCGGGACTACCTTCGCAATCACCTGCAACACGGCTTGCCACGCAACCTGATTGTTTTGTTTGGCAATATCCAGGCCGCGGCCCGGAATGTACGAAAATTGCCCGATCAACCGGACTTTAACCGGCGCTGGCCTGGCCATCGCATCCCCGATGACGCCATTGCCCGACGGCTGCAAGCCATTACCGAAAAAATGCAGCAGGCCAACCTGTTTGCCAGCGTGGACATCCACAACAACTCCGGCCGCAATCCGCATTACTCCGGCATCAACCGGCTTGACACCCCGTTTCTGAACCTGGCTTCGCTGTTTTCATCACGGATGATTCATTTCACCAGCCCTGACGGCATCCAGTCCAGTGCTTTCAGCCGCTTCTGTCCGGCCATCACGGTGGAAAGCGGCCTGTCCGGCACCGCCGATGGCCGTGAACAAACCCACACGTTTCTGGAACTGCTGATGACGCAAACCAACCTGGAGCATGTGCCAGGGATTCTGGAACGCCCGGAAATCTACCGCGTCTTTGCCACCGTCAAGGTGCGGCCTGGCACCAGTTTCCGGATCGGTGAGGCAAACCAGAGCCGTGAATCGGCATTCATTATCCGCAAAGACCTGGATTTTCTGAATTTCCAGCACGCAGATGCCGGTACCGTGTTTGGCTGGGCCGACGGTGCCATGCC
>JALWKC010000014.1 GCA_026996795.1 Lysobacterales bacterium | reverse complement strand
CTCACCATCAAGAGTTACGGTTCCGGCTATGGTGGCAACGCGCTGCTGGGCAAAAAATGCCACGCCTTGCGGATTGCCTCTCACCAGGCGCGCAACGAAGGCTGGCTGGCCGAACACATGCTGATTCTTGGCCTGAAAAGCCCCGAGGGCAAACAATATCACGTGGCCGCGGCTTTTCCTTCCGCTTGTGGCAAAACCAATCTGGCCATGCTGATTCCGCCCGAAGAATACAAAGGCTGGGAAATCACCACCGTGGGGGATGACATTTGCTGGATGCGCCCGGGCGAAGACGGCCGCTTGTGGGCCATCAACCCCGAAGCCGGCTTCTTTGGCGTGGCGCCGGGCACATCGGCCAAGACCAACCCCAACGCACTGGCCATGCTCGATAAGGACGCCATTTTTACCAACGTGGCCGTGACCGAAAATAACGAGCCGTGGTGGGAAGGCAAGGACGACCAGACGCCGGTCACCGACTGGAAAGGCCAGCCTTATGACCCGGCCAACGGCCCGGCGGCTCACCCCAACTCCCGCTTTACCGTGGCGTTGAACCGCTGCCCCAGTTATTCGGAAAAAGCCGAAGCCCCGCAGGGCGTGCCCATTGACGCCATCATTTTCGGTGGCCGCCGGGCCTCGCTGGTACCATTGGTGAACGAAGCCCGCAACTGGAATCACGGCGTGCTCATGGGCGCCACCGTGGCTTCGGAAACCACGGCCGCGGCCACCGGTGCGGTGGGCGTGGTGCGTCGCGACCCCATGGCCATGAAACCGTTTTGCGGCTATCACTTTGGCGATTACTGGAAACACTGGGTCAGCATGCAGGACAAAGCCGACAAGCTGCCAAAGGTTTTTACCGTCAACTGGTTTCGCAAGGATGCAGACGGCCAGTTCATGTGGCCGGGGTTTGGCGACAACATGCGCGTGCTGGAATGGATCGTCAAGCGCATTGAAGGCGAAGCAGACGCCGAGGAAACGCCCATCGGCAATATGCCCAAAGCCGGCGACCTGAACACACAAGGGCTGGACATCGACCCCGAAACCCTGCAAGCACTGTTTGCCGTGGACACCGAAGGCTGGCAAAAAGAAGTGACCGATATTGATGCCTTTCTGGCCGAATACGGGGACCGCGTTCCGGCTGAACTGAAACAAGAACTGGAAGCCACCCGCACCGGGCTTGGCTGATCGGGAAAACCGGGATTGCCTGGTTAAAGGTAACAAAGGCCGGCAATGCCGGCCTTTTCAATTGGCAGTAAGCTCTCCGGAAGGGATTGCGGTGGCGGACGTTTTTGCGTACGATAGTGATCGTATTACGGAGAGCGACCATGACCACCCTGAAAGTCACCGAAGCCCGTGCCCGACTTTACGGGCTTATTGACGAAGCCGCAGAAACCCATCAGCCCATTCTCATTACCGGCAAGCGTGCCAATGCGGTGCTGGTTTCAGAAGCCGACTGGGAAGCCATTAAAGAAACCCTCTATCTGCTTTCAGTCCCTGGCATGCGCGAGTCAATCCATCAGGGCAAGCACACACCGGTTTCCGCCTGTGATGAGAAGCTGGACTGGTGAGTTGGCGTGTGGTTTTTACCCGCCAGGCTCAAAAGGACGCGAAAAAACTGGCGGCATCCGGCCTGAAGCCCAAAGCGCAAAAACTACTCGACATCCTTGCTTCGGACCCTTTCCAGGAATACCCGCCGTATAAAGCCCTGGTCGGAGACCTGACTGGCACCTATTCCCGTCGGATCAATCTTCAACACCGGCTGGTTTATGAGGTGATTGAAGAGCAAA
>JALWKC010000013.1 GCA_026996795.1 Lysobacterales bacterium | reverse complement strand
AACGGGGTCTGCTGGGCGTTGGTATTGAGCCGGTGAGCCAGAAAATGGCCGATTACTTGCGCATGAAAACCCCGCATGGAGCGTTGGTCAATCACGTAGCCAAGGGTTCGGCCGCAGAAAAAGCCGGCATCAAGGTTCAGGATGTGATTGTAAAAGTGGACGATGAATCCGTGGATTCGGCCAATGACCTGCCACCACTGGTGGGCTCCAAAGCGCCTGGAACCACCGTGGAATTGGTGGTTTATCGCGACGGCCAGGAGAAAACCCTGACCGCCACACTGGATTCGGTGGCCAGCCGACAGGCGGCCAGTGGCAAGGCATTCAGCCCGGCCAACCTGGGTTTCAGTGTCGCCAACCTGGATGAGGCAACCCGCCAGAAAAGCGGTGTGACAGCCGGGGTTATCGTCAAGGACGTGCAAGACCCGCAGGTGCGGCGCAGCGGCCTGCGCGCCGGTGATATTATCCTTAAGGTGGGCAAACAGCCGGTGAAGAATATCAGGCAGTTCGGACGCCAAATCCGTTTACTGACGGCCGGTGAGCCGCTGGTGTTGCTCATCAATCGCAAGGGCGCCAATCGCTTTATAGTCATTGAACGTTAAGGCCGTTGTCATTACAATAGGTGACAGCCCAAATCCCGTGGTTTCCACGGGATTTTTGTTTACTGCGTCGCTGCTTTCCAGGTAACACTGGCATGTCCCTGACCTTACTGATTGCCCCCGCATGAAAAACATCCGAAACTTTTCCATTATTGCTCATATTGACCACGGCAAATCCACGCTGGCAGACCGCTTTATTCAAAAATGCGGTGGTCTGTCCGAGCGCGAAATGGAAACCCAAGTGCTTGACAGCATGGACATCGAAAAGGAGCGCGGTATTACCATTAAGGCCCAGGCAGTGACCCTGGACTATCACGCCCAGGATGGCGAGACTTACCAGCTAAATTTCATCGATACACCCGGCCACGTGGATTTCAGTTACGAGGTATCCCGTTCCCTGGCTGCCTGCGAAGGCGCCTTGCTGGTGGTGGATGCAGCACAGGGCGTGGAAGCGCAATCGGTGGCCAATTGCTACACCGCCATAGAAATGGGCCTGGAAGTGATCCCGGTGATCAACAAAATCGATCTGCCATCGGCCGATGTGGAAAAAGTGAAGCGTGAAATCGAGGAAATCATCGGCATTGATGCGTCTGATGCGGTGCTGGTCAGTGCCAAGACCGGGCAGGGCATCGATGAAGTGTTGGAAGCCATTGTGGCCCGCATCCCGGCGCCTGAGGGTGACCCGGAGGCGCCATTACAGGCTTCCATTATTGATTCCTGGTTTGACAATTACCTGGGCGTGGTGTCGCTCATCCGGGTTTTTAATGGCGTGGTGCATAAGAAAGATAAAATCCGTATCATGTCACTAGGCAATGAACACCTGGCAGAAAACCTCGGCATTTTTACTCCCAAACGGGTGGAAAAAACCACCCTTGGCTGTGGGGAAGTGGGTTGGTTGACCGCCTCCATCAAGGACATCCACGGGGCGCCGGTGGGTGACACCATCACCTCGGCAGACAACCCGGCCAGCGAGCCACTGCCGGGCTTTGAGGAATCACAACCGCGTGTTTTTGCCGGTCTGTTCCCCACTTCGGCGGATGATTATCAGGATTTACGCGAGGCGTTGGAAAAACTTCGCCTCAATGATGCCTCATTCACGTTTGAACCGGAGACTTCCGGTGCCCTGGGCTTCGGTTTCCGCTGTGGCTTTTTGGGTCTTCTGCACATGGAAGTAATTCAGGAGCGTCTGGAACGGGAGTTTGACCTGGATCTGATTACCACGGCACCCACGGTGATCTACGAACTGGTCACCACCAAGGGCGAAGTGGTCAAGCTGGACAACCCGGCAGACTTGCCGGAAAACTTTCAGGAGATTCGCGAACCCATCATCAATGCCAACATTCTTGTGCCGCATGATTACGTTGGATCGGTGATGGGGTTGTGTATGGAAAAACGTGGCGTGCAGAAAAACATGCATTACATGGGATCGCAGGTCCAGTTATCCTTTCAGTTGCCATTGAGTGAGGTGGTGCTGGATTTCTTTGATCGCCTCAAATCCGTCAGTCGGGGTTTTGCCTCTTTTGACTATGAGTTCAGCCACTTTGAGCCGGGCCCGTTTGTGCGTGTTGATATTCTCATCAATGGCGAGCGCGTGGATGCCTTGTCGATCCTCACGCACCGCGATCAGGCCCAACGCCGGGGGCGTGAACTGGCCGAGAAACTCAAGGAGTTGATCCCGCGGCAAATGTTTGACGTGGCCATTCAGGCGGCCATTGGTTCGCATGTGATTGCCCGCACTACGGTCAAGGCCTTGCGCAAGAATGTGACCGCCAAATGTTATGGTGGCGACGCCAGCCGCAAACGCAAATTGCTCGAAAAGCAAAAACGTGGCAAAAAAAGAATGAAACAAATTGGCTCGGTAGAAGTCCCACAAGCGGCCTTTCTGGCCATTTTGAAAGTTGATAAATAACCCTGATCTTCTGGAACCCCGGCATGAATGAAATCCACTTTGACTTTGAAGCCTTCCTGGCACTGGCTACGCTAATCAGCGGTGGCATCGTGCTGTTTTATCACCTGGTCCTCAAAAACCGCATCACCCCCGACAGTGCCACCGCCCACGTGGTGGATTTCGCCCGCTCCATTTTTCCCTTGGTGCTGGTGGTTTTGCTGGTGCGCAGTTTTGTTTTCGAGCCTTTCCGCATTCCCTCATCATCCATGATGCCAACGCTGTTGACCGGGGATTTTATTTACGTGAACAAGTCTGCCTACGGCCTTAAAATGCCGGTCTTTCATGGCACGCTGATCGAAACCGGTCATCCCAAGCGGGGCGACGTGGCCGTTTTTCGCTACCCCAAGGACCAGAGCCAGGACTACATCAAACGCATTGTCGGCCTGCCCGGTGACCGTATCCATTACGACCCGGTTCGCAAGCAATTGACCATTAACGGCACCGTGGTGCCACAGGAAGTGATCGGCCCATACACTGGCTTTCATGACGACATCGACCCCCGTGGGCTGATCCTGAAAAAAGAAAACCTGCTTGGGGTCGAACACGATATCCTGACCCATAACAACCATTATTACCCCTACAACTACCTGGATCTGACCGTGCCAGAAGGCTATTACTTTGCCATGGGGGATAACCGCGACCACAGCGCCGACAGTCGTGTCTGGGGCCTGGTGCCTGAACGCAATCTGGTTGGCAAGGCCAAATACATCTGGATGCACTGGCGCTTGTCAGACTTCTGGGAAGGTCTGAAGCGTATTGGCACCAAAATTAGCTAAGGAAGCTCTGATTGAATCTGGACGAAGCAAATTGTGGCTGAAATGTTCGAGAACAAGGCAAAGTTTGCAGTCAATAGCGAGCTATTGGCAAGGACTTCAACGCAGCTATCGGACATTTCAGGTATGAGAGGCGAGTTTATGATTTGATCAGAGCTTTCCCAGGGAAGCTTTGATTGAATCGTGACACGGCATCTTGTGGGGTAAAATCGTCCATTTCTGCGTTGCAAACCTTCACAATATCTTGCTATTGCGTGCGGTTTGCGCCTTGAACTGAACAATTTTGCACGACAATCTGTTCGCGCCAGATTCAATCAAAGGCTCCCTAAAAAAGAGTTGCTGTGAATTTTTTATCCCCGGCGCCTGTGCTAGACTTCGGGCTGTTGTTGTCTCAAAAGAGGTGTGTGCTGTGAATGCCATCAAAAAAACGTCTGGAATGACCCTGCTGGGGTTTATCTTCATGATGATGATTGTGGGTTTGTTTGCTTACGCGGGGTTCAAACTGGTTCCGGCTTATCTGGAATTCAGTAGTGTCAAGGACTCCATGAAAACATTAAAAGCCCAATGGGGCGGGCGAGGATCTTCTCCGGCACAGATCAAGCGTGACCTGGACAAGATTTTCTACACCAGTTATGTGGAATCGGTAAAACCTGAGCACATTAAAATCACACGCGGCAATGGCGGCTACGTGGTCACCGTTAAATACGACAAGCGTGAACCTTTTATAGGCAACCTTGATTTCCTGATGCATTTCAAGCATCAGGTTGTCTTGAGGTAATCAAGAAACAGCGTGAAAACACTCCTTGGCCAGTCCATCAAGCTGGACCCGGCCCTGCTTAAACAAGCCCTGACGCACCGCAGTGCCAGCAAGAAAAACAATGAGCGTCTGGAGTTTCTCGGTGACAGCATTTTGCAGCTGGTGGTGTCAGAGTGGCTTTTTCGCCATTTCCCCCAACTCAGTGAAGGTCAGCTTTCGCGACTGCGTGCCAGCCTGGTCAAGGGGGAAACCCTGGCTGAGGTGGCCCGTCGTTACCAACTGGGCGACTCCCTGATTCTGGGCAGTGGCGAGCTGAAGTCAGGCGGCTTTGACCGCTCTTCGGTGTTGGCCGATGCAGTGGAAGCGCTCTTTGGTGCCGTGCTGATTGACAAGGGCTATGAAGCCGCGCGCCAGTTTATCCTCACCACCTTGCAGCCCTGGCTGGAAAAGGTTGACCCGGAAGGCAACCTCAAAGACCCCAAAAGCCGTTTGCAGGAAATTCTGCAAAAACGCGCGCTGGCGCTGCCTGAATACACGACTCTGTCTGAAAGCGGCAAGGACCACAACAAGCAGTTTGTGGTTCAGTGCGCGGTGGATGAACTGGGCCTGAAAGTGCAGAGCCAGGGGGCCAGCCGTAAACGCGCTGAACAGGATGCTGCCGAAAAAATGCTGCAGCGCCTGCCTTTTACTTCACGTGCAAACCCCTGAGACAAGGACACGCCAACTGATGCCTGACAAGAAAGCAGAAGACACCCTGAAAAACGAAAAGGGGAACAAGGACACGAGAGTCCCCACGGGAATCGTCAACGAAATCGGTGAACCCCAGAAAAGTGAAGAAGAGACCAAAAGCGGCTACGTTGCCGTTATTGGTCGTCCTAATGTGGGTAAGTCCACGCTAATGAACCGGGTGCTGGGTCAGAAAATCAGTATCGTCACGGCCAAGCCGCAAACCACCCGTCACCAGATTTACGGCATTCATACAGAAGCGCCAGGGCAAATTGTCTTTATCGACACACCCGGCATGCATCAGGGCCAGAGCAAGGCACTGAATCGGTATATGAACCGGGCGGCCAAGGCGGCAGTATCGGATGTGGACCTGATTCTGCTGGTCGTGGATGCCCTGCGTTGGACAGAAGACGACGAACAGGCGCTGTCGGCACTCAAGGGGGCCAAGGTGCCCGTTTACCTTGTGGTCAATAAAGTGGACAAGGTGCCGCAGAAAGAAAAATTGCTGCCATTTCTGCAGGAAGTCAGTGCCAAATATCCGTTCGAGCGGGTGTTTCTGATTTCCGCCAGCAAGGACAAGGGCGTGGATGAATTGGTGGCAGGCATCTATGAGGCCTTGCCCAAAGGCCCACCCATTTTTGGCGAAGATGAAGTCACCAACAAATCGGTGCGCTATCTGGTCACTGAACTGATTCGTGAAAAGCTCATGCAGCGGTTTCATCAGGAAGTGCCCTACAGCGTGGCTGTGGAAATCGAGTCCTGGGAAGAGGAACCGAGAATCACCCATATCCATGCCATTATCTGGGTCGAGCGCGACAGTCAGAAAGCCATGCTGGTGGGCTCAGGTGGTGAAGCGCTGAAGCAGGTCGGGATTCAGGCACGTCAGGACATCGAGCGATTGCTGGGCAAAAAGGCCAATCTCAAACTGTGGGTCAAAGTCAAAAAAGCCTGGGCAGACAACGACGGCCTGATTCAGAAAATGGGCTACAAAGACGAATTCTGATCGCTTCTGGTGGAAACCACAACCGCTTTCCTTATCCACCGCTTCAACTGGCGTGACAGCAGCGCCATCGGTCATTTTCTGACACCCGCTGGCATGCAGTCTGTCATTCTCAAAGGCGTGCGCCGGCAAAAGTCGCGCCTGGCAGCGGGCTTGCAGCTTTTTGTGCCTGTGCGGCTGGCTTGTTTTGGCCGTACTGCACTGAAAACGGCCCAGGCGCTGGAGTGCCTGACCTCCCCGCCGCGATTGGACTACGTCCAGCAAGCCTGTGGCCTGTATGCCAATGAACTGATTCATGCGCTGGCCAATGAAGACAGCGGAGAGGCGGTTTTCACCGCCTATGCGGATTTCATCAGTGCCTTGCCGGATGCGCGGGGCGAGCAACTGGAGTGGGCCGTGCGTCATTTTGAACGGCAATTACTGGCCGGTTGCGGCTACGCTCTGTCACTGCCAGTGGCCTCAGCACAGAGCGGAAAAGTACCTGCCAGCTTTTATTGCTATAAGCCGGGTTTGGGTTTGATTTCCTGTCCGCCGGGCACAATGGGCCCGGGAGTGGTATCAGAACCCACCTTGCGTCGGTTCCTGGCTGGAAACACTGATGCTGATGCCGATTTACCGGCTTTGAAGCAGCTGATGCGGCAATGCATTGATGATCTTCTGGGTGACAAAAAATTGCGCAGTCGCGAGCTGTTGCGGCCCATTTTGCCTTCAGCCGGCCCGAAAAGCGCTGGTTAACCCCTGAGGGAAGCTCTGATCGAATCGTGAACTCGCTTCTCACGCCTGAAATGTCCGATAACTGCGTTGAAGTCCTTGCCAATAGCTTGCTATTGGCCGCGAACTTCGCCTTGTTCTCGAACATTTCCGGCATAACCTGCTTCGTCCAGATTCAATCAGAGCCTCCCTAGCGAACCGCAGGACACCCCAAAACGAACAAACAGGCCAATGGTTGCTTGAAAAAAATGCCGGTGTTGTTAACATATCAAGGTGGCCAGGCCCTCTACTGTTTTGGAACCTCAGGCCTCTCCCCGAACCCCATAACAAGCTCATAGCCATGAAAAAACTCCTTCTTCCCGTGATACTGGGACTAGCCTTCAGCGCACCAACCTTGGCTCAAGATGACGAAAAACCCAGCTGGTCTGAAGACCTGCCGGAAAAAGTGGAAGCACCGGACATGGAAGTGCTGAAGGAAACCCGCAAGAAAATCAAACTCGACCTGGACATGAGTGACTTGGGCCGTCGACCGGACGTGTTTGCTGAAGACGCCGATGAAGAAGGGGGGGCAGGCGACGCTGCAGACGCTACAACCGCATCAGGCTCAGTCAGTGAACAGGAAAAACCGAGCCAGGCCGAACAGCGCCTGGCCGCCGAAGCCGAGGCACGCCGTCAGGAAAAACTGAAACAAGAGGAGGAAAAACGCGAACAGCAACGCCTGGCGGAAGAAAAAGCCCGACAGGAGCAGGAACGACTGGCCGCTGAGAAAGCCCGACAGGAGCAGGAACGACTGGCCGCTGAGAAAGCCCGGCAGGAACAGGAACGATTGGCTGCTGAGAAAGCCCGTCAGGAACAGGAGCGTCTGGCCGCAGAAAAGGCTCGTCAGGAACAGGAGCGTCTGGCGGCAGAAGAAAGGCAGCGCCAATTAGAAGCTGAACGCAAAGCCGAAGCCGCTCGTCGCCAGGAGTTGCAACAAGCCGAAGAGGCTCAACGGGCAGCCCTGGCGGCACAAAAGGCCGCCGAGGCAGCCGGCAATCCGCCTTCAACCAGTCAGCCGGAGCCTTCTGCTACCTCATCCTCTGCCGAGAGTGACAAAACAGCCCAGGAACCATATAGGTGGAAGTTTATCCACAAAGTGGCACCAGATTATCCGGTCAAGGCTTACCGGGAACGCAAAGAAGGCTGGGTGGATGTGGAAGTGACCATTGACCCGCAAGGTGTCGTACAGGACGCCAAGGTGGTCAAGATTTACCGCAACCAGCGTGTTTTTGCCAAGCCCGCCATCAAGGCAGTACGGCAGTGGCGTTTCGAACCGCCACAAAAATACGGCATTTCCCAACCGCAGAAACGGCGTTATCGGGTTGAGTTCAAACTGCAGGGCGAGGCCGCTTTGCCAGGCGCTGACAAAAAAACCGCTGCCACCGGTGCCTGATCGTTATTATGCCGCCGCTATCCAGACGGATTTGCCGGCGCTGGATAATCGCGAAGGCCTGACAAGGCGCTGCGCAGAGCTGGCCACACTGGGTTGGCAGACGGTAGAGGCCTATGCCCCCGTTTTTGATATTCGCCTATTGGTGTTTCCCGAATTTGCGCATCAGGCGCCGGTTTTCCCCGATGCCAAAACCCTGCATGAAAAA
>JALWKC010000012.1 GCA_026996795.1 Lysobacterales bacterium | reverse complement strand
GAGAAGCGAGTGCATGATTTGATCAGAGCTTTCCTAAAAAACCGTCCAGTTCATCGCCCACCACTGGGCAAATTCATCAAAATCGATCTTGCCACTGCCGTCTTCATCAATCAGGGCAAAACCACGGCGAGCGGTGCCCGGACTGGCATCAGGAGCCAGCATGCGAAACAGGCGCCGAAACTCTTTCAGGTCCAGGTAACCGTCGCCATCGGCATCAAAAAAATCAAAGTGATCTCTTATTTCGGCCAGTTCTTTGTCACTTAATGTGCTCATTATTTTTTCTCTGCAGGCTGATGCCCGTTCCGGCGCATGTGTTCGTTCAAGGTGCTGCCCGTAGAATTGTGGTTCCGGAACAGCTGGGACTCAGTCTATTCTGGCACAACTGGCGGGGAAAAATAAAGCCTCTTCGGATGCAGGCTTTTCTTGATCCCGGTGCAGTTTTCCCTTTCACTAATGTATCAGCCATTCTGCAGCAGGTTTTTCAGGTCAATCAAAGCGGCATTGGCGCGCGAAATATAGGAAGACATCACCAATGAATGGTTGGCAAAAAACCCGAAGCCCGAGCCATTCAGAATCATGGGTGTCCAGATCGGGTCCTGGGTGGCTTCCAGTTCACGGATGATCTGCTTTAGATTCACCGTGGCGTTTTTCTTCTCCAGCACCTTGGCAAAGTCTTTTTCAATGGCTTTGAGAAAGTGAATCAGCGCCCAGGTAGCGCCTCGGGCTTCGTAGAAATTGTCGTCGATCTTCCACCACGAGGTCTTAACCTTGAGCTCGCTGGGCTTGAAGGTCGACTGGGTCGCGGCCGCATCACCTCCCAGATCAGTGTTGATGCGGTCCTGTACCACGCTGGCGCTGAGCTTTTGCGACAGGCCACCCAAGCGTTTTTCCACCAGCTCCAGGTAAGTCACCAGGTTGTCAGCCCGCGCGTAAAATTGCGCGTCCTGCTCCGTGGGGTCCGTCAGTCGCGTCAGGTAGTGGTGAAAGTACTTCAGGCCTTTTTCGTATTGCGACTCGGTGGAGGGAAAAAGCCAGCGTTTATTGTCAAAATGAAACAGCGGGTCGGCCTTGGATAGGTCCGGGTCTTCCAGAGACTGGCTTTGCGAGCGGCTGAAATCGTTACGAAAAACCCGCACCAGGTCGCGCATTTGCACCAGAGCGCCATATTCCCAGCTGGGGATGTTATCCATCAGCACCGAAGGCGGTGTCACGTCATTGCTCAAATAGCCACCGCGTTTGTGTAACAGGGTTTCGCCCACTTGCATAAAGGCCGCACCGGTGGTGTAACCGGTCACCATTTCATGGCCATGTTCGGCTGCACGTTGACTGGCGTTCTGCTCCACATCAAACAGTGCTGGCTCCTTGTCGTAGTAGAACAGTAAACCCAGTTGCACGAGGCTGAAGGCCACCAGCCCCAGCAGGTATTTGTTCCGGCACCAACGACGGCGGGGCCGATCCGTCTGATAGCGCAGGTCTTCACCTCCTTCCGGGCTGGCTGCAGGGGCCTGGTTTTGCTCATCGGCGCCGTGGTCTGGCTGGTTTGGCTGCTGTTGCTCCATCTGTGTGTCCTTTCAGGTCGTGTGAATGCGATAATTGTAGGGCAGAATGCCAGCTGGCGCATGTGCCGGATGGCCCAATCACGCCCTTTCTTGCTAAGGAAGCTCTGATCGAATCGTGACACGGCATCTTGTGACGTAAAATCGTCCATTTCTGCGTTGCAAACCTTCACAATAGCGTGTTATTGCGTGCAGTTTGCGCCTTGAACTGAACAGTTTTACACGACAATCTGCTCGCGTCAGA
>JALWKC010000011.1 GCA_026996795.1 Lysobacterales bacterium | reverse complement strand
AATTTTGTCACCGGCCCCTATGACTCGGCCCTGCGTTATGTAGAGCCAAATGACCGCAACACCAAGGTGTCCAGTGCCCAGCTGGATGTGGACGTCAACTTCGCCGACCTGCGTTTTGTCACCAGCCACGCCAGCTACACCGAACACGGCCAGCGCGACCAGACCGACCTGCTGTATGACTTTGAATTTGGTTACGAGGATTACCCCCAGTTCCGCGCCTTTACGCGTGAAGACGTGGACTATTCCAGCACCACTCACGAATTGCGTCTGGTCAGCAAGGGCACGGAAAAGCTGAACTGGATCACTGGCCTTTACTACAATCGCATTGAGTCTGACAGCAGCTCCAAGGAATTCACGCCCGGCTTTGATGATTTTGCCGGCATTGACCCGGTTCCCGATGATTTGGAGTATTACCAGATCGACAACATCGAAGACACGGAAAAGGCCGTGTACGGCGAACTGGGCTGGAACTGGACCGATGATTTCCAGACCACTGTTGGCTTCCGCTATTTTGAGCAGGAACAACAAAACCGCACCCGCATCGCTTTCCCGCTCTATGACGCGCTGGTCTTCAATGACTACAACATCAACTTTGGTGAATCCACCGGCAAAACCAAGGTTGACGACACCTTTTTCAAATTCAACACCAGCTATTACGTCAACCCGGACGTGATGGTGTACTTCACCCGCTCCGAAGGCTTCCGCAAAGGCGGCGCCAATGCCGTGCCCGCCGGTGGCCAGGTGGTCATTCAGCCCGATGAGCTGTTCTACGGCCCGGACACCACGGTCAACTACGAGATCGGCACTCACTCCACATTTATGGATGGCGCCGTGACACTTAACGCAGCCGTTTACCACATCAACTGGGACAACATTCAGGTGCAGGGCATCACCACCGAAGGCGCCATTCCCATCATCAAGAACGCCGATGAAGCCAAAGTGGACGGTTTCGAACTGGAAAGCAGCTGGTTGCCCTTTGACGGTTTCAAGGCCAGTGGCTCCCTGGCCTGGCAGAACTCACGCCTGAGCAAGGACTCGCCGGCCCTCAATGGACAGGATGGCGATCAGGTGCCTGGCGTGCCAAAACTGCAGGCCACGGTAATGTTCGACTACACCCAGCATTTTGAAAAGTTTGATATCAACTACAACTGGCTCACCAGCTGGACCGACCCGGTACTGACCAAAGTGGAAAGCGACCCGGACGCCCGCTGGCTGAAAGGCTACGCCCTCACCGACATCAGCATCGTGCTGGATGCCGGCAACTGGCAGACCCTGCTGTTTATGGACAATGTCTTTGACAAATACGCGGTAACCGGCGTGCGTGACCCGCGCGGTCCTAATGGTCAGGGCGGACTGAACTTTATCGTCAAGCCACGCACCATGGGCGTAGGCTTCCGTTACGAGTTCTGAACCCGGGCTCAACCGATAAACTCAAGCGGGCTTTCGGGCCCGCTTTTTTGTGCCACAATATCGTTATGAAATCACGCAAGCACGACCCGAAAAAACCACCTGATCCGCCACAAAAGCGAGACCCGTGGCACTGGTATCGAATGGCCCAGGGCCTGACCATGAAAAACCAGCTGCGCGCCGCCGCCGACGCGGTCAACAAAGCCCTGGCGCTCAGTCCGGCCACGGGTGATTTTCACGCGCTGATGGCTCGTCTCATGATCCAGACCGGACAACGCATTGAAGCCATGCGTGCAGTACAAAACGGCCTGCGTCACGGCTGCCAGTACAGTCATGGCTGGCAGGACCTGGCGGTGTGTGCCAACCTGCTGCACCGGCACCACGACGCGGCAAAGGC
>JALWKC010000010.1 GCA_026996795.1 Lysobacterales bacterium | reverse complement strand
GCTGGCCACACTGGGTTGGCAGACGGTAGAGGCCTATGCCCCCGTTTTTGATATTCGCCTATTGGTGTTTCCCGAATTTGCGCATCAGGCGCCGGTTTTCCCCGATGCCAAAACCCTGCATGAAAAACTGGCCATTGAACTGCCGCATTCGTGCCTTGAGCCGTATCTCAGCCTTGCCAGTGAACTGGGCATTTACCTGCAAACCGGCACATTTCTCGAAAGAGACCCCAAATACCCCGGCCACGTTTTTAACACCACGTTACTGATCGGGCCCCAGGGCCTGTTGAGCCGTTATCGCAAGGTCAATCCCTGGTTGCCCTGGGAAGTCCACAGTTCTCCGGGGGACATCGAAGGCTACGAGGAACCCCTGTTCCCGGTCACCGAAACCGAAATTGGTCGCCTGGGCGTCGCCATTTGTTATGACTGGCTGTTTCCCCAGTGCATTGGGGCCATTGCCAACCAGCAGGCCGACGTCATTTGCCGCGTTTCTGCCTACATGGACCCCTGGGGCAGCACCGAACCCATGAATTGGTGGCCGTTGGTCAACCGCACCCGGGCGCTGGAAAACAGCGTTTATGTGGTGGCCAGCAATCAGGGAGCAACGCGGGAAAACTTCCCGCCGTTTACCTGGCCTGGTGGTTCCATGGTGGTGGATTTTGATGGACGCGTGCTGGCTCAGGCCGAACCCGGCCCCGGGGAGCGCATCGTGGTGGCGCCCATTGATCTGGCGGCTTTGCGCTACGAACGACAACGGCGAAAAGGCCACAGCATGGCTCGCCACAATCGGCCAGGCTGTTACAATAAGGGGATTTAACGCAGCGGTTATTTCATGCACCCCAAACAGCCAGAATCCGCCAGTGATCACGCCCGTTTTGTTACCAGTTTCCGCCAGTCCGGCTGGAACACTCTTTTCTTTCTTCTTGTTGTCGTGGTTTTGTTGTGTGCCTGCCAGAATGAAGGCAATCCCTCAACGCCCCACAACAATGACGGGGTCTCTCCGTTGTCAAACCAAACGCAATTAAGCCCGGCCCTGATCGCGCTGAATAACCGTGGCGTGGCCGAAATGGGCCGGTTTGAATACACCGCTGCGGAAAAGACCTTTGCCAGGGCGTTAAAGAAACAGCCGGATAATTTGTTGTTGCGGCTCAATCATCTGATTGCCTTGGTGAACCGGCAGCAGGTAGGGGACGAAGAAACCGCCTTGCGCACGGCTGAAAAACTATCCGTCGAATCGCCGCAAAACCTGCAAGCCCCTTATATTGCCGGGCTGCTGCACTTCAATCAGGGCCGGTGCGAGGACGCCTTGCCGTATTTTGAACGCGTGGTTGACGGTGACCCGAGTGATGCCTATGCCCTGTATTTTTCCGGCCAATGCCTGTTGCAACAGGGGAAAACCGAAGTGGCATTGCAGCGCTTTCAGCAATCCCTGGTCGCTGACGGGTACTTGCGCAGTGCCTACTACAGCGCTTTTATGGCGGCCCAACAACTGGGGCAGGGCGACCTGGCTGAAAAGCTGCTGGCGCAATACCAGAAATTGCAGGCCAATCCCCAAAGCCGATTGGCGGAAATCAAATACACCCGCATGGGCCCCAAGGCCGAAGTCCGGACTGTGCCGTCAGTATCGCTCTCCAAACAACGTGTTTCTGTGAAACCGCCGTATTTTTCCGAGGCCAGGTTGATTGGCGGTGAGCATAAAGCCGCCATCATCGCGGCCAATCTGGTGGACTTTCAGCAGGACGGTCACACCGGGCTGGTCACCTTGCAGGGGCAAGGCGTTTTCCGACAGCCGGTGCCTGAACCGAAGCAAGCGGACACCACGCCCTCAGCCGAAACGACCCGGATTATTCCGCTGGAAAACGGGCACGGTTTTAGCGCCATGGCCTGGGGTGATGTGAACAATGACAGTGCCCTCGATGTGCTGCTGATCGGGCAAAGCAGCCAATTGTGGTTGGGGACAGAAACAGGCTTTCAGCCAGCCCAAAACGGCCATTTTGGGCTAAATCACCCTGCTTGGCGAAATGCGCGGCTGGCCGATGCCGACCACGATGGCGATCTGGATATTCTGGCCATCACTCAATCCGGCCAGTTTGTCCTCTGGAACAATAACCTCGACGGCAGCTGGCGCTCCCTGAATGCCGAGAAGCACATTCCCGAGATCAGCGACGTGCAACAAATTGTGCTGGCCGACGTGGATGCCGATCGCGATATGGATATAGTCCTGCGTCGTCAAAACGGCCTAGTCTGGCTGCAGAACGACCGCATGTGGCATTACCGCCTGCGCGAGATCACCCCTCCACAGGCGCCTGAGGCTCTGGCACTGGCCGATCTGGATAACGACGGACTGGTGGACTGGCTGGTTGCTGATAACAACGGGGTGCATCGCCTGAGTTGGGACCCGGCGACCAGAAAAGTCACGGCGCATCGTACGGATTTAGTGCTCAAAGGTGAAGAGCGGGTAAACTCGCTGCTGGCAGCCGATGTGTCTGGCGATGGTGCCAAGGAAGTGCTTGTGTTTGGCGATCATTCTGTGCGTGTTCTCGATCATCAATTGCGCAAGACGCTGGAAACACACGCAGAAATCGAGCTGGACATGGCTTTCCCGCCACTGCTGCTGCACACCACTAAAGGGCCGGAGTTGTTGTTGACCGGTGATAAAAACTGGTACCGGCTGGGGGCAGCGGACAATCGCGCCCCGTTTGTGCTGCTGGCTTTCACCGGGGAAGAAGACAAGGCCAACTCGGTGCGCTCAAACAAGTCAGGCATTGGTATTAAATTCACAGCCTTTGCCGGTGATTGCGCCAGCACAGGGGACACCTGGCACAATGACAGCGGCCGCGGTCAGAATGCCCAGCCGGTTTCTGCTGCCTGTGGCGCAGACAAGCTGGACTTTATCGCCATTCACTGGCCCGATGGTGTTTACCAAACGGAGCAGAACCTTGAGGCGGGTCACTATTACCGCATCACCGAAACCCAGCGCCAGCTTTCCTCCTGCCCGGTGATTTTTCTCAAGCATAACGGCGAGTATCGCTTTGAAAGCGATGTGCTGGGTGTGGGCGGCATCGGTTTTGCTATTGGCAAGGACGAATACGGCCAACCACGCCCCTGGGAAAACTACCTGGTGCCGGCTGAACGCTGGAGCGCTGAAAACGGCCTTTACTCCCTGCTTTTTACCGAACCCATGGAAGAGGCTGCCTACCTGGATTCCTTGTCAGTGAACGTCATTGACGTGCCAGGACCTTGGCAGGTGGTGCTGGATGAGCGCATGCAAACCGGCTTGCCGGAAGTCACTGGCCAGCCGGTTTTTTATCGCCAGCGCCTGAACCCCATTTCCATCCTTCGTCAGGATGGCCAGGACGTGACTGAACTGGGCCTGCACGCCGACAAGCGCGCCATTGAACCGGCTGCCTTCGATGCGCGATTTATGGGTTTTGCCGATGGAGAACAAACCCTGACGCTGACCTTTGAGCCCATTCCCGCTGGCGACTGGGTCCTGTTGATGCGTGGCTGGGTGGAATACGGTTATTCCCAAACCGGTTTTGCCGCCTGGCAGGCCGGTGTGCGCTGGCAAGCGCCCAGTATTGACGTGTTCCGCAATGGCCATTGGCAGTCAGTCGTCATCGAAGCCGGCTACCCGGCCGGTATGCCACGTTTGGCCAGTATCCCTCTTGGCCAGGCTGTGGTGGGAGCGGAAAAAATCCGCATTCGCAGCAATCAGGAACTGTATCTGGATGAACTGGCGCTGGTGAAAAGTGGAACGCCTGAACAGGTGACTCAGCACCGGCTGCCGTTGGCTGCGGCACGCTTGTTTAAACCCGGTTTCCCCCAACGCCAGGACGGGCCGCAACGCTTGCCTGATTACGATTACCAGCGGCGCGAGCCCTTTTGGGACACGCGTTATATGCGGGGACATTACACCCGCCTGGGGGATGTGAAAGTATTGCTGGAGAAAACCGATAACGCGCTGGCGATTATTGGCCCGGGGGAGGCCATTGAAATACAATTTACCGACACCTTGCCGCCGGTCAAGGACGGCTGGCGGCGCTATTTTGTGCTTGAATTTGCCGGTTGGGCCAAGGACATGGACCTGATGACCAAAGACGGCGAAACCCTGGCGCCCATTCCGCATAACGGGCCGGTGAGTGCCGAAGCGCAATCCCTTAACAAACACTACAACCTCAGGTTTCAACATGGCCGATAATTCCGCAAAAGACCAAATCCGACAGAGCCAGACCGCTGCTTACGAAACCCAAAAGCGGCAAAATCGCACCCGCGCAGCCGTCGGGCCACGCCTGAAACGCCTGCTATGGGTGGTTTTTGCCCTGTTTGCCCTCATTTCCATCAATTCGCTCTACCTGCTGGGTGTGCGCTTAATGGAGCAGATCACCGGCGAGTCCTGGCAGAACACCGTATACCTCAACATGTTTTTGCTACACTTGCTTATTGGCCTTTTGCTGGTAGTGCCAGTGATTGTTTATGGGGCCATTCACTACCGGAACACCCGGCACCGGCCCAACCGGCGAGCCGTGCAGGCGGGCCTGGCGCTGTTCGCCACCGCCATCATCGTGTTGCTCACCGGCTTGTTGTTAACCCGTGGCATTCCATACCTGGAGTTGAAGCACCCGCAAGCCAGAAGCCTGGCTTACTGGCTGCATGTGATTTTGACGCTGGCGGTAATCTGGTTGTTTATCATGCATCGCCTGGCCGGCCGACGCATCAACTGGAAACCGGGTCAGTGGAGCGTGGCGGCCGCGGTGGTGTTGACCGCGCTGTTCCTGTGGCTTTCCAAACCCGTAGACTCGATACAGGATAACGGCAGGGAATACTCAGACAAGTTTTACCCGGCCCTGAGCAAAACTGCCGGTGACAAGTACCTGCCGGTTGAAGTGCTGAATGACTCCGACTTTTGCCAGGAATGCCATCAGGACGCACATACCGGCTGGAAAAACAGCGTGCACCACCTGTCCAGTTTTAATAACCCTTCCTACACCTTTGCAGTCAACAACACCCGCGAATTTCTCCTGAAGCGTGATGGGAATGTCAAAGCAGCGCGTTTCTGTGCCGCCTGTCACGACCCGGTCATTCTGTTCAGTGGCCAATTTGATGACCCGGAGGCGCATTTTGAAGACACCGAGATTGGTCAGGCCGGCATTACCTGTACTTCCTGCCATGCAATTACGAAAATTCACACCATTAAGGGTAATGGTGGCTACACGCTGGCACCGCCACCGGTTTACCCCTTTAGCAAGAGTGAATCGCCATGGCTGGCCTGGGTAGGAAAAACCCTCATCAAGGCCAAACCTCAACTGCATAAAACCACTTACCTTAAACCCTTGCACAAAACGGCCGAGTTTTGCGGCACCTGCCACAAAGTGGGTTTGCCGGTGGAGCTAAATGGCTATCACTGGCTGCGGGGACAAGACCACTACGACAGCTTTTTCCTCAGCGGCGTGTCCGGCCACGCGGTCAACAGTTTTTATTATCCCAAGCAGGCCAAACAACGTTGCGCGCAGTGCCACATGCCGGAACAACCATCGCAGGATTTTGGCGCCTTCAGCCGCTCACTGGATGAGGAGACCATGATCCACAGTCACTGGTTCACCGCCGCCAACACTGCCGTGAGGCAGATCGCAAACCTCCGGCATGAGCCGGGGCGAGACCTGTTGACCAACTCCGTCACGGTTGACCTTTTCGGCTTGCGCGAGGGTGGTGAGTTGACCGGAAAATTGATCCCCGCGCCGGAAAAAGACGGGCAGGGCAAACAGCTTCCGGTGGAGCCGGGCAAAAAATACCTGCTGGAAAGCGTGTTGCGAACCCGCACGCCGGGGCACTGGTTCACGCAGGGCACGGCCGACTCCAATCAAATATGGCTGGAAGTGCGGCTCTATCACAACGACAAACTGGTGGCCATCAATGGTGGACTGGACAAAGACGGCGTACTGGACGACTGGGCCTACAAGGTCAATGCTTACGTCATCGACAAGGATGGCAACCGGATAGACCGGCGCAATGCCGAGGACATGTTCACCATGCTCTACAATCACCAGATACCACCGGGCGCGGCGGCATTGGTTCATTATGCCATTGAGGTGCCGGAAAATGCCACCGGCCAGTTGCGTGTGGAAGCGGCGTTGCATTACCGTAAATTCGATACCCATTACTACCGCCTGTTTATGCACGACGCTGACAGAAAGAACGATTTACCCATTGTGACCCTGTCCCGCGATCAACTGGTGCTGAACATCAAGGACGGCACGGAAAACACGCAAGACAGTAATCAAGTCAACAGCCACAACACGGACAGCACACCCGAGCAGCCAATCCCGTCACAGCAATGGTCGCGTTGGAACGATTACGCCATCGGCGCCATGCGCAGCGGCGCTTATCGGCAGGCTGAAGAAGCCCTGCAACCCCTGGCAGCTTCCGGGCAACCCCTGGCCTGGATCAACCTGGTACGCAGTTACTTTCAACAGGGCCGGTTATCCGAAGCCGGGCAGGCGCTGGTTTCAGCGGCCGAATCCGGTCATCCATGGCCGTGGCAACTGGACTTTTTTTCGGGTCTGATCGATTGGCAAAACGGTTACCTGGACAAAACCGTGCAGGACTTCCAGCGCGTCTACAACAGCGCCTATGCCCCAGCCCAGGCAGCGGGTTTTGACTTCTCCAAAGACTACGCTTTCGTGACTCGTTTTGCCGAAGCTGTGTTCCAGTTCAGCAAGACGCAAACTGGCCCGGCGCAACAACAGGCACTGGATAAAGCCCGTCTTCTGTATGAAGAAGTGCTGGCCATGAACCCCGAGTGGCCCGATGCCCATTACGGCCTGTCTCAGGTTTACGCTGCCCTGGGGGATAATGACAAGGCCAATGAACACCGGGCCTTGCACCAGAAATACAAGGTGGATGACAATGCCCGCGACCGCGCCATTGCCCTGGCTCGCAGCAAAAACCCGGCGGCTGATCACGCCGCTAACCCCATTGCCATCTATGCCCTGGACAAGGTGGATAAGTGGCTGACGGTGGATGACTACCGGGAAATGTTGTCGGTTTCCTCCGCTACTTCGAAGTCACCGCAGGCATCGGAAACACCCAACACACCCAACAAAACAGGCACGCCATGAAAAAAAACGACCTCCAAAACCAGTGCCAAACCAGCGATGACGACCAGGTGATCGAGGTGTTTTTCAAACGCTCGGTGCAGGCACTGGTGTTAGTGGCCCTCATTGCTATCGGACTGTGGTGGTTTTTGCGCGATGACAGCCCGGAACAACCGGTTGTAGACAAGACGGCCTTTAAAGCCCCACGCGCCATGCAGCCTGTTGCCCTGGACAAAAATCTACCGGCCACGGATTTCAAAGAGCAGGGCAAGCCGCGTGGCATTGACATGGTGCAGTTCAGTGGTGCCCGTGGGGAACGCATGTTGCCGGAAACCATGGGTTCGGGTGCGGCCTTTATCGACGTGGACAACGACGGCGATAACGATTTGTTTTTTGCCAATGGCAGCGCTTGGCCCTGGGATCCGCAACCTGACCACGCACCCACCCAAAAACTGTTCCTGAATGATGGCAGTGGTCACTTCAGCGATGCCACCTTAGCCTTTGGACTGGATAAAACCTTTTATGGCACTGGCGTGGCCGTGGGTGATGTGAACGGTGATGGCTGGCGCGACCTGTTTGTGGCGGCGGTGGGCAGAAACCGGCTGTTTCTCAATCAGCAGGGAAAAAAATTTGTTGAGTCTGATCAAAAACTGGACTGCATGGACGATGGCTGGAGCACCTCTGCTGGCTTCTTTGACTACGATAAGGACGGTGATCTGGACCTGTTCGTGGTCAACTACGTGCAGTGGAACAAGGAGTTGGATTACCTGGCCGACTACCGCCTGGATGGCATTGGCCGGGCTTACGGGCCACCCAGCAATTTCCCCGGCAGTTGGAACTGCCTGTTCGAGAATCGCTCGGGCACATTGGTGGACGTGAGCGAAGACGTTGGCCTCAAGGTGCTTAACCCGGCCACCGGCAAGCCTTCGGGCAAAGGCCTGGCGTTGGCCTTTCTGGATGTGAATGACGACAGCTGGCTGGATGTGGCAGTGGCCAATGACACCAGCGGCAACTTTTTGTTTGTTAATGATGGCCAGGGCCATTTTGTCGAATCGGCCGATCGTTATGGTGTGGCGTATGACGCCAGTGGCAAGGCCACTGGGTCCATGGGTCTGGATGCCTCCCATTTCCGGAATACAGATGACATGGCCTTGAGCATCGGCAACTTTGCCAACGAAATGACCTCCTTCTACGTCAAGCGCGGCAAGCAGCCGTTTTTTACCGATGAATCGGTCATTATCGGGGTGGGTCCTCAAAGTCGCCATGCGCTCAGCTTCGGGTTGTTTTTCTTTGATTATGATCTGGACGGGCGACCCGACTTCTTTCAGACCAACGGTCACGTGGAAAACGAAATCAATCGCGTGCAGCCTGCTCAGCATTATGCCCAGAAAAGCCAGTTGTTCTGGAATTGCGGCAGCGACTGCCCACGGGCGTTTGTGCCGGTGGAAAACGCCGGCGACCTGACGCGACTGGATGTGGTGGGCCGAGCGGCCAGCTATGGGGATGTGGATGCCGACGGCGATCTGGACGTTGTGCTCACGCAGGTGAACCGACCGGCACTGTTGTTTATCAATCAGAGCGAAACGGGTCACTGGCTGCGTGCGCGACTGCGTGGGGGCAAGGGCAACCCGGATGCCATCGGCGCGCGGGTGCAACTGCTGGATGCCGACGGGCAACCCCTGCGGCCTGCGGTGCTGCACAGTCTGACCCGCAGTTACCTGGCACAAACCGAACCGGTGATCACCTTTGGCCTGGGTCAGTCCACTGCCGGGCACCGCCTCAAAATCACCTGGCCCGATGGCCGCGTGCAAATCACCGATGTGCTGGCCCCCGATCGCTTGCATGAAATCAGTCAGCCGGAAGCGCAGCAGGCCGATGCTGTCCGCACGCCATGACAGCTTTGATTACCGGTATTGCCGGAGAATGGCTTACCGCAGACGATCGCCGCCTTTTGCAGCACCCGCTGGTGCAGGGCGTGATCCTGTTTAAGCGCAACTATCGCGACTATAACCAGTTGCAGGCGCTGGTTCAGCACATCCGGGCACTCAAGGGGCGTGATTTTCTCATTACCGTGGATCAGGAAGGCGGTCGCGTGGCCCGTTTCGACTTGCCATTCACGCGCTTGCCTGCCCTGGGAGAAATCGGCGCGGTGTATGCGCAGGATCCGGACCTGGCGCGGGCATTGGCCCATGTCCACGGCTGGCTAATGGCCACTGAGCTGCTTTCTGTCGGCGTTGACCTGAGTTTTGCACCGGTACTGGACATCGACAACGGTTCAGAAGTCATAGGTGATCGCGCCTTTTCTGCCGACCCTGATGTGGTGGCGGAACTGGGAGACACTTACTGCGGGGCCATGCACACTGCCGGCATGAAAACCACCGGCAAGCATTTTCCCGGCCACGGTACGGTCAAGGCCGATTCACACCACGAACTGCCCGTCGACCGGCGGCCAATGGCGACCATCTTTCATCAGGACATGCGGCCTTTTGCGCGCCTGATCAAGCGGGGCAAACTGGAAGCGGTCATGATGTCACACGTCATCTACACCAGTGGCTGTGATGCCCCGGCGGGCTTCTCCAGACACTGGACTCAACGGGTGCTACGTGAGGAACTGGGCTTTACCGGTGCTATTATCAGTGATGACCTGGGCATGGAGGCGGCTTTTTGTGCCGGGGACGTGGCCGGACGTTATCGTGCCTGTGTCGAAGCCGGGGCAGACATTGCCCTGACCTGCACGCCGGAATTGACCGCCGAACTGTTGCCGTCCTTGCCGGTTAACGCGCCATCCAGAAAAGCCAGACAGGCCTGTCTGTCACTGCGTGGGGAGCCTGTGCGCACTGATTCCAGACCCTTTTGGCAACAGCAGCCCTGGGTGGCCATGCGACGCAATCTGGTTGAGCTGGAAGCCATGGAAAAAAACCTTTTAAGTCAATAAGATAGACAGGAAAACTAAAGTTAAATAATACGAGGCTGAAATGACCCAAAGCACTCAGGAAAAACCCAATAAAGCGGTTGAAACACCAGAGGGACACAATGCCTATCCCCACTTATTGCAACCACTGGATCTGGGGTTTACCACCCTGAAAAACCGGGTGTTGATGGGTTCCATGCACACGGGCCTGGAAGACCGGGCGCGGGATTATCACAAACTGGCGGCGTATTTTGCCCGCCGGGCCGAAGGGGAGGTGGGCCTGATGGTCACCGGCGGCATTACCCCTAATATCCGGGCCTGGTTGTCGCCATTTTCCGGTTTTCTCAAGTACCGTTTTCAGGTCAAACGGCACACCCTGGTGACCCGGGCCGTGCATACAGCCGGGGGCAAAATCTGCATGCAGATTCTGCATGCAGGCCGCTATGGCTACCACCCCTTTTCGGTTGCGCCTTCCGCCATTCAATCGCCCATTACGCCTTTCAAGCCAGAAGCCCTGACGTCGCGCGGGGTGGAAAAACAGCTACGCGATTACGTCAACACCGCCTTGCTGGCCCAGGAAGCCGGTTACGACGGTGTGGAAATCATGGGCTCGGAAGGTTATTTGATCAATGAGTTTCTGGCTAAACGCACCAACAAACGCCAGGATGAATGGGGCGGGCCGTATGCACACCGGATGCGCTTCGCGCTGGACGTGACCGAGCGGGTTCGACAGGCTGTGGGGCCGGAGTTTATCATTATTTTCCGCCTTTCCATGCTCGACCTGGTGCATGAAGGCAGTACCTGGGATGAAATTGTGGCCCTGGGCAAGCGCCTGCAGGCACTGGGCGTCACGCTCATTAACACTGGCATCGGCTGGCATGAGTCGCGCGTGCCCACCATTGCCACACTGGTGCCCAGGGCCGGTTTTGCCTGGGTCACCGAACGTATGAAAAGAGCGCTGGATATTCCACTGATTGCCACCAACCGCATCAACGATCCGGCGGTGGCTGAACACATTATCGCCAGTGGCCAGGCCGATATGGTTTCCATGGCGCGGCCCTTTCTTGCTGACCCGGATTTCGTCAAGAAAGCCCGGTTGGGCCTGCCGCAACGCATCAATACCTGCATTGCCTGCAATCAGGCTTGCCTGGATCACGTTTTCCGGAAACAGCGTGCCACCTGTCTGGTCAATCCCCTGGCATGCTACGAAACCGAATACACGGTCAAGCCAACGGACAAACCGCAGAAAATCGCCGTGGTTGGTGCCGGGCCAGCGGGCATGAGCGCGGCCAAGACGCTGGCAGAACGAGGCCACAAAGTCACCTTGTTCGAGGCTTCGGATGAGCTGGGTGGACAATTCAAGCTGGCGGCCAATATTCCCGGCAAGGCCGAGTTTGAAAACACCATTCGTTATTTCCGCGAAGAAATGCAGCGTTTTGGCGTGGACATGCGGCTCAATACGACGGCCACGACCGAAGCGTTGAAAAATTTCGACCAGGTTGTGTTGGCCACGGGCGTTAAACCCCGGGTTCCACCCATTCCGGGCATAGACCATCCCAAGGTGATTGTTTACAATGACCTAGTCGCCGGACGACGTGAGGCTGGTCAGAAAGTGGCCATTATTGGCGCCGGTGGCATCGGTTTCGATGTGGCCGAGCTGTTGTCCGAAAGCAACCCGGCGGTGTATGAAGACCCGCAGGAATTCTGCCGCGAATGGGGCATTGATCCGGAAGTCAAAACCGAAGGCGGCCTGACCGAAACCCGGCACAGCCCGAGCCCACGGGAAATCTGGCTGTTGCAACGCAAGACCACCAAACCCGGTAAGACGCTGGGCAAAACCACCGGCTGGATTCATCGCCTGTCCTTGCGCAAACGCGGCGTCAAGACGTTGACTGGCGTGCAGTATGAAAAAATTGACGATGCCGGCTTGCACCTGATCAAGGACGAAAAGCCGCTGCTGCTACCGGTGGACAATGTCATTGTCTGTGCCGGGCAGGAATCCGTGCGCGACCTGTTGCCTGTACTTCCGGATGACCTGCCCGTGCACGTTATCGGTGGTGCCGACAAGGCCGGTGAACTGGATGCCAAACGCGCCATCCGTCAGGGCACACTGCTGGGCCTGCGTTTATAGTCGCGCAACCTGGCCCTTCTTTTTTACTCCAAACCTATGGCAGAACACGCATGAAAAAAACACCCTGGATATGGAAAAACGGCCAGCTGATTCAGTGGGACGACGCACTCACTCACGTTTTGACCCACACCTTGCATTACGGCGGAGGCGCTTTTGAAGGCATTCGCCTGTACCCGACCGAAAAAGGCCCGGCAATTTTCCGCTTGCAGGAACACGTGGACCGTCTGGTGTATTCCTGCGGTGTGCTGGGCATGGATTTGCCTTGGAACGGGCCGGCCATTTTTGATGCCATCGTCGACACCGTGCGTCGCAATGGCCTCAATTATGGCTACATTCGGCCCATTGCCTATTTTGGTTACGGGGAACTGGGCGTGTCTGCCAAGGGCAATCCCAGCGAACTGGCCATTGCCTGCTGGGAATGGGACGCGTATTTTACCCATGAACTGATCGACATCAAGGTCAGCAAGTACCGCCGCATTAACCCTGAAGCCACGGTGATTGATGCCAAGATCTGCGGTCATTACGTCAATGGCATCCTGTCCTCGCTGGAAATCCAGAACACCCATTACCACGAAGCCTTGTTTCTCACGGCTGATGACCACATTGCTGAAGGAGCGGGGGAAAACTTTTTTATTGTCGCCGATGGCAAATTGCTGACCCCGCCACTGGGGCACATCCTGCCCGGCATTACCCGTGCCACCATCATGCAACTGGCCAGGGATCAAGGGTTACAGGTGGAGGAAAAGAACCTGACACTGGAAGATGCCATGAAAGCCGATGAAGCCTTTTTTACCGGCACCGCCGTGGAGGTCACGCCCATCGGCTCCATTAATGATCAGCCCATTGGAGATGGAAAAGTTGGCCCCATAACAGCACAAATCAAACAACTTTATCAGGACGTGGTGCATGGCCGCGTACCGGCCTACCAGTCCTTCCTCACATCCGTAGCCGATAGCGAGCAGTTGGCCAGTTAACCCAGGAGGGGCAAGGCCAAGGCCCGAAGGAAACCCGTCATGTCAAAAACCGAACGTTCCAGCCATCGCGTTGCGCTGTTGCCGGAAGAAAAACGCGCAGCGATTAGTGTGGCCATACTTATTGCCTTACGCATGTACGGGCTATTTCTGATCATGCCCGTGTTTTCGGTCTACGCCAAAACTCTGCCTCACAGCACGCCCATGCTCATTGGCATGGCACTGGGCATTTACGGCTTGACCCAGGCCCTGTTGCAGATACCCATGGGGCTGCTGTCGGATATTTTTGGCCGCAAGCCGGTGCTCACCGTCGGCCTGCTGTTTTTCATTATCGGTAGCATTATTGCCGCCACCGCCACCGACATTTACACCATCATCATTGGCCGGGCGGTGCAGGGCATGGGGGCCATCGCCTCGGTGGGCATGGCGCTGGTGGCCGACATCAGCCGCGAAGAAGTGCGTGGGCGGGTCATGGCCATTATTGGCATGAGTATCGGCGCGGCTTTCATGTTGGCCTTTATCACCGGGCCGGTGCTGTATGCCAGCATCGGCATGTCCGGCCTGTTCTGGCTGACCGCGGTGCTGGCCACTCTGGCGCTGATTCAGCTGCACCTGTTTGTGTCCGAGCCGAAGCGGCACAAAAGCACCCGCTTTTCGCTGGCTGAACTCATCAGCACCCTCAAAAACCCGCAATTGCTGGCGCTGGATCTGTCCGTGTTTGTGCTGCACGCGGTCATGACGGCCATGTTTGTCGCCTTGCCGTTGGCACTGAATGAAAAACTGCATTTTCCGCCTGAACTGCACGGGCGTCTGTACCTGCCGGTGTTGGTACTGTCGGTGGGCATCATGTTGCCGCTGATCATCAAAATGGAAAAATCCGGTCGCCACGCGCAGTACATTTTCTCCGGGCTACTGGGGCTGGGTCTGTCCCAGTGGCTGATGCCCTTTGCGCTCCAGTCCATTGTGACCGTGGCTGCGGTGCTGGTGCTGTTCTTTGGTATGTTCAATTTTTTGGAAGCCGGTATGCCGGCCTGGCTGTCGCGACTGGCGGGAGAAAAATTTCGCGGCGCGGCCATGGGCATGTATTCCTCCAGCCAGTTTATTGGCGCCTTTGCGGGTTCGGCACTGGCCGGTTACCTCATGCGAAATGGCTATGAAAGCGTCTTTTTTGGCACCGCCGCACTGGTGCTGGTGACCGCCGCCCTGGTGTGGCTGGTCAATCACAGGGTGCATCAGCTAAAGCAGGCCTGAAGTCAGGAACCCGGATACTGGCCGGGCTCACTTCCTGCTCCGAAAGCCACTCGCTGCGTGCTACAATTCACTGGCGTTGCCGCAACCAGCGACAGCGGAATAACCTAAGGAAGAAGCTCTGATCAAATCGTGAACTCGCAACTCATCTCTGAAATATCCGATAACGACGTTGAAGTCCTTGCAATAGCCTGCTATTGGCTGCAAACTTCGCCTTGTTTTCGAACATTTCAGGCATAATCTGCTTCGTCCCGATTCAATTAAAGCTTCCCTAATAAACTGTTAATCATACGAGTACCGAGATTATGGCAAGAGGCATCAACAAAGTTATTCTGGTGGGCAATCTGGGTCAGGACCCGGAAGTGCGTACGACCACCACCGGATCAACCATCACCAACATCTCCGTCGCCACCACCGAGTCATGGACAGACAAAAGCACCGGTCAGAAGCAGGAAAAAACCGAATGGCACCGCATCGTCTTTTTCGGGCGCTTGGCGGAAATCGCGGGCGAATACCTGCGCAAGGGCCGACAGGTCTATATTGAAGGCCGGTTGCAAACCCGCAAATGGCAGGACAAAAACGGGCAGGATCGTTACACCACCGAAATCGTCGCCAATGAGATGCAAATGCTGGGCGGCAACCCTTCTGGTGGCCAGGCCTCCTTCGGTGGAGCGCCGGCCGCGCCCCAGCGCCAGCAGCGGTCACAGCAAGGAGAACATAACTCCTCCCCGGCACAAACACCGCCCATGGACGATTTTGACGATGACATCCCGTTCTAGGGCATAGTCCAAACGCGCCCAGTTCGCGCCAAAAAGCCCCTTTCTCAGGGGCTTTTTTTATGCTTTATTTTTGCCCCAAAATCACCGCCCGGCCAAGCCCGGAGAGTGAGTCCGGTTGTGGCTGGATAATCCAACACTAAACAACCCCGTTCTTCTCATCGTAAGTTTTTTATCGAAAAAGTGTCAGTAATCCGGACTCTTTTACGAATAAACCAGTAAGAGGCAAGTATTTTCCGGTCTCCGCGTGCCTCAAATGACAGGATGCCACGTCAAACCACGGCATTTGCCTCTCCAACCATGGTGTGAAACCTCAAAACAGGAAACGTGATGAAAAAAACGATGATCAGCCTCGCTTTACTGATGGTGCTGATGCCGGTGATGAGCCAGGCTGAAGACAGCTCTATCCGCAATGCTGAACGTGATATTGCCCGCTTTGAACAACAGGCCAGCGGCCTGACGCCAGCGCGTCGGTCAAGTGCAAAACGCATTCTGAAATTGCTGGCGCTTTCCCATGCCCGGCTGAAACAGTCGCCGCACCAGGAAGATCCTTTATGGCAGGCGCTCAATCGGCGTTTTCTGGCCCTGAAAAGCCGGTTGGAGGAATTGGCAGAAAGCGGACAGCCCAGCGTCCAGCATCAACCCACTGTGCAGACCACCACACCACAAAAGGGTTCTGAAAGCACGCTAAAGCCGCAGGAGCATACACAAAAACAGGCGTTGGCGCCACTGGTGTCGGGTCAGCGGGTTCGTGTCCGAAAACTGGCCCGGGACATTGAAGGTGTTAGCAATTCACTGGTGACCAGCGGGCCTTCGCCATTGCAGGACAGGAACAACATACTGGCCTACCAGAAAAGGATGAAACAGTTTGCCACCGCCCTGGGGCGTTATCCCCAGGTGGACGATCCCGATGTGGCCCAAGCCAGAAAGGCTTATCTGGATTTACAGAAAAAACTCAGCGATGAGTTCAATCGAGCCAAGGGTCAACTGGCAAAGCTGGGCAATGTGCAGCAGCGTCTGGCCGTGCTGGAAGCCAATGCCAGAAAGTACGCTGTGCCGAAAAAGCCATCAATACCGTTTGGCAAGGAACAGGCTCAGGCCTGGGTCAAGGCCGCCAGCAGCGCACGCACGGTGGCGGAACACAACCTGAAAGAACTGGCCGCCATAGCGCCCATTGCCTGGCTACCCAACAATCCGGGCACACCACAGACCGGGGCGCCATATGATGCCAATGACGTCAAACGGCTGACACGCCTTTCTCAGTCCAACCTGAAAACAGTCCAGGCGGCGTACCAAGCCTTGTCCGATGAGCTTACACAGCGGCTCAACCAAATGGAAAGCGAGTTGTCTCGCCGCTATCAGGTGAACCCGGACAGTGACAAACGGTGGGTTTTTCTTGGCAAAGGCCGCAAGAACGAGGCCCTTGCCGAGTTTGACAAAGGCAAACAAGTGGCGTTGTCTTCGATTTATCTGGAAACTGCTCTGGGGCGCCAATCGCAACAGGCGCAGCAAGCGTTGGAACGGCTACAGCAAGCAGAACAGGACTTTATGAAAAACTACCGGACGGCGCTGGAAGGGTCGCGCCTGCCTGAGGCCAAATCCACGGATAAAAAAATGCTGCAGATTGCCCGGGAAATTGTCGAGAAGCCCAGGTACGCCTTTGGCCAGCATGGGCAGGTGGTGCTGACAACGGATAAAATTGTCGAACGCGAGCGCAAGGACAGCGAAATTCACATTGACGATGCCCAATTGACCTTGGGTGGAGATGTGAAAATGAAAGGCACTGAAACCACCTGGACTTACAAATGGAAGGAGTTTACGTTTGCCGTGCCCATCAAGGATGCTGACAGCAAAGCCTGGCACATTTGGTGGATTACCGCCAAAAATTTCTCTTCAGGTGGCCCGAAAACGCCATTGAATGAATGGGTTTCTGGCAAGGCCACACAGGGCAATCGGATTCTGGAGAAAAACCTTTAGGCCAAATCAATGGGCGGGGTTCTGAGTCACCATTCAAGCTGGTTGTTATTCACCCACAAAAAAACCGGCCAGTGACCGGTTTTTTTGTCCGCAGGTGGAATGGAATAGTGTTATTTCAGCCTGCATCAGGCGGCAAGCTCCTTCAGCACGTAGCGGAGGATGCCACCGTTTTTGTAATACTGCCATTCTTTCGGTGTGTCGATGCGTACCATGGCCTCAAAGGTTTTTTGCTGGCCATTGTCATCCGTGGCCGTGACCTGGACGGTTTTTCCGCCTTCTTCCAGGCCGGTGATGTCATAGCGTTCGTAACCGGTCAGTCCCAGGCTTTGGGCATTCACGCCGGCCTTGAATTGTAACGGCAGCACACCCATGCCCACCAGGTTAGAGCGGTGAATGCGCTCGAAGCTTTCGGCCAGTACTGCCTTGACGCCCAACAGGTTGGTGCCTTTGGCGGCCCAGTCACGGGAAGAGCCGGTGCCGTATTCCTTGCCGGCAATCACCACCAACGGTTCGCCACGTTGCTTGTATTGCATGGCGGCATCGAAAATGGGCATGATTTCCCCCTCAGGCAGCAGTTTGGTCCAGCCGCCTTCCTTGCCGTCGGCCAACTCGTTTTTGAGCCGGATATTGGCAAAAGTGCCGCGCATCATCACTTCGTGGTTGCCACGGCGGGAGCCATAGGAGTTGAAGTCTCGCGGATCCACTCCCTGGGCCTTGAGGTACTGTCCAGCCGGTGAATCCGGTGCAATGGCGCCGGCCGGGGAAATGTGGTCGGTGGTGACAGAATCGCCCAATTTGGCCAGCACGCGGGCGCTCTTGATGTCCTGAATGGTGCTTTCGGTTTCCCCAATGCCTTCAAAGAAAGGCGGGCGGCGGATGTAGGTGGAATCGTCCTGCCAGTCGAAGCGTTCCCCGCCGGAGGTCTGGATGGCCTGCCAGTGCTTGTCGCCGGCGAACACGTCTTCGTAAGAGCGTTTGAACATGTTCTCGTCGAGGGATGAGGCAATGGTGTCGGCCACTTCGTGCGTGCTGGGCCAGATATCACGCAGGTAAACGGGGTTGCCTTCGCTGTCTTCGCCCAGCGGTTCGTTGATCAGGTCATGATCCATGCTGCCGGCGATGGCGTAGGCCACCACCAGCGGTGGAGAGGCCAGGTAGTTCATTTTTACATCGGGATGGATGCGGCCTTCAAAGTTGCGGTTGCCAGACAGGACGGAAGTGGCCACCAGGTCGTTATCGCGGATGGTTTGCGACAGGTTTTCATCAATGGGGCCGGAATTGCCGATACAGGTGGTGCAGCCATAACCCACCACGTAAAAGCCCAGCTTTTCCAGGTCGTCGAGCAGTTCGGCTTTTTCCAGGTAGTTGGTCACCACCTTGGAGCCAGGAGCCAGTGAGGTTTTGACCCATGGCTTGACCTTCAGCCCTTTGGCCGCAGCGTTGCGTGCCAGCAGGCCAGCGGCGAGCATGACGGCCGGGTTAGAGGTGTTGGTGCAGGAGGTGATAGCGGCAATCACAATATTGCCGTCTTTCATGGCGTAGTCCTTATTGGCCACCGGCGCTTCTTTTTTCTCTTCGCGGCCGGCGATTTTGACAAAATCTTTCTGAAATTGAGATTTGGCGTGATCCAGTTCAATGCGGTCCTGTGGACGTTTGGGGCCGGCAATACTGGGTTTGACCTGGCTCATGTCCAGTTCCAGCACGGCGGAGTATTCGGCTTCCTTGCTGTCATCACGCCACAGGCCCTGTGCCTTGGCGTAGTCTTCAACCAGTTTGATCTGGGCGTCATCGCGGCCGGACATTTCCAGGTAACGCAGCGTTTCGTTGTCAATGGGGAAAACACCAATGGTGGCGCCGTATTCCGGGGCCATGTTGGCGATGGTGGCGCGGTCTGCCAGTGGCAGGTCCTGGAGGCCGTCGCCAAAGAATTCAACAAATTTGCCTACCACGCCATGTTCGCGCAGCATTTCAACGATGGTCAGCACCAGGTCAGTGGCTGTTACGCCTTCGGGCAAGCGGCCGGTGAGCTTGAAACCCACTACTTCCGGAATCAGCATGGAAATGGGCTGGCCCAGCATGGCCGCTTCGGCTTCGATGCCGCCCACGCCCCAGCCAACCACGCCCAGGCCGTTGATCATGGTGGTGTGGCTGTCGGTGCCCACCAGGGTGTCGGGGTAGGCGAATTTCTGGCCGTCTTTTTCAGTGCCAAACACGCCGCGGGCCAGGTATTCCAGATTGACCTGATGCACGATGCCGCTTTCCGGCGGCACCACCTTGAAGTTATCAAACGCGCCCTGACCCCATTTCAGGAATTCATACCGTTCCTTGTTGCGCTCGTATTCGCGTTCGGTATTGATTTCCAGTGACTTGGGGTTGCCAAAGCTGTCCACCTGCACGGAATGGTCGATCACCAGCTCGGCCGGGGCCAGCGGGTTGATCTGGCTGGTTTGGCCGCCCAGTTCCACCATGGCATCACGCATGGCGGCCAGGTCCACCACGGCGGGCACGCCGGTGAAGTCCTGCAGCAGCACGCGGGCCGGCGTAAAGGCAATTTCCCGCGAGGGTTTGGCTTTCGGGTCCCATTCGCAAATAGCCTGTATGTCGTCTTCGGTGATGTCCACGCCGTCCTGATGGCGCATAATGTTTTCCAGCAAGATCTTGATGCTGTAGGGCAGGCGGTCGATGTTGTGCTGGTCTTTCAGGGTATCCAGGCTGTAGATGGTGTAGTCCGTTCCGGACGAGCGGAGGGTTTGGGTGTATTTGGCCGAATCGCTCATGGGTGATTCCTCAAGGTGATGATAAAGTGTCGGGTTGTGTTTGCACAGCCGCCAGGCCGGCAGTAAAAATCAGGCCGGTATTATCCGTTTTTTTGCCGGAATTGTCACTAGCCGCGGTAATTTAGCTTCCGCTAATATCCTTTTGTATCAGTACCTTATCGGAGCAAGTTAAAGTAAAAAAGAATAACCGGAAGCGCGCCTGTCTGTCGCTGGCCTGCTGCGGCTCAGGCACACTGTTGCAGGCGGCGGGCGGTTTCAATCAACGGCTTGCGTTTGAACAGCAGTTGCCACTGGCTGCCGCCGAGCTGATCCCACAGCACCGCTGAACGGATGCCGGCCAGCAGGATGGCGCGAATTTTTTCGGTGATGGCCGGTTGTTTAAGATAGAACGGTTTGCCGGACACCACGATGCGTGGCTGCAGCAGGCTCACGGTCTGGGTGTAGGTGTTGGCCAGTTTGGAAATCACCGGCGCGGGAAAGTCCTCATTGCCACTGCGCAGCACCTGCGAGTCGAGAATGCCTTTTTGAATCGTTTGCAGGTAATCCGGTCGCTTCATTAGCTTCCGTTCCAGGGCCAGCAGGGTCAGGCTGTATTTCAGCACATTGAGGTAGTCCTCGTTGCGCCCAAAAGCCTCTTGCAAGGTTTTCAGGCCCAGTTGCAGGCCAGAGGTGTCGCCGCCGTACACCGCCAGCGTGCTGTCCGGGTTCATTTCATACAGGCTTTGCAAGCTGGTGTCGAAGGCCCTGAAGTCACTCACCGCGCCGCTATTGGCCAGCTGTTCGGCCATGATAGCGGCCTGACACACACCGGCCAGCGCCAGCGTCCGTTCTTCCAGCGTGTGACCGGGTGTGCCCCGCCTGTTCTGACTGTCTGTTGCTCCGGGGCTGCTGGTATTTTCGGAGTGATGGGTTTTGTTGTTGTGGCTCATCGCAATTCACCGCGCAGTTCACAACGGCTGTCAAGCCGGTCGGTGTCTTCGATAATAGCACCGCCCAGGCATTCATCGCCGGCATAGAAAACCACTGACTGACCCGGCGTCATGGCGCGTTGGGCCTGGTCAAAAACCACTTCCAGGCAGTCTCCGTCAATGGCGGTGATGAGGCAGGCCTGATCGGCCTGGCGGTAACGGGTTTTGGCTTTGCAGCGAAACGGCACCGCTGGGGCCTGGCCTGAAACCCAGCTGGCCTGGGTGGCTGTCAGGTGATGGCCATACAGCCACGGGTGGTCGCCCTGAACGGCAATCAGGCGGTTGTTGGCATGATCCTTTCCGGCCACAAACCAGGGCTGATCGGGACGGTTTTTGACGCCACCCACGCCCAGGCCGTGTCGTTGGCCGATGGTGTAGTACATCAGGCCGTTATGCTGGCCGATGACTGTGCCATCATCGCTGACAATGTCGCCGGGGTTGGGCTGCAGGTAACGGCCAAGGAATTCCTGAAAGCGTTTTTCGCCAATAAAACAGATGCCGGTGGAATCTTTTTTGTTGTGCACCGCCAGTCCCAGCGCGCGGGCTTTCTTGCGCACGGCCGGCTTTTCCAGTTCCCCCACGGGAAATTCGCTCGCCGCCAGTTGCGCCTGGCCAATGGTGTAGAGGAAATAACTCTGGTCCTTGTTGGCATCGCGGCCTTTAAGCAGTCGATAGCGCCCATCGACGCTGTCCTTGCGCACGTAATGGCCGGTAGCGATTTTATCAGCCCCCAGGTCCTGGGCGTGTTCAAGAAAGGTTTTGAACTTGATTTCGCGGTTGCAGAGGATATCCGGGTTGGGGGTGCGACCGGCGCGGTATTCGCGCAGAAAATCCTCAAAAACAAAATCCCAGTATTCAGCCGAGAAATTGCGTTTGTGCAAGGCGATGCCCAGCCGTTCGGCCACTTTTTGCGCGTCCTGCGCGTCTTCAGCGGCGCTGCACACGGCACTGGTGTCGTCTTCTTCCCAGTTTTTCATGAACAGGCCTTCCACCGCGTGCCCCTGTTCTTTCAGCAGGGCGGCGGAAACCGACGAATCGACGCCGCCGGACATGCCCACCAGGATTTTTTCTGCAGATTTAGTCATCGTAATAGCTGAACAGCTCCAGAGGAAAACGCTTGCCTTTGATATGGTGGTCAATGTGGTGCAATACAAGGGGCGAACGCAAGCGGTGACTGTTGGCGGCGACCTCATCGCGACTCAGCCACAGCGCGCGCAGGATGCCGTCATCCAGCGGCTGCTCGGGAAAATGCTGCACCGGCGTGCCGGCAAAGCAGGCGCGCACAAAATGGGTGCTGCTGTTGGGGCTGGTCCATTGGGATACTTCCACCACGTGGTCGATAGTGACTTGCCAGCCGGTTTCTTCCCGGGTTTCGCGCACCGCGGCCTGCACCAGGGTTTCCCCGGCGTTCAGGTGCCCGGCGGGCTGGTTAAGGATTTTCTCCCCGTGGATGTCTTCCTCGACCATAAGGAATTTCCCGTCTTTCTCGACGATGGTGGCCACCGTCACGTGCGGCAGCCACAGGCCGGTGTCCGGCTTGGCGTGATTCATGCAAGGTCTCGCTATTTGTCGAACCGGGCATTATAACCGATGTGTCCTGTCAGACTGGAGTCCTCAGTCAACCGGTGAGTCCAGGTGAAGTACCGGTTCAGGCACCTTTTTCCCCAACAGCCACAGTCCGGCGGCCAGGGCCGCCGCAGACAGCAGCAGCACCAGCCCCACCGGCCAGCCGAAACTGGCCGGGATAATGCCCAGCAGCACGGCCACGGCCCCGGCATAGAGCGCGTAGGGAATTTGCGTGCGGACGTGTTGAATGTGGTCACAGCCTGAGGCCATGGACGAGAGGATGGTGGTGTCGGAGATGGGTGAGCAGTGGTCGCCCCAGACAGCGCCGGCCAGAATGCTGGCGATGGCCACGTACATCAGGTACAGGTGGCTTGAGTCTGCCAGTCCCTGCGCCTGCATCACGGTCCACATGAGCGGGATCAAAAGCGGAATCAGGATGCCCATGGCGCCCCAGCTGGAGCCAGTGGCAAAGGCCGTGGCTGCCGACAGGAGGAAAATCAGCGCCGGGATCCATTCGGCAGACACCCGGCCACTGACCAGACCGGCCAGAAAGTCTTTGGTGCGCAGGCCGTCGGTGACTGCCGCCAGTGACCAGGCCAGAATCAGAATCACCATGGCGATCAGCATGGATTTCATGCCCCGGTACCAGGCATCCACGGTTTCTTCCAGGGTCAGGATGCCCTGGATAAGGCTCAAGAAGGCCGCCGTCAACATGCCCACCAGCGAACCCCACAGCAGGGCCTTGTAGGCGTCGGCATCGCCGATAATCTGTGGCAGGGTTTTCTCCGGGCCATAGCCGGTGTGGTACAGGCCCAGCATGACGGTGACAATCAGCGCCGCGATGGGTAGCAGGGCGTTGATGGCGCGGGTGGGTTTGCCAGGTTTGGGTTGAATTTTCTCTTCCGGGTGCTTGACCGCCCTGGCGTACTGTTCCTTTCCCTGCCGGGCCAGCACCTCCACGCGGTACATGGGACCAAAGTCCCGGCCACTGGTGGCAATCAGCACGGTCAACAACAAGGCCATAATGGGGTAGAAACTGTAGGCGATGGTTTTCAGGAACACCGCATAACCGGACTGGGCAGGGAAGTCTTTCAATGGCGCAATGGCATCGCCAATCAGGCCGGCTTCAAAGCCCACCCAGGTGGTAATGAGGGCAATGGCGGCAATGGGTGCGGCGGTGGAATCCACAAAATAGGCCAGTTTTTCCCGCGAGATACGCAGTTTGTCCGTCACCGGGCGCATGGTGTTGCCCACCACCAGCGTATTGGCGTAGTCGTCAAAAAAAATTGCCAGCCCCATGCCGATGGTGGCCAGGGACGCCCGCCGTACCGTGTTGGCCCATTTGACAATGTGATTGACAATCCCCACCATGCCGCCATTGCGGGCAGTAATGCCCACCATGCCGCCAATCATGAGGGAAAACAGGATGACCGTGGCGTGATCGCGGTCTGCCAGTGCGTCCACGGTGTATTTCTGAAAGCTTTCCAGCACTGACCAGCCCAGCCCTGGCAGGGTCAGGCCATTGAGTATCCAGATGCCGGCAATCAAGCCAATAAACAGCGCCGGGATGACGTTGCGAAATACCAGCGCAATGGCAATGGCCAGCAAAGGCGGCAGCACCGAAACCCAGGTGCCTTGCCACGGCGAAGTGACGGTTTCTTCGGCCAGTGCCGGCCATGAGGCCGCCAGCAGAAATAAGGTGGCAAATGGCCACAGGGCGAACAGGCGGGTGGATTGCTTCATGCGGGGTGCTCCCTTTCGAGGTTCTGGTTGGCTTGCAGCAGGCGATCAATGGTGCCAATGTCATGCCATTGGCCGTGGTGGTGAATGCCGGCGGCCCGGTTTTGGGCGATGGCCTGGCGAATCAGGGGAACCACCGACCAGCGTCCGGGCTGGCTGTCCTGGAACAGCCGCGGATGGAACACGCCCACGCCGCTGTAGGTGAGGCCGCTTTTTCCCGCTTCGCATTCGCGCAACCGGCCATTGACCAGACAGAAATCCCCCGCCGGATTGTGTGGCGGATTGTCGACTAATACCAGGTTCAGCAGGTCATTTTCAGCCAGGGACAGGGTGCTGAAATCGATGTCGTGCCAGGTGTCGCCATTGACCACCAGAAAGGGTTCGTCGCCCAGCAGGGGCAGGGCGTTGTACATGCCGCCGCCGGTTTCCAGCGGTTCGTCGCCTTCGTGTGAATAGCGCAGGCGGACGCCTAAGCGTTTGCCATCGCCCAGGCGATCAAAGATTTGTTGTGCCAGCCACGACGTATTGATGATGATGTTATCGATGCCCGCTTCTTTGAGGCGTTCAATGTGGCGTTCAATCAGGGGCTGATTGCCGACTTCCAGCAATGGCTTGGGTGTGAACAGGGTCAGTGGCCGCATGCGTTCGCCCTTGCCGGCGGCCAGTATCAATGCCCGCATTGTCTGGTCACGCGGGGGCAGAAATCATTGATCAGATCAAGCAAATCGTGCAGCGCGGGGTAGGCCGGTCTCAGCTCATGCAGGTAGGACAGGGTGCGCGGAATGTCCCGCAGGTAGCCCGGTTTGCCGTCGCGGTAATTGAGCCGGCAGAAAATACCCGTGGCTTTCAGGTGACGCTGAGCGCCCATGAGGTCAAACCAACGCTGCCACTGGGCGGCATCGACAGTTTCGCCAGTGGCGTCCTGCCAGCGCTGGCGGTAGTGCTGGCTCCAGCGTTGAACCTGTTCGGCTGGCCATTTGATGTAACAGTCGCGCAGCAGGGAAACCAGGTCGTAGGTGACCGGGCCTGTGACCGCATCCTGAAAATCCAGCACCCCGGGGTTGTTGTGCCGCACCTGCATCAGGTTGCGGCTGTGGTAATCGCGGTGAACAAAAACCCGTGGCTGTTGGCCGGCCACCTCCGCCAGCCACTCGAACGCGGTTTGCAGAATCTGTTCCTGCTCCGGATCAAGACTGGCGCCCAAGTGACGAAGCAGAAACCAGTCCCGAAACAGCGCCATTTCTTCCAGCAGTTTCTCGTGGCTGTAGGCCGGAATGCCGTGGCTGTCTGTGGCGGTCTGGATTTTCAGCAGGGCCGTCAGCGCGTCGGCATACAGCGCCTGGGCTTCGGGTGGTGCTTCGTGCGTCATGCGCGGATGGGCCGCTTCACTTTCTTTCAGGGCTTTGAGGTAATCACGGTTGCCGAAGTCCTCCAGCAGCAAAAAGCCCTGATCCAGGTGGTGGGCAAAAATTCTAGGCACATGCACACCGGCGGCGTGCAGTTTTTCGGCCACTTGCAGGAATGGGCGGCAGTCTTCGTGTTCTGGGGGCGCGTCCATGAGGATAAACGACTCACCGTGGTGATAAACGCGCCAGTATCGGCGGAAACTGGCATCGGCCGAGGCCGGCTGCAGGGTAAAATCTGAATCATCCAAGGTTTTGGCCAGCCAGTGATTGGCCAGTTCAAGGCGGTCGAAAGAACGGGTGGATTGCGCGGCGGAAGGGTCGGAAACGGGTGAGTCACCCACTTGAGTGTCGTTGTCCATGCCCGGATTGTAAACCAATCGGCGCGACGATTGAAGCCGCTGCCGCCTGTGATGCCATGACGCGCGTACCCTTGATCAGCGCCTTGACCGGTTGCCCCACGGCCAGCGCCAGCTTGCGCACCGAAGCCACCGAAACACTGGCCAGTAATAGCAGGCCGGATCGCTTCAGGGATAGCAGGTGATTGCCGTGGCGGGGCGGGTGAATGGTGTCAATGATACAGTCCAGGGCGTTCAAAAAGCTGCTTTCGACAGGCTGTTGTCGGGCAATGGCAATGTCTGCTGCCGACAGCATCACGCGCACCGTTTCGCCTGTGCGTGCGGTTTTGCAGTCCGCTGGCAGCCACAGCCGGGTCTGGCCGAAGGAGACCTGCAACAGCTGGCGGTGGGGGTCGCAGCTTTCAATGCGGGTATCGAATACATTGACCGGTGCGTGTTCCGGCAAGCTGTCTGGTGTCAGGGCCAGTTGCCGGGCCACGTCCTGCAACGGGCCTTCATGGGACACCTGCCCGTTGCGGAGGACGATTAGATCATCGGCCAGGCGGGCCATTTCGTACCAGTCATGGCTCACATACAACGTGACCGTGCGGTTCAGGCGGTGAATGCGCTCCAGGTAGGGCAGAATCTCCATTTTGCTGGCTTGATCCAACCCACTCAGTGGTTCGTCCAGCAGCAGCCAGTGCGGTTGGCTCATCAACGCCCGGCCAATGGCCACGCGTTGTTGCTGGCCGCCGGACAAGTGATGGGGAAAGCGTTTTAACAACGGCTGTAGCCCCAGCACATCCAGCACCCGCTGCCAGTTTTTCTGGTTGAAGGGTTGTTTTCGCTGACGCAGGCCAAACAAGAGGTTATCGTTGACGTTCAGGTGTGGGAACAGCCGTGCGTCCTGAAATACGTAGCCCACCCGGCGTTTGTGTGGTGGTAAAAATAGTCCGGGTCGATACCAGGTTTCGCCATTGGCCAGAATGTGACCGTTGCGCGGTTGCTCCAGCCCCGCCAGTAATCGCAATAGTGTTGATTTGCCACTGCCGGAAGGCCCGAACAGGCCAACAAACCGGGGCGTATCGACGCGCAGGGTGCATTCAAGCGAAAAATCACCTTGACAGTGGTGTAACTCGAAATCCAGGATGGCCGGTGCTGGATCAGGCATGTGGGCTCCAGCGGCGATTGAACCAGAACACCAGCGTCAGGGCGGTAAAAGACAGCGCCAGCAGGGTGAGTGACAGGCGGTGCGCGGCGCCGTACTGCATGGATTCCACCAAGTCGTAGATGGCAATGGAAACCACGCGGGTTTCATCAGGAATGTTGCCTCCAACCATAAGCACCACGCCAAATTCACCCAGGGTGTGCGCAAAGCCCAGTACAATGGCTGTGAGCAGGCCCCGCCTGGCCACGGGCAACACGGTGTTGAAAAAGGCCTTCAATGGCGGTGTCCCCAGGGTGATGGCAGCTTCCAGATAACGTTTTCCGTGTTGCTCAAAAGCCGTTTGCAGGGGTTGCACCACAAAGGGCAGGGAATAGATCACCGAAGCGATCACCAGGCCGGTGAAGGTGAAGGCCAGCGGGTGGCCGGTGAATTGCATCCATAGCTTGCCCAGGGGACCATTGGCACCCAGCAGCATCAGCAAGTAGAAACCCAGCACCGTGGGCGGCAACACCAGTGGCAGTGCCACCAATGCCTCAGCCACAGGCTTGCTGCGCGAAGTGGTGGTGGCCAGCCACCAGGCCAGCGGCAGGCCAATGGCCAGCAGAATCAACACGCTGACACTGGCCAGTTTGAAAGAGAGTAGCAGCGGCCCAAGGCCGGCCCATGATTCCATGCATTTTGTCCGTTAGGGAGCCTCTGATCGAGTTTGGTGCGAGCAGATTGTAGTCTGAAATTGTTCAGATCAAGGCGCAAACCGCGCGCAATAAAAACCGGGATGGACTGAACTATGCCGCCAATCGCAAACCGCCGTTGCGGCTTATTCTACTGCATAACCTGCCTGGAAAATCAGGCGTTGCGCCTGCGGGCTGCGCAAAAAGGCCAGAAAATCGCGCGCCGCCGGGTGAGTGGCGCTTTTCAGCATCACGGCCTGTTGCGTTAACGGGTCGTGCAACTGCCTCGGTAGTGCCCAGACGCAACCGGTGCGCTGTTCTGGTGGCAGGGTTTCCCATTGGCTGCGGGCGATAAAACCCGCATCGGCATTACCGGATGCCAGGGTGCGAAACACCTGGGAAACGTTTTCGGCGGTGATGGTTGTTACCGTGGAGGTGGCCAGACCAATACGCTTCATGGCCTGTTGGCTGGCCAGCCCATAGGGTGCGGTATCCGGATTGGCCAACACCAGGCGTTTGATTTGCTCATCCTGGAGTGGCCTTAGGCAGGCATTCAGGGCTGTGTTGTCCGTGTGGTCTGTACTTGAAAGCGCTATGGTGACAGGCGACCAGTACAGCAGTTGACCTTCGGCATAGGTGGTGGCGCTGTCGGGTTCGGCCAGGCCGGTTTCAATCAGTTTTTGTGGTCGCCGGCTGTCGGCGGCCAAGAAAATGTCGTAGGGCAAACCGTGGCTGATCTGGGCAAACAAGGTGCCGGTGGAACCGGAACTGAGCTGTACCGACACGCCGGTTTGTTCCTTAAACGCCGCAGCAAGCCGCTGAGCCGTGGCCAGAAAATTGGAAGCGACGGCAATGCGCAGGGGCGCGTTGGAAGCCGGAGGTGGGGCAGCCGGAACGACCTGGTTGCTACTTTTTGCCGACGTGCTTTTCACGGTCTGCCACCAGCCGATGGCAACAGCCAGCAGCACGAAGCCCAGCCAGACAAATGGCAGGGTTCTCTTCA
>JALWKC010000009.1 GCA_026996795.1 Lysobacterales bacterium | reverse complement strand
GGCAGTTCGATATTCGCCAGCGCCTGCGCCTGGCCCTCATCCACACCCAATTGAACCACAACCCGGCGCTTTATACCCAACCGGTGGACAAGCGCAGCCAGTCACTGGGCACACAATTGATTTATTCCTACAAGGTCAACCCCAAGACATTGCTTTACCTGGGCTACTCTGATTCGGCCCTGGCCAATGACGAAATTGACAGCCTGCGGCGCACCGACCGCACCCTGTTTGCCAAGTTCAGCTATGCCTGGAAATCCTAGTCGGCTGCACTGTTTTTCTCTCCCTTCCTGGAGGCGTTTTCGAAATGCAGCTTAAACCCCGGACATTGGTCTTCAAGGATTGCAGCAAAGCATACCAACAGACACAGAATCACCTGCGAGAACATGGCAAAAGGCACTACTTTCTGGCTGGCTAGCATATTTACACTTGACGCGTACACCTTGAGCCCACCACCGGGCTATCAGCCTCAAAAAAACCAAACCTATCTCGTCACTGATCTTTGCCCGTGGTGGCTCCTCACTGTGCAAGCAACTTTCTTTTGCAGTTGCCGAAGATTTTCTTTTCAGAAGCACACTACATCCATGGTTTCCGTTCTATTTTCAGCCTGAACCCCATCACAACACGGCATTTATTACAAACACAAAAAAGGGTGGCCGCAGCCACCCTTTCGGATTGGTTATGACAGGTAAAGCTTACCAGTCGTAACGGAAGCCGATCTGGCCTCTCCAGGAAGAACGCAGGCGATCCACACGGGTATGGTCGGTGCGGCCGTTCCAGTCGAGAATCCAGCGGCCCTGTTCGTCCAGGCCTTCGTAGTCGGCTACGTCGGCGGTACCAAAGCTGACGAAGCGCACTTCGCCCCAGTCTTTGTCCAGCAGGTTGGCCACGTTCTCGATGTCGAAGAACAGGGTGGCACGACCCGGACCCATCTGCGGCAATTCCTGGGAAATGCGCAGGTCCCAACGATGACGGGTGGGTTGCTTGAAGGCATTGCGTGGTGCCACACCGCCACGGTAGGCGTCGAGACCGGAATCGGACAGGAATTGCTCGAACGCGGCTTGCTGTGACGGATCGGTCAACACATACTCGCCCACGTTGGGCACGTAGAACAGGTCGTTATAGGAAACCGCGTCGCCGTTGGCGTCGTTGTCGAAGATGTAGCTGAACGGGCGACCGTCTTCACGGGTGTAAACCAGTGAGAAACGCGTGATGGTGTCGCCGAAGAAGTTATTTTCGTAGTTCAGCCAGCCCACAAAGCGGTTTTCCACTTCGTAGTTTGACGTGCTCAGTTCTTCGTCATTGGGGTTCACTGACGGGCGGTTACGCCAGCCGGAAATGGCACGGCTGGAAACGCCGGAGTTCACGTCGGTGGCATCCGTGTAGGTGTAGGCTGCCTTGGCGCTGAAATGCTCACCCATGGGCTTTTCCAGACTCAAGGTCAGGCTCTTGGTTTCGCCCTTGCCGGTGTTGGTCAGGAACATCACGTCACCAAAAGCCGGGTTGGCGTTGGCGCGTGTTTCGCGACGGTTTGGATCAGCCGGGTCTTCGTAGTAGGAAAAACGGCCGTCCGGCAACACGCCAGTGGGTTCACCCAGATTCAGGTGCTGGTACATGATGTCTTCCAGGTTCTGGGTGTAGATGAATTCAGCACCGGCAATCAAACCATACCAGGGCAGCTCGGCATCCAGGGCCAGGTTGGCACGCAATTTGGTCGGGAACTGGAAGTCCGGGTCCAGGGCATCCACACCCATGCGTCCGCCAGTACCGGAACCTGGGCGGGGTTGGTTGTCAGGGTCCGGGTTAAAGCCAAAATCACCAGAGAAATCAAAATATTCAGCAATGGCAATACCGGTGTTGGTGAAGCTGTTGGACAGCCATACGTCCGGTGTGGAACCCATAAAGACACCCACGCCACCGCGCAGTTGCATGTACAGGTCACCGCTCATGTCGTAATTGAAGCCCAGACGCGGCTGCAGAACACCGGAGTCAAGCACGGCATTGTTGGGGAAGCCAAAGGCAGCTTCAAAGTCCGGATTGTAAGCCGGGGTGTCTTTCACGTCCGGTGTGTCGTAACGCAGACCGTAAGTGACGGTCAGGCGGTCATTCACCATCCAGTTGTCCTGCACAAACAAACCGGTCATGGCATAAGACCAGTCAGCCGCCGGGTACGGGTTGTTGGGATCGCGACCAATACGGAACACATAACGCGAGTAGTTGCCTGCCGCGTAGTCTTCGATACTGTCAAATTCGTAACGGCCTAAGGAGCTTTCCACAAACACGTTGTGGGTGTCCTTGTTCTTGTAATCGAAACCAAACTTGAAGGTGTGCTGGCCCATGAAGTATTCACCGGCGGCAAAAGCACTCGTGGTATCAACCAGCAGGTCATTGGCATGACGGAAACGCTCACGACCCAGATAAACGGTACCGTTATCGGTGTCAATTTCTACGTGAGGCAAGCGTGAATTGACTTTGGGGTACTTGTGCATCTCGGACTTGGAAACACGGATTTCTGTGGAGAAGTTCGGCGTCCAGTCAGAGTACAAAATAGCAGAAGTGTTATCAAAGTCGAAATTATTGTCGTACCAGTGAGAGCTGAACGAGCGGCGGGTGCCACCGTTATTGGCCAGACGCACGTCAACGTCTTCGGACTTATTGTAACGCACGCTCAGACGGTGCGCGTCATTGATGGTCCAATCGATCTTGGCCAACAGCTTTTTGGACGTAGCTTCCAACTCGGAAGGTGCGGCATAGGAGCCGGGATCAAAGCCGTAAACGTTCTGGGAAATATCGGCGATGGCCTGCATGTCAGAATCCGGCACAAAGGAATCAAAGGCCACTTCGGTTTCTTTCTGATCTTCATAGGAGATAAAGAAGAACAGCTTGTCCTTGATGATGGGGCCGCCCACGTTGACAGACCAGGTACGATCGGTGAACTGATCGGTCACACCGGAGCGGATCATGTCTTCATTGCGGTAATAGGCAGAAACCCGTCCGGAAAACTCGTTGGTGCCGCTTTTGGTCACCGCGTTGATGTTGGCACCGGTAAAGTTGCCCAGGGCCACGTCGTAGGGAGAAACCTGAACAGAGAGCTGCTCGATGCTGTCCAGCGAGTACGGCTGACGGGTACCGGGCAAGCCGCCGGCCTCCAGACCAAACTCGTCGTTGGTGGGCACGCCGTCAATGGCGATGTTGTTGTAACGGTTATTGGTGCCGGAAACCGAAATACCGCCGCGATCGTCAACCGAAACGCGCGGATCCAAACGCACAAAATCGGCCAGGGAACGGTTGATTGATGGCAGATTATCCATCTGCTCACGAGTGACGGTGCTGCCAGCGCCCATGTTGTCGGCACTGAAGGTGTCGGAAGTGGCCACACCCACAACCTGAACCGTGTCCAGCTTGTAGGAAGAAGGCACAACCACCGCGTCAACGGTGCGCGCTTCACCCAGCTTCAAGGACAGATTCTCTTCCTTGGCTGGCACGAACCCTTCCTTGCTGATGGTCACTTCGTATGGGCCGCCTACACGCAAGCCACGCGCATAGAACCGGCCTTCATCGGAAGTGGTGGTGGTTTTGGTGGATCCGGTAGGCAGATGAACAATCACCACCTCGGCATCAGCCACCGGATTGCCTTCGGCATCCTTGACCGTGCCTTGAATGGCAGAGGAGGTTACCTGCGCCACCGACACGCCGGCTGTCAGAACAGCCAGAGCCATCGCGGCAAATAGCCAGCTAACTCGCTTAATGTTTTTCATGAAAGCACCCTAAGTTTTTTAAAAAAAAATGAACCGGAACGCCGGGGGCCGCATCAACTTCGGTCAATGACGAATCTCTCCGGCAACAGGCGTGACAACCCTCATGGCCTTGTGCTTTTTTCACGCACGCACAACAACCTCGCCACACCAATGGCGCGATTATTTTCGCACACCCGACGGCTGTCTCAAAGTTTTTTGTTAATGTTTTGTAAAAACATCCGCATGACGGCATCGGGGCAACCGGTGCTTGGGCGGGTTCTGGCATTCGCCAGTGACGCTGCGGTCTGCTAAAATGCGCCATTGTTTTCTTCTAACCGCTTTCTTGTTGACTGCTTTCTGACTATGGTGAATCGCATGACCCATTCCGCTTCGTCTCCCACTCCGGCCTTTACGCCTATTTCCCGACTCACTCTAATCCTGCTGACCCTGATATTTTTATTAGCAGGCGCTGTCTGCAAGGTCTCGGCCAATGAGCTGCAGGCCGGCCCCATGCTGGGGCACACCGCTTTACGGGCAGCCAACATTTGGGTACAGGGCCAAAAACCAGGCCTGGTGACGCTGAAATACTGGCAACAGGGCCACGCCGACCTTCCCTTCAGCATGGATGCCCAGCTCAGCGAAGCCCACCACAACACCCACACGTTTCAACTGGCCAACCTGGAACCGGGCACCGAATACCACTACCAGGTCTTTTTTGATGGCCGACTGCCGGAAGACAGCGCTGTTTACTCTTTCAAGACACAGCCTTTATGGATGTGGCGCACCGATCCGCCTGAGTTCTCCGTTCTGGCCGGTTCCTGCAATTACCTGGTTGACCCACCCTATGACCGCAAGGGCAAACCCTACGGCGGCGATTATGAAATTTTTGACACCATTGCCAGGCAGGATGCCGATGCCATGATCTGGCTGGGTGACAACTGGTATTACCGCGAAGTGGATTACGACGCGCCGCAAAGCATGAACTATCGCGTCCAATACAGCCGCATGCAGCCTTACCTGCAGCCCATCTACCGGAAATTCGCCAATTACGCCATTTGGGACGACCACGATTTTGGCCCGGACAACAGCGGCGGTTACTTCCCCTTCAAAAACACCTCATTGCAATTGTTCAAGGATTACTGGGCCAACCCGTCCTACGGCCTGCCGGAAACCCCCGGTGTGTTCACCAAGGTGCGTTTCAACGACGTGGATTTCTTTCTGCTAGACGGCCGTTACCACCGCGACAATGAACACTATCCCGACGGTCCGGACAAAGCCATGTACGGCAAGGCACAAATGAAGTGGCTAAAAAACCAGCTGGCAGCCAGCCGTCAACCGTTCAAGTTTATTGTCGGCGGTAACCAGATGCTCAATGACTACAGCAAATTCGAGGGTTGGAGTCTGTACCGCTACGAACGTGATGAATTCCTCAAGTGGCTGGACGACAACAAAATCGAAGGCGTGTTTTTTCTCAGTGGCGACCGTCATCACACCGAGTTGCTCAAGATCAAGCGCAAGAACGCCTATCCGCTCTACGAGCTGACCTGCTCACCCTTTACCGCCGGTACGCACCTCGAATACATTGACCGGGAACTGAAGCCAATTCTGGTGCCCGGCTCACTGGTGGGGGAAAAGAATTTCTGCAAGTTCACCTTTTCCGGGCCGCGCAAGGACCGTGACATGACCATTGAAGTGTTCGATAAAAACGGCCAACGCAAATTCAAAACCAAAATCAAGCAAAGCGTGCTGACTTATTCGCAGCACAAACGCAAAAAGAGCCGCCGTTAAGGCGCATGGAGAAATCCCGTCTCAACAAGCTGGAAAGCGGTGCCAATGAGTCGCAACTGATTCATTACCTGAGCCTGTTTCGGGTACTGATTGCCGCTTTCTACCTGGGGTTACTGTTTTCCGATCAGGCTGAAAAGCTGGGCATTCAACCCTTTCCGCTTTACGGCCACACGGTGGCTAGCGCTTACCTGGCCTTTGCGCTGGTGGTATTGGTCCTTGGCCTACTGCACCGCTCCTCGGCCCTGAAACTCGGCAAGGCGGCATTGGTGGTGGACGTTTTCGTGTTGATTTACCTGGCCTGGAGCATCAATGCCATCGACAAGGGTTTTGCCATTCTGCCGGTGGTCATGCTGGGCGCCATCGCCACCTTGTTCCGCTCGTCGTTGCTCATTTTGCTGATGCCCTTTCTGGCCTCGATGTTTCTCTGGATGGTGCCGGTTTTTTCGCAGGTGCCCATGCACAACGCCACCCATTCCACCTTGCTGATGCACGCGCTGATTTACTTTGTCATTACCTGGCTGGGCCTGCGCCAGTCAACCAGCGCCAAGGAAACGCTCACCATCGCCCGCCAGCAACGCAAGGCCATTCTCTCCCTGACCCAGCTCAATGAAGCCATCATCGACAAGATGCGCACCGGGGTGATTGTGCTGGATAACGACCATCAACCGGTGTACTGCAATCGCGCCGCGCGCCGACTCCTTAATATCAACACCAGCAACGCCATCCCCGAAAGCCTGCTGCGGCACAAAAGCCATCAGGACAAGTTCATATACACCACGCCCGAAGGCGACAAGGTCAGCGTGTACTGCCAGAAACCCGATGACGAAGCGGAAATTTCCCTGCTGTTTCTGGAAAATTCCCGCGAGCTGGCCAAAACCGCACACGAAATGTCCCTCAATGCCCTGGGGCGGCTCTCGGCCAGCATCGCGCATGAAATCCGCAACCCCTTGTCCGCTATCTACACTGCTTCGCAACTGCTGGGTGAATCGCCCCACATCAGTGGCGAAGACAAGGAACTGACCGGGATCATCAGCAAACAGATCAACCGCAGCAACCAGATCATCGAAAACGTGCTGAACCTGTCACGGCAACACGTGGCCAGCCCGGAAAACATTGAACTCAAAGCCCACCTGAAGGACTTTCTCAACCAGTTTTGCGAAGACCAGAAACTGGACGTGCGCCTGATCAAATTCCGCACGCCAGCGCACCCGGTGCGCGTGCTGTTCGACAAGTCACACCTGAACCAGATACTCTGGAACCTGTGCAAGAACGCCCTCAAGCACGGACAGGCGGATGGCGGCATGCCAAAACTGTCGGTCACCCTGCACACCAGCCCGGCTGAAACCTATCTGGACATCATGAATCCGGGGCCAAAAATGCCATCCCACGCGGAAAAACAGCTGTTTGAACCTTTCTACACCACCCACAGCCAGGGCACCGGACTGGGCCTGTACCTGAGCCGCGAGTTGTGCCAGTCAAACAATGCCACACTGAACTATCAGTACATTGGCAAACAGCACCGTTTTCGCGTGCATTTCGACCAGTAAGTCCCCGGCAAATGCGCGCATCACCCTTTTTAAGGAAGCGCTGATCGGATCTGGACAAGCAGATTAATTCCGGGCAAAAAAAGAGGCGCGATGGCCTCTTTTTTATTTATTAACCTGGCATCAATATAGACGATGCTTAACCGTGATGCGCTGTTTGTCAGGCGGCGGTTTTCTGTCGCATGGCGTTGCGGCGATTGCGACCGGGCCGAGGGGCTGCGGTGGCTTTTGCGCCCTGGCCTCGGCGGCCATTGCCTGAGCGGCTGTTGCCGCTGGATTTTCGGGCACTGGGCCTGCCGCCTGTGCGTCGCCGTGGCTGTTTGCGGCCACCACCGTTCTTGATGGGTTCGGCCTTGATGGTGGGGTCGACCTCATAGCCTTCCAGCACTTCCTGTGGCAGGTCCCGCTTGAGCAGGCGCTCAATGTCACGCAGCAATTTGTGCTCATCCACACACACCAGTGAAATGGCTTCGCCTTCGTTGCCGGCGCGTCCGGTGCGACCAATGCGATGCACGTAGTCTTCCGCCACGTTGGGCAGTTCAAAGTTGACCACGTGTGGCAGCTGGTCAATGTCCAGCCCACGAGCGGCGATGTCGGTGGCCACCAGCACGCGGGTTTGGCCGGCCTTGAATGCTTTCAGGGCGCGGGTGCGAGCGGCCTGGGACTTATTGCCGTGAATAGCATCGGCTTTGAGGCCGGACTTGTTCAGGTACTCGGCCAGGCGGTTGGCGCCGTGCTTGGTGCGGGTAAAAACCAGCACCTGTTGCCAGTTCTGCGAGCCAATCAAGTGGCTGAGCAATTCTGACTTACGCTTTTTGTCCACCGGCAGAATGCGTTGTGAAACGGTTTCCGCCGCAGTGTTTTTACGCGCCACTTCCACGCTTGCCGGGTTGTTCAACAGGCTCGAGGCGAGCTGGCGAATCTCATCGGAATAAGTGGCGGAAAACATCAGGTTCTGGCGCTGTTTCGGCAACCGTTGCTGAATTTTCTTAATGTCGTGGATAAAGCCCATGTCGAGCATGCGGTCGGCTTCATCCAGCACAAACATTTCCACCCCGGACAGGTCAACATTGCCCTGCTGCACGTGATCCAGCAGTCTACCGGGAGTGGCAATAATAATGTCCACGCCGTTTTTCAGCTGACGAATTTGTGGGCCGGGCTTGACGCCACCAAAAATCACCGTGGA
>JALWKC010000008.1 GCA_026996795.1 Lysobacterales bacterium | reverse complement strand
GCAAAAAATTGAGTGGTGCGTGAAATGGTCATTGTGTTACCTCTAAATGGTTGATTTTGAAAGAAAAAGTGCTTGCATACACAGATGTATGATTGCACATCGGGTATATCACATCCAGAATCCCTGAGCAATCAAGCGGGGTGAATTAGGGGGAGAACAGTGAGAAACAGCCTGTTTTTTCCGGTTTTACCGGGGTTCAGGCAGGGTAATGTCCATAAAGCTAAACGGGGATACCCACGGGACGGAATGGATCAAATTCCGGGTTTTTTCAGCGGTTTCCGCAATCATCAGGCGAAAAAAAACCCCGCCCAGGGCGAGGTTTTCGTGTTGGTAATTGGCTGGTATACCGTTAAATCGTTGCGTTTCTACCGTTCTTTCAGCAAAGGAGGCGCAGTCAGTGACTTAGTTGGCGCGATGGATGGCGCGTTTGTCCACGTTGAGGGCGGCTTCGTGCACCGCTTCTGCCAGGGTGGGGTGGGCATGAATGATGCGCGCCAGGTCTTCTGAGCAGCCTTTGAATTCCATGCTGACCACGCACTCGGCAATCAGCTCCGAGGCGCCGGGGCCGAAAATGTGCACGCCGAGGATTTCATCGGTGCTGGCATCGGCCAGCATTTTCACCATGCCCTGAGGTTCGTTCATGGCCAATGCGCGGCCATTGGCGGCAAAGGGGAAACTGCCGCTTTTGTATTCCACGCCTTCTGCCTTGAGTTGCTCTTCGGTTTTGCCGACCCAGGCCAGTTCCGGTTCGGTGTAGATCACAAACGGCACGGTGTTGAGGTCCAGGTGTGGTTGCTGACCGGCAATGCGCTCGGCCACGGCGATGCCTTCTTCACTGGCCTTGTGCGCCAGCATGGGGCCACGAACCGCATCACCGATGGCCCACACGTTAGGGGCTGTGGTGCGGCAGTTCTCGTCCACTTCGATCTGGCCGCGGTCGGTGAGGTTGACGCCACAATCCGGTGCCAACAGGCCTTCGGTGTTGGGTTTGCGGCCCACGGCCACCAGCAGGCGGTCGAACACTTCGGTGGTTTGTTCGCCGTTGTGTTCCACGGTCACGTGTACCTGGCCGTCGATGATTTCGGCTTTTTTCACAAAGGTGGACAAGCGAATGTCCAGGCCCTGTTTTTTCATTTCCCGCTGGGCCAGCTTGGCGATTCCCTGGTCGGCAGCGCCCAGGAAGGTGTCCATGGCTTCAAAAATAATGACTTCCGAACCCAGCCGGTTCCAGACACTGCCCAGTTCCAGGCCGATCACGCCGGCACCAATGACCCCAAACCGCTTGGGTGTTTCGGTCAGGTCGAGTGCGCCGGCATTGTCGAGGATGTATTTGTTGTCGATGGTGACATTGGGGATGGAAATGGGCAGGGAGCCGGAGGCCAGAATAATGTGCTGGCCGGCCACGGTGGTCTGTTTGCCATCGGCCGCAGTCAGTTGCACCCGGTTGCCGGCCAGCAGGGTGCCGGTGGCGTGTGCTGCGGCGACCTTGTTGGCCTTGAACAGCTGGGCGATGCCGCCGGTGAGCTGTTTGACGATTTTGTCCTTGCGGGCAATCATTTTGGCTACGTCGATGCGCGGGTTGTCAAAGGTAATGCCGTGCACGTCGTAATGTTGCATCTGCCAGAAATGCTTGGAGGAATCCAGTACCGCCTTGGAGGGAATGCAGCCCACATTGAGGCAGGTGCCACCCAGCGCCGGTTTGCCGTCCTTGCCGACAAAATTATCCACGCACAGGGTTTTGAAGCCCAGTTGGGCCGCACGGATGGCGGCCACGTAGCCACCGGGGCCGCCGCCGATAACGATCACGTCGAATTGTTCGCTCA
>JALWKC010000007.1 GCA_026996795.1 Lysobacterales bacterium | reverse complement strand
AGCAACCAGTCATCAATGCGGAAATCGCGGTGAAACCACATGGCGTGGTCCAGGCTGGCCAGTTGCAGCGTCGGGTCCAGGTAGGAAACGCCATGCGGGTGCGTGGCGGTGTTGACCAGGTGATAATCCGACACAAAGGCCAACAGCTGCCGCTGCAGGGCGCGGTCATTGGGTACCGGATAGCGGGCACGGAACCAGAGCCGTTTAAGCGGCGGCTTGGGGTCGGTGTCGAAAGGGTCAATGTCCGTCACCGGCCGAATTTCAAACGGCCCCTGAGTGGTGAGTGTGCGGCGCATTCGTGGTGATAAATGCTTTATTTTATCGGCCGGTATCAGGGGTTTTTCATGTAGTTCCTCAGGAAAAGGCACCGCCGGCATGTCCGTCTGGTGTTCAAAACCGGTTTCGTCAATCTTGAACGAAGCGGCCAGGTTCAGGATGGGCCGCCCGTACTGAATGGCCACCACCCGGCGATTGCTGAAACTGCGCCCGTCGCGAGCCCGGTCCACGGTGAAAACCACCGGTTTGTTGCAGTCGCCTTCGCGCAGAAAATACGCGTGCAGGGAGTGTGCCTGGCGATCGTCGGTGACGGTCCGGCAGGCCGCAGCGAGGGCTTGTCCAAGCACCTGACCACCAAAAATGCGACCGGTGCCGATGTCCATGCTTTGGCCACGGTAAATGTTTTCCTCGATTTGTTCCAGGTCGAAGTACTTCAGCAGTTGTTCGATTTCATTCATGAGTTTTTCCCGTACTGGCTTGAGGCGTTTTCACCTGCCGCTGATTGTCCCCCTGTGGGCCGATATTGATCAAACGCGTATTGGCCATGACCGTTTCCCAGGGAAACAGCGGCCCGGGGTCAATTTTGCGCCGAATCAGGCGCTCAGGATTATCTTGCGCTGGAATCAGGCGCTGATCCAGGTCTTCATGACCGGCAATGTATTTGAGTGATGGCAGTTTTTGCTGCAGCTGTTTCAGCAAGGCGACCAGCGCGGCGATTTGCCGCGGCGGGTAAGGGTCTGTGGGCGTCTGGTGATTTGAGGCGAACCAGTGCGGATAGCGACCGCGGTTGTCCAGCTCAATGCCAATGCTGTGGGCATTGTGACCGGCCACATGATGCGCCACCCGGTTTACTGCCACCCATTGATGCACCTGGCCATCTTTGCCAAGATAGAAATGGCCGCTGTTGCCGGTGCCACTGGCGTAATGAATCTTCTCGGCAAACTGGCGCGCCGTGGCCAGGTCGGGCAGTTCGGTGCAGTGAATCACCACTGTGTCAATGGCATCCAGTGGCCGGGTGGCCAGTTTCGATTCGTAGGGCAGGGGACGTAAGTTGATTTTCATGCCTGCATTGTAAGGTTGGCCGACCTTTTTCGCCAGCAGCTAGAACTTCCAGCCCACATCCACCTGCAGGCGGTCGTAATCCACCGGGTTGGTGCTGTCCTTGGCTGTTTGTGAGTCAATATAGTTAAAGCCTGCACGTGTTTTTTCATTGATGGCATAGCTGAAGCGATAAATGGCACCTTTGGCATTGGTGTTTCCACCGGCAAAATCCGAATCACTAAACAGGCCAACCACACTTTCGGCATCTGTGCTTAACCAGGCGAAGCTGAACTGCCAGGTACCAGGTTTTTTTGCCTTGCCCAGTTGCGCACCAAACGCCAAGGCGATGTCCTGATCCGTTTTGGCGGCGGTGTTTTGTGTGTAATCGGCAAACACCCGCAGCGGCCATTGGCCGACGTGGGTGTGGTATTCAGCAAACAGCTCAAGCTCATTGTAATCGCTGAGGTAAGTGCCGCTGGCATCCAGCAGGTTGCCTCGGTTTTTCC
>JALWKC010000006.1 GCA_026996795.1 Lysobacterales bacterium | reverse complement strand
GCGTTATTTGCTGTATCATGTACCTGACAATACGTGTCATGAGGGCAAAACATGCACAAGCGTATGACCATCACGTTGGATGAGGCCGTTTATGAACGTCTTTACCGGGAGATCGGGCGAGGTCGGATCAGCCAGTTTATTGAGCAATTGCTTGAGCACTACTGGCAGGAACAGCAGCTGATAGAAGGGTATCGTGCCATGGCGGCTGATCAAGAGCGGGAGCGGGTGGCGCAGGCTTGGAGCAATGAACTGATTCAGGATGCGTGGGATGAGGCGCGGTGAGATCTGGTGGGTGGCCTTTGATCCCTCCGTGGGGTCTGAAGTACGCAAAACCCGCCCCGCCGTCATTATCAGTAATGACGTGGCCAACCGTTTTCTAAGTCGTGTGACAGTCATTCCTTTAACCAGCAATACGCAGCGTGTTTATCCCAGCGAGTGTCTGGTGACAGTTTCCGGACGGCAGGCAAAAGCCATGATTGACCAGATGACCGTGGCGGATAAACAGCGGCTGCAAAGTCGGATGGGTATGCTGGGTATGGAGGACCTGTTGAGTATTGAGGCGGTGATTCGATTGCATTTGGGCTTTGTGTCATGAACATTACCGCGGTCTATCCGGGGACCTTTGATCCCATCACCAATGGTCACGCCGATCTGGTCTGTCGCGCCAGTCGTTTTTTTGACCGCATCATCGTGGCGGTGGCGGATAACCCGAAGAAGCAGCCGCTGTTTACCCAGGCCGAGCGGATTGCGCTGGCGGAGGCGGTGTTTGCGGATAACCCCAAAGTGGCGGTGCGGGGCTTTTCCGGGCTGCTGGTGGATTTTGTCCATGAAGTGGGGGCGCAGGCGATTCTGCGTGGCCTGCGGGCGGTGTCGGACTTTGAGTATGAGTTTCAGCTGGCCACCATGAACCGCCGTCTGGCCCCGGACGTGGAGACGCTCTATCTCACCCCGGCGGAACAGAACACCTTTATCAGCTCAACGTTGGTGCGGGAGATCGCTTGTCTGGGCGGGGATGTCTCGCCGTTCGTCCATCCGTCGGTGGCCGAGGCCTTGCAGGAAAAATGTCGGACATTGTCTTCGTCTATGGCTCATTGAAACGCGGCGGGCGCTTTCATGGCGCGTTGGCCCGCGCCCGTTTTCTGGGCGAGGCGCTCACCTGTGAGCCTTATCTGTTGCACGTGGGGTGGGACTGGCCGCTACTGATCGAGCGGGCGCCGGCTGCTTTCCGTGCGCTGGTCTGCGGCGAGTGTTACGCGGTAGATCGGCTCACCCTGCGCCGGCTGGATGAGATTGAGGACAATGGCCGGCTCTATCAGCGCAAGCAGGCCTGCGTGCGCCTGGAGGATGACGCCTTTTCGGCCTGGATCTACTTCGCTAAAAGCCCGAATTTGATCAAAATGGCCTTAAAACGCCCTAAAACAGCCTTTTCGCCGCAAAAAGGCTGTCAATTTTTCGAGGTGAAAAAATGACCATTGAAAATTTCGGGGGGACCCCCGTTTCCAGACTGGAAAATGCGGTGCTGATTACTGGCGCGGGGCAGCGGATTGGGCATTATCTGGCCAAACGGTTTCTAGCGGAGACGGACTGGCCGGTGCTGTTTACCTACCGCACGCCCCGGCCCAGCGTGAGTGAGCTGGAGGCTGCAGGCGCCCGAGGGCTGATGGTGGACCTGACCGAGTCGGATGCTTCGGAGAAGGTGGCCCGTTTTGTGGCGGATCAGGCGGTGAGCCTGCGAGCAATCATTCACAACGCCTCGTTGTGGCTGAAGGATGAGACATTGGCCGCTTCGCCGGAGCATGTGCAGGCGCTGGTGCGGCTGCACATGCAGGTACCC
>JALWKC010000005.1 GCA_026996795.1 Lysobacterales bacterium | reverse complement strand
GGAAAACACGCTGAATCGATCCACGAAATTCGCCAAAGGCATTGGACAAGCGCACCGGCATGCCCGCTTGCAGAAACTCTGCCCGTTGAGCGGGCAGTTTCAGCTCCACCATCAGCTGGGAGAGATCGGTCACCAGCCCCACTTCCTCACCCGTATTGAGTTGCGCCCCCGGCTTGATGCCGGGCTCATACCGCACCACCGTGCCGTCCACATTGGCCCGCACGGTGAGCAGGTCAATGCGACGCTTTATTTCATCAAACGCCAGTTGCGCCTTTTTCATCCTGGCCTCGGCCAGATTCAGGCGAGCCCGCCACAGGGGTTCCAGTTGTTCCTGCAATCGTGACTGCGCCGACTGTAAGGCCCGCTTGGCCTGCTGGTGGGCCATCTGTTGCTTCTCGTAATCCAGCCGCGAAATAATGTTGCGCTGAAAAAGGTCCTGTTTGGCCCGGGTTTCCACCTCAGACAGTTGTAATTTGTCCCTGGCCAGTTGAATGGCTTCCAGAGCGCGGGCACGGTCGCTGAGGTTATTAAGCGTGGTTTCCTGCTTTTCCAGTTGGGCCTGTTGCAGATTGATGCGTGACCGCGACAACTCCTGTTCCAGGTTGGCATTACTCAATTGAATCAGGGCATCTCCCTGGCTGACAGGCTCACCAGGCTGTTTGATAATACGTTCAATCACGCCACCCTGACGGGCCACCAGGATCGCCTCACCCCCGGGCCTGACCCGGCCGGAACCCGACAGGCGCACGGTAAAGTCCCCCTGTTTGACCCGCCCTGTCCAGAGTTCATCGGCATCAACAGCACGGCTGGAGTGGCCCAGTTGCCACAGGCCAGCTCCAGCCACGCCCACTACCAGCAAGGCTACCAACAGCCATTTAACGGGACGTGACTGGCGCGATTGAATGGTGGTGGAGATAGAGTCTGTGGCTGGCATAGTCATTAGTCTGCAGAACGTCAGGAGGTTTTTTTCTGACACAATCCGTTTGAAGCGCTGAGAGCCATATATTTAGTTGCCGGGTTAATAATCACAAAACACCGCATCAACTGCGCGCGTGGGTGGCAGAGAAGCACACGACACGGCTACTTGGCCGGAAAAGACACCGTTTTAGGGTCAGGCTTCCACCAGCGCAAATCCGCATGGACCCGGGTTGCCCCACGGTAAGTGGAGTGTGGGTCTCTCTGATAACGGTGAAACAGCACCACTTTTTCCAACTGGGCCACCTCATTGGTCGCCGACCGGGGCTTGGCACTGATAAATTCAAAGTCTCTTGGCACGCCGTCCTGGCCAATCACATAGGTGTATTTCCAGCGGATTTCACCGCCATGACGCGCCAGAATCGCGCCCATGTCTATCGGGTATGCGCCACCTTCCTGGCTTCGATCGAAATCCCAGTAATCCCCCACCTCCCGGTCAGTAATGTCAATAATTTCCTCAGCCAGTGCTACCCCTGACACGAGACAAACTAGCAGCAAACAAATCAGTTTCAGCAAAAGGCTTTTGCGATTTTTCATTTGATTTTTTCCTGACAAAAAACAGAAACGTTTGCATGACAAGCTACAAGTACCTATAGCTATGTGCCTGGTCGGCTTGAAAGGCAACTCCACATCCACTTGGAATGCTGGATTAAATCACGGAAAAATTACGGATTCAAGGTTGAACTTTGAAAAAAAAAACGGCTACGCTTTTGCCTGCCAAGGTTGCTTACTGATGGCTTTTTGGCCATCGTAGCCTTGGTTTTTCCATTGATACACACACTTTACCAAAGGAGAAAAACCCATGAAACAGTTCATAAAACGTGCACTTATGCTGAGCTTGTTTGCCACAACAGTCCTCACTGCTACTCCAGCGATGGCTGGCGATGATACTGATAGTGCTGGTAATGAGAATGGCCCTATTGAATTACCACCCATGGTTTGCATCTATGACCCGGAAACGTTCACAGTAATTTATTGCTACATACCGCCTATTCCATAATTTATTGCTACATAAAGCCTATTCCCTTCTGTGACTATTGCAACTTGCAATGATAAAGTAATAGTCACTTCACCCATACTCAAGGGGAGTGACGCATGCTTCAGTGTTTCCAAAAACTTCTACGCAGAACCATTCCCCTTGGTTTTCTTGCCTTGCTGACTGGCTGTGCCACGCCACGCCAAACCCTGTTTCCCCAGCCTAACTGGGACAATGCCCGCAAAGGATATTACGAGGAATACCTGAAGGAACCAAAACCCAAGGCCTTTGCGCTGGCGTATTGGCGCAGACCTAAACAAAAAACACAGAAGTATGCCACGGATTTTCCTCTTGAATCCTGGGCTTATGGCTGGTCTTCCAAAAAACACGCACCAACTTGTGAGCAGGCGATCAAAAAAGCCCTTGAACTCTGCACAAAAAAAGCCTACGAACGCTTTGACAACCCGCGTCGGAAAGAGCCTTTTGCCGGCTGCTTCCTGCTGGATGTGCAATGCCGAAGTGAAAAGGAGCTACGCCCCCTCTTTTACAAAAGGCAATAACCCACTGTAACTGTCCCTGTTTTTCCAATCACCCCATACCCCATTTGCGCTGCGTGGAATGGCTTGGTATAACCCTGAAGCGAGAGCGAATTTTCAAGCCAAACAAATCAGTCCGGAGGGGTGGATGAAAGTCACGATTGATATTGATGAGTTGCTGCAAGGCGGGGAAATCACCCAGGCCCAGTATGAACAGTTTCGCCAGCTGGGTCAGGCCAGCACGGCATCGCTGGCGTTCAATCTGCTGGTGGGCTTTGGCGTGGTGGCGGTGGCCGCCGGCATTGCCGCCCTGACCAAAAGTGTCGCCGTGACCACAATATTGGGTTTGTTGCTGCTGTTGGCCGGGCTGTTTGTGAAGCAGAAAAATGGCCGTGAATGGCTGGTGCTGGCCAACATGCTGCTGATTACCGGCGCCTTGCTGTTTGGTGGTGCGCTGTTTGCCAATGGCGAAGGCAACCGCAATCAGACCTTTTTGCTGGTGGCCGCGGTGTACGCGGTGACCGCCTGGTTGGCAGGCAGCGGTTTGCTGGCCGCCTTGGCCGTTATTGTCCTCGGCGGGCTGGTGGGCACGGGCACCGCCTATGGCCATGCCGCCTATTTTTTCTGGGCACGCAAACCCCTGCTGACCATCATCTTGTTTTCGTTGATTGCGCTGGCCGCCTGGTGGCTCTCCCGGCGCCTGGCTGCGGAAAAAAGCCGCCTGCTGGTCATTGCCGCGCGCACGGCCGTTTTTATGGCCATGCTGGGTTTCTGGATTGGCTCGCTGTGGGGCGACAAAACCTTTGCCACCCTTAACCGCGAAACCTATGCCTATGAGGGGCTGGTGATTTCGCCGGTGATGCTTTCCATCGCCTGGGCGCTGGCTTTGGCCGCGGCCATCGTCTGGGGCTGGCAAAACAACCGCCGCTGGCTGGTGAACACCGCAGCGGTGTTTGCCGCCATTCATTTCTACACGCAATTCTTTGAGCACCTGCGCTTCAAACCCGTCACCATCCTGGTCGGTGGCCTGCTGGCACTGGGCTTTGCCCTGGGGCTGGTGCGACTCAACCGCATTATGGAAAAGCGTTTCGCCGGCCACGACAACGGGACGTAAGCCGGCCAGACTCGTCACACAACAGCCACACCCGGATGAACACGATCAGCTTTCGCGCAGCAATTCGGTACTGTTGACCTTGGCCGCTTTCCAGGCCTGGCTGGCATACGACAGCCCAATGGTCACAACCACCACTCCAATGGCCAATAGCACAGGCATGAATTGCGGATTGACCTTCTCCGCATAGCTGGCCAACCACTTCTCGCCTAATAGCCAACCAAACAGGCTGCCAAAGGTGATGGCAAAAACCATCAGCACCATGGCCGGTTTGAGCAGCAGAGCGAACAGTTGCCAGCCAGTGGCGCCAAAAACACGCCGGATGGCCAGCTCACGCAGGCGCACGCGTGCGGTCTGGGCAGCCAGTCCGTAAACACCAATGGCCGCCAACAGCAGGGCAAACCCGGTACTCACCAGCAGGCGTTTGTTGGAGAGTTCCTGGGCCTTGAAGTAATCGCGCAGCACCGTGGTCACCGGATCCGCCTCCAACGGCGCTTCGGCAAAATCCTGCTGCACCAGTTGCCGGATGCGCGCGGCATCGCCATCGGCGCTGTGTTTGAGCAGGTTCAACAGGGCTTGGGCGTGTTGTTTTTATTAGCATGCGAACTCCAAAATTCGTTGGGTTTATCAGGTGTTCCGTCAGTGATTCGGGTTTAAGGAAACTCTGATCGAATCATGAACTCGCTTCTCACACCTGAATTGTCCGAATAAAGCGTTGGAATCCTTGCCAATAGCCCACTATTGGCAAGGACTTCGCCTTGTTCCCAAACATTTCCGGCATAATCTGCTTCGTCCAGATTCGACTAGAGTTTCCTTAACTGACTTCCTATGTTGGAATCACACCGGGCGATCCAAGGGCAATCGGGTTTTTCCTTGAACAATCCCGCTATCGGGTCTTTTTTGCTGAAGGTCAAATTAAAACGCTTGTTCCAGTTTTGCCGGTTCCTGATAGAATATGCTCAACACCTGCGGCCGCGTGTCAGCCGCTTTCCATTCAATAAACATTCCAGCCATAAACACAAAGGGTTCCTCATGCCGCTTATCTCAGCCAACACCAAAGACATTCAATTTGTTGCCAACGAACTGCTGAATCTCGAAGACCATTACCAACAACTGCCGCCATGCCGTGACATGGACGCCGAAACCTTCGAGGCGGTGGTGGAAGAAGCCAACCGCTTTCTGCTGGAAACCGCCGGGCCGCTGAATCGCAACGCCGATGAGCAGGGTTGCACACTGGAAGGCGCTGAGGTCACCACTCCCGAAGGCTTCAAAGAACTGTACCAGCAGTACTGCGACAGTGGCTGGAACGGGCTGGATGCCCCGGAAGAATATGGCGGCCAGGGCCTGCCCTATTTGCTGTCTGTGATTCTGGGTGAACTGAATACCTACTATTGCCCGGCCTGGGCCGACTACCCCATGCTGGGTCACGGCGCACGCGAAGCACTGGATGCCCACGGCAGCGATGAACTCAAGCGCACCTATCTGCCCAAGCTGACCACCGGCCAGTGGGCCGGTACCATGTGCCTGACCGAACCCCATTGCGGCACGGATCTGGGCCTGCTGAAAACCCAGGCCGTGCCGCAGGAAGACGGCACCTACGCCATTACCGGCACCAAGATTTTTATCACCTCCGGTGAACACGACCTGACTGAAAACATCGTCCACCTGGTACTGGCGCGCCTGCCGGATGCGCCGGCTGGCACCAAAGGCATTTCCATGTTTGTGGTGCCCAAGTTCATTCCCGATGAAAACAATCAGCCGGGTGAACGCAATGCAGTCAGCTGCGGCTCGCTGGAACACAAGATGGGCCTGAAAGGCTCGTCCACCTGCGTGATGAATTTTGACGGCGCCACAGGCTGGCTGGTGGGTCAGGAAAATCGCGGCCTGAATCACATGTTCACCATGATGAATGGCGCGCGCATCAACACCGGCGTGCAGGGCCTGGCCGTCTCCCAGGCGGCCTATCAGGGCGCCCTGGATTACGCCCGCGAACGCCTGCAAAGCCGCTCCTTGTCCGGCCCCAAATACCCGCACAAGCCGGCTGATCCGATTATTGTGCACCCGGACGTTCGGCGCATGCTGCTGACTATGAAGGCGCTGGCCGAAGGCAACCGCGCGCTGGCCTATTTCACCGCCCAGCAAATCGAAAAAACCCGTTATTCCGATGACGAAGCGGTCAAACAGCGGGCCGCCCAACTGCAAGCGTTTCTGACCCCCATCGTCAAAGCCTTTATCACCGAAAGCGGCATTGAAGCCACCAATCTGGGGGTACAAGTGTATGGCGGCCACGGCTACATACGTGAGCACGGCATGGAACAGCTGATTCGTGATGGCCGCATCTTTACCCTGTACGAAGGCACCACCGGCATTCAGGCACTGGACCTGCTGGGCCGCAAACTGCTGAAAATGCAAGGCGGTGAATTAGGCCCCATTGCCGAGGAGATACAGGCCTTTCTTGACCAGCACCCCGACAGCCCGTATGCGGAAACCGTTAGCCGCTACCTGCAGGAATGGCAGCAGTTGAGCCAGGAACTGGCGGCTAAATCGCAACAGAATCCGGAAGAAGTCGGCGCGGCCAGCGTGGACTTCCTGATGTTTTCCGGTTATGTTCTGCTGGCCTGGTTGTGGGCGCGCATGGCGCAGGTGGCCACGGAACAGCTGGAAAAAGGCGGCCCCATGGGACAAAACTTTTATCGTTCCAAACAAAAAACGGCTGACTTTTACTTCAAGCGCCTGCTGCCCCGCGCCGGCACCCACGCTGCCACCCTGCGCAGCGGCGCCGATACGCTGATGGCCATGAACGACGAGGAATTCTGAACATGAGCACAAACAGGCTCCCAGCTTTTTTCGCCGTGCTGTTGGCCCTGGCGCTGACCGCCTGCGGTGGCCCGGACAACGATAATGCATCGACTAATGACCAGGCCACTGCCGAAACCCCTGCAAGCACACAAAACGCCTCTCACGCCCTGAGCGGTTACAAAAAGCAGATGGACAAAGCCAAAGCGGTGCAGGAGCAATTAAAGCAGCACGATCAACAACGCCGGAAGGCCCTGCAAGCCATGCAGCAAGGCAGCAGCCAAAACACCGGGGACGACAGCGAGTGAAACCGAGCCAGACCAGCACGCGCACTCACACAGCCACTGCGCTGATGCGATCTGACTGGCTGCGCGATCCGCGGCTGGTGTCACTGGCGCTGTGGCTGGCCTTCGGCGCACTGGCGCTGGTCTGGCTGGCGTTTTTTCTTTGGCAGCCGCCCGATCCCCGCCTGGACGGTGGCATCACCGTGAACGCGACGGAAAATGCCAGCAGCCGCATTCAACCTGCCGCCGGCTCGGATTTCAACCTGTTTGGGCGTCCCAATCAGGCCACTGCCGCGGCCAGTGCGCCGGTTTCGCAGCTGGAGTTGCGTCTGACCGGCACCATGGCCGGAGACGACCCCAAAAGCGGACTGGCTTTTATCGACAACAAACAGGGCCAGCAAAAAAGCTTTGCCGTGGGCGATGCGGTTTTTGGCCTGGCCGAACTGGTGGCCATTTATCCCGATTACGTGATTCTGCGCCATAACGGGCGCGAGGAAAAAATCCCCATGGCCCGCCCCGGCCAGTTTGCCAATGGCACCACACGCCAGTCTCGTTCCAATGCCCGCGCCACTCAGCCGGCTGCCCTGCCCGGCATTCGCGGCAACAAACCGACCACCCGGGCCCAGCAGGCGCAATTGGACGCCATTCGCCAGAAATACCTGGTTGATCCTGAGGAAATTGCCAAAAGTATTCAGGTGGTGCCCATCACTGAAGGCGGCAAAGTCGGCTCCGGCCTGCGCGTTTCGGCCCTGCGTCAGGGCACCCTGTTGCAACGGGCCGGCCTCAAGTCCAACGACCTTATCACCGCCATCAATGGCAAAGCCATTTCCCCCACCAACATGATGAGCCTGGCGCGCGACCTGGAAGGCGCCTCGCAGGTCACCGTTACTGTGCGGCGCAATGGCCGCAACAAAACCCTGCAACTGGACCTCAGCGCCCTGAAAGCCGCGCAGTGAAGCCGGCGCCATTCGAAACAACCCATTCACTGGCATGACTTGAAGCCACCGCCGGCAATGCTACAATGCGGACAATTCGCTCACCCTACTCTGATGCAGGAAACCCGCATGACACCACGCCAAACGCGCCGTCCCAGTTTGCGAACCGCCTTCTGCCTGCTTGGCCTGTTTTTTACCCTGTTACTAACCACTGCCTGGGCCGCCCAAGCGGCGGATGAAACCCACACCCTCAACCTGCAAGACGCGGACATTCGCCTGCTGATTGAAACCGTGGCGGACATCACAGGCAAGAACTTCATCGTCGATCCGTCTGTCAGCGGCAAGGTCACGGTCATTTCCGGCCACCCGGTGCCGGCCAGTGAAATCTACGACACCTTTCTGGCCGTGCTCAGTGTCAACGGTTTAAGCGCCATCGACACCGGCCGGGCCATCAAGATTGTGCCGGATGTGGATGCCGTGCCAGTACTCGACAGCAAAGGCCACGGCGAACAGTTCATCACCCGCATCATCAAGGCCCAACACGTGCCGGCCACCCAGGTGGCGGCCATTTTGAAAGGACTGAACAACAAGGCCAAAATCATCACCCACAAGGGCAGCAACACGCTGGTGATTTCCGAACGCAAGAACGAGGTGGACCGCCTCAGCGCCATTGTGCGGGCCATCGACAAGAAATCCGATGCCTCGCTGGAAATGATTCCGGTACGTTACGCCAATGCCAC
>JALWKC010000004.1 GCA_026996795.1 Lysobacterales bacterium | reverse complement strand
TCAGGCGTTCGGTCAGCCGATACAGCAAGGCACCGGGAATGCCCAGCACCAGAAACCAGAAAAAAACCGCAAACCAGCGTTCCAGCGTGGCCTGGGTGATGCGATCCACTTCGTTGAATTCGGCAATGCTGAATCGTTGGGTGACCGGTTCCCTGCCCTGCATGAGCTGGCTGGGCACATCGCCCTGGCTGTCGCCTTGCCGGGCTGCGCGAGCTTTGTCCTGCAGCGCCCTGACCTCCGCACGGACGCTGTCTGGTCCCAGACACCAGGCCACCACCAGAGTAGAAACCAGCAATTGCAGCAAGTGGTTGTCGCCCACTAACATGTTCAACAGAACGGAAATCAGCAGCGTGGGCAGGCCAACAATCAGCAGCACCAGCAATTCGCCAGAGCGCACCGGCACCCACTGAATAACTTTTTGCGCCCACCAGCGATACCAGCCAAACGGCCGTAATCGGCTGATGCCCGGCAGGTAATGGCTGAGCAGAAAAGCAGTGAGCAGAACCAGTAATTTCATGCGCTGAATTTTACCACAGTTCCGCTGAACGGCCTGTGAACATCACACCGTTCGCCGCTTGAACAGGGCAATGGATTCCACGTGTGAGGTGTGCGGGAACATGTCCATCACACCCGCCGAAACGAGTTCGTAGCCCAGCTCGTTCACCAGCCGTCCGGCATCACGCGCCAGAGACGCCGGGTGGCAGGATACATAAACCAGCGTCTCGGCCCCGGTGCGGGCGATGAGTGGCAGCACTTCCCAGGCTCCGCTGCGCGGCGGGTCGATCAGGACTTTGCTGTAGTCCTGCTTGAACCAGGGCGACTGACTGTGGTCCTGACGCAGGTCGGCGGCGTGAAAATCGACGTTGGTCAGACCATTGATTTCGGCATTGAGGCGCGCGCGCTGAATCAGCCCTTCGTCGCCCTCGACACCAGTGACAGCCGCAGCGTGGCGCGCCAGCGGCAAGGTAAAGTTGCCCAGGCCACAAAACAGATCGAGGATCCGGTCATCCGGCTGGATGTCGAGCAAGGCCTTGACCCGGTGTAGCATTTTGCGGTTCATGCCCTCGTTGACCTGAATAAAATCAGCCGGCTCGAATTGCAGGCGAATGTCGTCCTCGGGAAAAGTGAAAAACAGTGGCTGGCCACCGGCGGTGATTTCGTGCACGGTTTTTGGCCCTTTGGGTTGCAGAAAAATCCTTAGCCGGTGTTTTTCGGCAAAGGCCAGTAGTTTTTCCCGGTCGGCTTCATTGACCGGTTTCAGGTGGCGGAAAATCAGGGCGGTGTCTTCCTCCCCAACCGAAGCCTCGATTTGCGCGATGTACTGACGAATGCGCAGGCTGCCAATGAGTTCGGACAAGGGCTGAATCAACTGATCCAATGGCGGCTTGAGAACGTGGCAATACTTCATGTCGGCCACGTAGCGGCCATTTTTTTCCCGAAAACCCACCAGCACGCGGTCTTTGCCCTTGACGTAACGCACACTTAGACGTGCCCGCCGACGGTAGTGCCACTGAGCATCGGTGAGCGCCGACAGCCACTGCGTCGGCTGCACATGGCCGATCTTGGCCAGGTTCTGGCGCAAGGTGTTTTCCTTGAAGGCAATCTGTTTTTCCGGCGCCAGGTGCATCATCGAGCATCCGTTACAGACGCCGTAAAATTCGCATTTGGGTTCGACCCGATCCGGCGATGGCTCCAGAATGATTTCGGCGCGGGCCTCGTCAAACTGGCGCGTGCCGCCGATATAACGCGCAATCACCCGTTCGCCAGGCAAGGCGCCGTTGACAAACAGCACTTTTTTGCCCACCCGGGCAATGCCACGGCCATCGTGGCTCAGGTCCTCGAT
>JALWKC010000003.1 GCA_026996795.1 Lysobacterales bacterium | reverse complement strand
CGGTCTTCGCTTATGGCCACCACGTAGGGCACGTTTTTGAGCTCTTCATCTGACAGGATACGCAGGTCTTCCAGGAAAGGCTTGATGGCATCCAGAGGAATGGCCGTGATGGCCTGATCGTGATCAATGGCCCGTGCTTGTGGTCCCAGCTTCACCGTGGGATGACCGCGCTCCAGTCGCAGTTGCGGCTTGCCATCCACGTAAACCAGGCTGATGCGGTCGCCCGGATAGATAAGGTGCGGGTTTTCAATCTGGGGGTTGGCGTGCCAGACTTCCGGCCACAGCCAGGGGGACTTGAGAAACCGGGCCGAAATATCCCACAAGGTATCGCCTTTCTGCACCACATACACATCCGGGTGCGACGGGTTGAGCTCCACCCCTTGACTGCTTGCAGGCTCCTCTCCGGCAAATGCCGCCCAGGCGGCCAGCCAGAACAGCGCTGCAATTAAATGTTGTTTTTTAAGCATCGCTAACAACCCTTTGATTTTAAAGTGAGTTTAGTTTAGCCATTTTGGGTGCCGAGTAAAACAAAAAATTGTGATACATCCTTCAGATTACCCTAAAAAAGCGGGTTTTTGCACGAAATCAGGGGGCGTGTTCTCTCTCGTGGTCAAATCGGCTAAACTAGCCCTTTGACAAACCTGATGAGACCTCATGGCCATTTTGCCCATACTCACCTTGCCTGACAAACGCTTGCGCACCAAGGCCAAAGCGGTGGAAACCGTGGACGAAAGCATTCGCCAACTGGCCGATGACATGCTGGAAACCATGTATGCAGCGCCCGGTATCGGTCTGGCGGCCACGCAGGTGGATCGCCATGTCCGGCTGGTGGTGATGGATTTGTCAGAAGAAAAAAATCAGCCTCTGTGCTTTATCAACCCTGAAATTATTGAAGCGGAGGGTGAACAGGTGTGCGAGGAAGGGTGCCTGTCCGTGCCGGACATCTACGCCAAGGTCAAGCGTGCAGAGCGCGTCAAGGTCAAGGCTTTGGACAAACACGGGGAGCCTTTCGAAATGGAGGCCGATGGCCTGCTGGCGGTGTGTATCCAGCACGAGCTGGATCACCTGGAAGGTATTGTTTTTCTTGATCGCCTGTCGCCCCTGAAGAAAAAAATGGCCCTGAAAAAACTGCAGAAACAGGCCGCGCTCACCCCGGCGTAACTGTCGAGCCCGCATCCAGTGCTTGCAATTCTTCCTGGCTGGAAACCCCACAGCCCAGGTCGGTAATGAGACCATTGCCCAGATCGTAAATCCAGCCATGCACGTGCACGGGCTGTTGCCGGTTCCAGGCATTTTGCACGATGGTGCTGTGGGCCACGTTCTTGACCTGCTCGATGACGTTCAGTTCGCACAGGCGCTGGAAACGCTTTTCCGTATCCAGCAGTTCCAGTTCGGCGGCATGGAAACGCTGCGTGTCCTTGATGTGCAGTAACCAGTTATCAATCAGGCCGTGTTGGTGGTTTTCCATGGCGGCGCGAATGCCGCCACAGCCATAGTGACCGCACACGATAATGTGCCTGATGCCCAGCACCTCCACCGCGTATTGAATCACCGACAGGCAGTTCAGGTCGGTGTGCATCACGGTGTTGGCAATATTGCGGTGCACAAAAATTTCCCCCGGCGCCACGCCCACAACCTGACTGGCGGGCACCCGGCTGTCTGAGCAGCCAATCCACAGATAATCCGGGGTTTGCTGGTGCGATAGCTGCTCAAAAAAATCCGCTTGCTGGCGCCGGATGGTATCCGCCCATTGGCGGTTTTTTTCGATCAGGTGCTTGAGGGTTTTCACAAGACAAGGGCCTTTGGTTATTGCATTGAAATCAATGGACAGCTTAACGAATGCGGGAATT
>JALWKC010000002.1 GCA_026996795.1 Lysobacterales bacterium | reverse complement strand
CACCAATTATCACGCTTTCAAATTGCGCGAACGCATGGAGCTCTCCAAAGGTGCACGGGCATTACTCCAGGGCCATGGTAAACCCTTGCAGACCACGGAGACAGAAGGGCAGATGCTGCAACGTGTTATGCCTGAGTTGATGGGCATGAAGAATATTCTGGTTATCAATGATGAGGCCCACCATTGTTACCGTGAAAAGCCTGGCAACACGGAGGAAGAGCAAAAAAAAGGCGAGGAAAGGAAAGAAGCGGAAAAAAACAAGGAGGCAGCACGACTTTGGATTTCCGGACTCGAAGCCGTGAACCGTCAGTTGGGTGTGGCGCGGGTGATTGATCTGTCCGCCACGCCGTTTTTTCTCAGCGGATCGGGTTACGCCGAAGGCACCCTGTTCCCCTGGACCATGAGTGACTTCTCGCTGATGGATGCCATCGAATGTGGCATCGTCAAGCTGCCACGGGTGCCGGTGGCTGACAATATTCCGGGTGATGAAATGCCCATGTTTCGTAACCTGTGGGAACACATTCGCAAGGACATGCCCAAGAAGGGCAGGGGGCAGGCCAAAACCCTCGACCCATTGAAGTTACCCACCCCGCTCAAGACCGCGCTTGAGGCCCTCTATGGCCACTACCAGAAGACCTTCGAGCTGTGGCAAGAGGCCGACCTGCGCATCCCGCCCTGCTTCATTATCGTCTGCAACAACACGGCCACTTCCAAGTTGGTCTATGATTACATCTCCGGCTTTCATCGGAAAAATGAAGACGGTTCCACCACCCTGGAAAACGGCCGCCTGGAGCTGTTCCGCAATTTCGACGAGCACGGCAACCCGTTACCCCGCCCCCGAACCTTGTTGATTGACAGTGAACAACTGGAATCAGGCGAATCGCTGGACAAAAATTTCCGCACCATGGCAGCGGATGAGATCGAGCGATTCAAGCGCGAAATCATGGAGCGGGGTGGCGAACTGGCTCACCGCCTGCGTTCCGGCAAGGGCATTGACGATTCAACCCTGTTGCGCGAGGTCATGAATACAGTTGGCAAGCCTGGCACACTTGGGGAATCAATCCGTTGTGTCGTCTCGGTTTCCATGCTCACCGAAGGCTGGGATGCCAATAACGTCACCCACGTTTTGGGCGTGCGCGCTTTCGGCACCCAATTGCTTTGTGAACAGGTGATTGGCCGGGCATTGCGCCGTCAGTCCTATGACCTCAACGAAAGAGGGCTGTTTAATGTAGAGTATGCCGATGTGCTGGGCATACCGTTTGATTTTACCGCCAAGCCAGTGGTCGCTCCGCCCCAGCCGCCCCGTGAAACCATTCAGGTCAAGGCAGTTCGGCCGGAGAGGGATCACCTGGAGATACGCTTTCCACGAGTCTCCGGTTACCGCACAGAAATCCCCGAAGACCGGCTGACTGCCAAGTTCACGGAGGATTCCACCCTGGAACTGACCCCGGACCTGATCGGGCCTTCCATCACAAAAAACCAGGGGATTATTGGAGAAGGCATTCACCTTAATCTGGTGCACACAAATGAACTGCGTCGCTCCAGCCTGATCTATCACCTGACCACACGCTTGCTTTATCACCTGAAACGCAATACCGGCAGCGACCTGCCCCTGCATTTGTTTGGCGGGTTAAAGCGCATCACACGGCAATGGCTGGACAATCACCTGGTCTGCAAAGGCAAGACCTATCCTGCCCAGCTCATGTACGAAGAGCTGGCTGATATGGCTTGCGAGCGCATTATTGCCGCCATCTCACTTGCCGAGCGTGACAAGAATCGCCCGATCAGGGCCATTCTCGATCCCTACAATCCGGTTGGCTCCACCGCCCATGTCAATTTCAACACATCAAAAACCCAACGCTGGGAAA
>JALWKC010000001.1 GCA_026996795.1 Lysobacterales bacterium | reverse complement strand
GATACCGAGTCAATCGCCCTGCCCTGATCATGTTAGCAATCACGTTTCAAGACCGCGCTCAGGAAACGTACTGACGGGGATCCGGTCCATCTGCTGATGCTTCGTCGTCCGGCAATTGACCGTAGCGCCTTTTCAGTCGCTGTTTTTCAGCGCTCAGTGTTTCGGTCTGGCCAGTCAGTCTGGCTGCCTGCAGGCAGGTTTTTATGGCCTCGGGACTTTGGCTTTGCTGTTCCCATTGACGAGCCCGTTCCAGCGCTTCAGTTTGTTTTTCCAGGGCCTGCAAGGCGGCTATTTCAGCAGCAATGAAGGCGGTCTCATTGGGAAAGCGTTCCTGTGCCTGACGTGACATCTCCAGTGTCTTGTGCGCCTGGCCAGCAGCCAGGTGGCTGTACACCAGAGAGCGCCATGGCCCGCTGTCACCCGGTCTCAGTTTCACGGCCCGAGCAAAACACAGGGCGGCTTTGGCCGGCTCCTGCAAGTCATTGTGCAGATTGCCCTTGTTGATCCAGGCATCCACAAAACGAGGGGCCAAGCGCAAGGCGTATTCCAGATTATCCAGCCCTTCGCGGTATTTGCCCAGGCCGCGATGACAGATCGCCAGGTTATTGAGCACATCGGGTTGGTCCAGATGATTCTGCAAGGCCTTTTTCAGGTAAGTGCTTGCCATCGCCCAGCGGCCAGCGGAAGCCAGGGCCGTGCCATAAGTGGTGTTCAATCCCGGCGTTGCGGGCTTGTCTGCTGCCAGTCGGGCAAGAATTTTCAGGGCATCCTTGAGGTAGCCTTGTTGCAATAGTCCCTGGGTTTTTTTGAGCGTTTTTGCCCCATCATGCTGGCTCATGTCTGGGACTCTCCACAGTACACGCAACCCGAGGTACAGGTTTCATTGATTTCAATTTTCGACAAGGCCGGCAAGCGCGGTTTGAGCTGGTCCCAAATCCACAGGCAGAGGTTTTCACTGGTGGGGTTTTCCAGCCCTTCATGATGATTCAGGCAGGAATGGTCAAGCCTGTCATAAAGCGGTTTGAATGCGGATTTCAGTTCGGCAAAATCCACGATCCAGCCCGTTTCCCTGCCGACTGTCCCGGAAGCGTAAATGGTGACCTTGAAGGAATGCCCATGCAAGCGGCCGCATTTGTGGCCATTTGGCACATTGGGTAGCCAGTGAGCGGCCTCCAGGTAAAAGGACTTGTAAATTTCCATGTTATTTTTTCTTTTTCTTTACGTACAGCACCAGGCTATGGTCCACCAGTTCGTAACCGTGTTCATCGGCCAGTTTTTCTTGCAATTTTTCCAGCTCGGGGCTGAAAAACTCAATCACTTCACCACTTTCCACGTCCACCATGTGATCATGGTGTTCGCCGGTTTCCAGCTCATACAGGGCCTGACCATTTTCAAACTGGTGCTTGATCACCAGGCCCGCGGCTTCAAACTGGTTCAGCACGCGGTAAATGGTGGCCAAGCCAATATCGGCTTTACTGTCACGAAAACGCTGGTAAAGGTCGTCCGCGGTAAAATGTTCCCCGGGGTGCTTTTCCAGAAATTCGAGAATCTGCACACGCGGTGCGGTCACTTTCAGACCCGCTTGCTTGATAAACTGGCGTCCCATGGCTGGTTCCGTCCTAGGTTTTTATCGGTTTTTATCGGCTTTTATTGTATCATTCAGCCATCCGAATTACCGAGCCTGCCTCATGAAAACATTTTTCTCCGCCGTGCTGATTGGCCTTTCCCTGTTGCTTTCAACCGCCTGCCTGTACAAACAGCCCATCCAGCAAGGCAATATCCTGAAAAAAGACGATGTTGCGGAAGTCAAGATTGGCATGACCAAACGCCAGGTGGCTTTGATTCTTGGCACGCCGGCCATCGCGGATCCGTTTCATCAGGACCGGTGGGATTACGTCAACACATCAAAAATCAAAGGCAAGTTTCTACCGGTAAAAAAACTGGTCATTCACTTTAAAGACGGCCAGGTCAGCCGCATTGAAGACAACTACTTTAACCACGAAGACAAAGCCCCGACCAAGCAAACTACTGGCAACTGAACGGCTCGGGTGCTGATGATGGGCCGTTGAAATGAGCCGGTGGTTCAGCGAATGATACCCTGTTTCTTCTGTTGTGCGGCACGCCGGCGGCGTACTTCTTTCGGGTCGGCAATCAAGCCCCGGTAGATTTCGACCCGGTCATCTGCTTCAACCGTGTCCTCCAGTTTCCTTAACTGGCTGAAAATGCCCACCGCTTGTGCTTGCAGGTCAATCTCCGGAAACTGTTCCAGAATGCCGGAAGCCTTGATGACGTCATCAATGCGACTCCCGGATGGCACACTGACTGGAATAACCACTTGTTTTTGCGGTGTCGCGTAGGCCACTTCAGCACGGATAAAGTCATTCTGGCTATTTTGGTTCATTGGCACTCCAGGGTTTTCTACCCGTTTATTTCCATGCTTTTTAACTGTTTTGCGGATTTTTTAATAACTGATGAGCCCGGTTGACGAAGTCCGAGACCAATTGTTCGGCCACCCGGCCAAAACCGCTGCTGAAGGCCGCTTGCACCAACCCGGCCTTGAACTCAAACCCCAGGAACAGTTCAATCTGACACGCATTTTCCGCCAGTGCGATTACCTGCCAACGCCCTTGCAAATGCTGGAATGGCCCTTCGACCAGTTGCATACACAAACAGTGGGCGGGGCGACCGCTTTCTAATATGGTTTCTGCCGTATTGCGGGTGGTGAATTTTTGCCGGAAACCCCCAATGGAAACGGTCAATCCAGCCAGCATTTCGTTGTCAGTCTGTTGCAGCACGTGCGAGTCCACACACCAGCGCAAAAACTCCGGGTAACGTGGCACGTCATTGATCAATTTGAATACGTCCTGAGCTGGGTAAGACAGCAAGGCTTTGCGGTGGATTTCGGCCATGCGCTTCTGGTTTGTTGGCAAAGGCTTATTTTAATTCAATTCCCGGCTGAGAAAGGAATTTCCAGTGAGACTGCGAAATTTAATTTTCTCGTGTTTGGCCATAGCAATTTACCGGCAGTATCCATACAATCAGCAGCCTGATGAAAAAGAAAAAAACCAAATCAAACAGCCCGGTCATTGCCGTCAACAAAAGGGCTCGTTTCGAATACGAATTTCTGGAAGAGTTCGAAGCCGGGCTGGTATTGGAAGGCTGGGAAGTGAAGAGCCTGCGTGAAGGCCGTGTGCAGTTTAATGAGAGCTACGTGCTGCTGAAAAATGGCGAAGCCTGGCTGTTTGGCTGCACCATCACGCCACTCTTGTCGGCCTCTTCGCATGTGGACGCCGACCCCATGCGCACACGTAAACTGCTCCTGCACAAAAAAGAACTGGCACGACTGATTGGCGCGGTGGAAAGAAAAGGGCTAACCATCATTCCCAAAAGAATGTACTGGAAAAATGGTAAGGTCAAAGTGGAAATCGCCCTGGCCAAGGGCAAAAGCACCCACGACAAGCGTCACACCCAGAAAGAACGTGACTGGAACCGGGACAAACAGCGCATCCTGAAGGAAGCAAAACGCTAGGTTTTGCTTCCTTGTTACAGCCTAATTTTCGCTGTTGAAGCGAAAAGCCCCGGCCATCTCCCTCCTCAGGCCTAAGCGTTTACTAGCCGCCCCAGCACTCGTCAGTAGTTCCCCATTTACGGCCCAGGGAGTTGTAACCGATTGTTGCACAGGGTGTGTCAGCAGCCTGCTCATTAATGGCGGTAGCGATAATGGTGTATGCCGCCCCTCCACCACCGGGCACATTCATGTCAATGCGGTAATAGTTGTGTTCTGACCGTAAAGGTGTTGTGAAACCCAGGGTGCCGAGATCCGGCGCATAGGCATTGTTATTAGCGTAATACCGCTCCTGGCGGTTGGCCACATCCAGTAACAGATTATGCGCTTCCGAACGCTTGGAACGCTGCACGTATTGGCGATAACTGGGATAGGCAAAGCTTGCCAGGATGGCAATAATCGCCACGACCACAAGCAGTTCGATCAAGGTAAAACCCCGGCTTTGTTTCATTGTCTTTCTCCCCAATCAATAAGGTGGCGGCAATTCACCAATGTAAACCACAGAACCGCCTTTTTTCTGCTTCATGGCAGCTTCGTTGTCAAAGTAGATATGCACAATATACTTTTTTCCGCTCCGTAACTGCTTTAATGATTTCCACTGCTGTTGCCTGGAAAAATAGCCATCATCAATGAGGTTTAACTCATAGTCAACGCCATCAAGGGTGATGACTCCTGCTTCAGTGTCGACAGCGTCAAACGGTAGCTTCTGTAGCACATCCACGTCAACGGACTGGTTGTTTATCTGCTCTGCTGGCAGCACCTGTTGTGCTGAAACCTGTCCGAGCACGAGCATGGTTATCAGGACAAACACGCTGCCAAATGTCTTGTTAAGTTTCATAGGTTTCATCCTTTACTGGTCGATCAGAACGTTATGCCAACTCCGGCGACGCCAGGCAAAGTCATCAACAGTTTCAGTCAGCGGCGTGCTGCCATCAGCAGTTGGGTCATCACCAGAGACGTCAATAATAAACTGCTCGATACCACCGCCACCAAATCCCAGCACAGAGGCACCAACCACGATATCATTCACCAGAATGCCGTCGGCCGAATTATTACGGAATTTACGCGTGCGGGGTTTACCACCGGTCTCAGCGTCCACGTTCATGATCCAGCTTTCGCCACCGGGCTGACAGGGATCGTCACCATTGGGAATAGTGGTAATGAACAGCAACTCGCGGCGGAAACTGTCACGCAACATGCGGCTGACCATGCGTTCACCGGGTTCTGGCAAGGGCAGTTTCCATCCATAGGCCGTTGGTGGAACGGGATTGTCAGTCAGGACACGTTTATTGGCCCCGTTCAGCGAGGCAGTTTGCAGGACAAAGCCGCTGTCATTAATTTTAAGATCTTTGAAGCTGCTATCATTCACCCGGTCCCGAATACCCACCACGTACTGGGTGTCCACGCCAAAAATGGTTCGGTCGGACAGCTCGATGTATTTGCCTGTTCCGAAGGTGACCAGCACATCATATTGCCCCGGCTGGTTGCTGGAGAACAATCGCGGTTGAGTCGTAATCGGGCGCTCATACACACCATCGGCATCGATCAGTCGTGTCATGGTCCAGTTGGAGGGGTCGTCATCCTGTAAATCAAAGCGCCACAGGTTGCCATAGAGGTCGCCTGCATAAGCAAACTCGGCAATGTGATCAATGCCAGGCTGTTGCGTGCTGTTGTTCCAGATATCGCTCACCACTGGAGTGGCCATGCCATTGGGTTGGCCCGCGCTACCGACACCGGTATTGAACTTGCGGATAATGGCGCCGGTTTCCAGATCCACCACATAAAGAACTGCCGCGCCACTGCCCGTATTGCCATCCGGCACTGAACTGTTATAACCGTTAGGCAGCAAGGCTACCCAGCGATCGCCACTTTTGATCCGTGCGATCACCGCCTCGCCGTATGTGTAACCCAGGTCAGGATCATCATCGTCGGTGAACTCCCACAAGAAGGTGGGTTGGGTTGCATTGCCATTGGTCACATCCAGGGCAAAGAAGGACTGTCCACCATAGCGCTGACCAGAAATCAGCACGGTTGACCAACCGCCATCGATGAACGCGTCCCGAACTGTGGGTGTGGCATCCACGTAACTGCGGTGTTCGTAGTCCGGCTTTGGCAATTCATTCATATTCTCAGCCGCCTTGGATGGGATAAAGGCCCACATCTCATCGCCATCTGAGCCGGACCCGATTTGGGCATTAAAGGCATGCAGCATACCATCGTTGGCACCCACGTAAATCATATTGTTGCGATTTTGATAAGTGGTCTTGAAGTCCTCATAGCCACTGCCAGATGATGCCGCCGTGGCTTCCGGGGTTCCAGCCGGGAAATTTTCGTCGTTATAGGTGCTGCTGGGGCCACGCACCAGCTTGGCCGAAGAGTTGATGATGTCACCAAGAACCACGCGCCGATTGCGGAACACGCCGCCGTTTTTGATTTCACGGGTTTGGTCGCCGCGCAAATAGTCAATCACTTCGGCATCAGTGGCATTACCACTAGCAACAATATCCAGATCTGTTAGTTTGTTCCGTAATTTGCTACTAATATCACTGATATTAAATGGAACAACTGCATTTTGCGCTTCGTCAAAAACATAGATCTGACGTGTTGCCGGTGTCCGCGTCTGGGCCACTGTGGTATTGACCGCCGGACAAAAACCACCAGTCAGTTTACAGGCAGCATCCCAAAGAATGCTGCCGTAAGTGCCATCCTGGTTGACCTGTTGGGCAATCAGGGAACCAGACCAGTCAGAAGTATCGAAAGCGCCGCGGAAAACGGCAGTTGCCGCAGTCACAATACTGGTGGAGACCACGGATGCACTGGCAGAAGAACGCCGCTCAATAATGGCATTGACCACCTTGCTCAGGGCGCTAGTCAGTTGCTGCGGGTTACGGGCACTGAAATATTTGCCACGGGAATTGAGTGATGCATGCCACACATCATCCACACGACCTGCCGATGACCCGGTGCTGGGCCAGTTTATTGTGCCATCCCGGAGTTGCGGCAAAGCACCGGGGAATGGCAAATTCCCTTCAATACCCAACCCCACGTTGAAGTTGACCATGTGTTGCCACGTGGCCGGATCATTCTTTGGATTCCAGTAAATGCCGGGATAGGCCCACGGGTCGTCACCCTGAGGTACATTGATCACGCTGCCATCGCTGGCGGTAAAGTCTTTCAGGTAGGTCGGTACATTATTGGCCGTAGGACGCAAGTCGTTGGCCCAGTAGAAAAAAGCTACGTCGGCCAGCGTATCACGATTGTCATCCCCGTACAGACGCATTTCACCGGTGCCGGGGCCATAGGCCATGCCATCCGGCAGGGTTTGTGCCTGATTATCGTAATTGTTGCCTACGCCGGTACTGCCGTTCCAGGAGCCGTCCGAAATGGCAATATGGAAGTTTTGCTGACAACTCAACTCCCCCCCATAAGCCGGGTCCTGATATGAACTGCTTTCAGTAAAAAGCTGGCCAGCACGTACGGTGGCTTCCCGTAACGGCGTCCAGCTTTGCGTTGGCACAAAAAACAACCAGTTAAAAAAAGCATTTCGGTGGGGTCCACCAAACCGGTCAAAGGCAGTAAATGTTGTCAGGTAATTCAGCTGTTGCCAGGTGATTTTGAAGTCGGTACCAAAGCCGGCAAATGCCCGACTGACTGCCGTTTTGGCCAGCATGTTCCGGTTCCGGTAATAGCTATACCAGTTGGCAAAGTTCTGCTGTTCGGCCGGGCCAACAATAATGCGCTGGTAGCAACCATCGTTATCCCGACTAGGCGTGCCCCCACAAATCCAGCGGTAGTAAAAAGCGGGACGGCCATTCGTGTTGCTGTATCCAGCCCTGGCATAACTTTCACTCCATGAACCATTAGCGCGGTTTCGGTAAAGACGGGTCACACGATAACCAGTGGCCAGGTTGCGCGTACCGCGAGCCGGGCGAAACCCATCGCGCCAGGCAGCAGTAAAGTCGGCATCAGGAAACGGCGTACCATCTGCCCTTAGTGGCGGCAAATAAGTAAAGTCTGGGTTATAGGCCAGAGCATTGTAATCCGGTGAGGCGAAGCTGCGGCGATTGGAGTCAAAGCTGCGTGAGTCCGGCATCCACGACCAGGCCATGGAACCGGAATCGTCAAAGGTCACGGCAATGGCCGGAGGCACATTCTGGTTCAGAAACAGCGGCTCGGAAGTCAGTTGCAGGGGGCCTGCCTGCGCCACCCCGCTGGCCATAACCAGGAAAGCCACGACAGATTTTATCCAAAGGTTTTTCATGTTATTTCTCCTAGAGGGTCGCCCGCTCACATTTTCACCATGTAAGTGGATTGCACCACCGACAAGACATTCTGGTTTCCGCTCCAGCCACGGCTGGAAACACGAAAAATCCGGGGTTTGGCGGCAGCGCCCGTGCCACCGCCATCGTCAAACTCGGCTCCGCCCACGCCGGCTTGGCAGGCCTGGCTTTTCAGGCCAAGGGCACCCACGGGTTTGGCGCACACGTCTTCAATCACATAACGGGCAGGCCGGGGGTAAATGCTGGTGTCGATAGTCACGGATTGGCCGATACTGACCGGATCCCGGTATTGCAGAAAAGTCTGGATATCCGGAGCGTTGGGCTTGTAAATGCCTCCGACACCGGAACCATCATCCGTCGCCACCAATTGAACACCATTATTGGTTTTGAAGTAATTCCACAGAAATGCTTCCCCGTTGCGCAGAGCCGAGTTGGCCGCTTCTTGCGCCTGAAAGTTGTTTTTAAGCCCCGCCGCCATTTTTTCTTGCAAAAGGGTTGTCTTCATGGCGGTTACGCTCATGATGGTAATCACCAGTAATATCAGGAGACCGATCACAAGGGCAGCCCCTTTTTGACGGGCTGGTAGTCGCTGATTTTTTT